>DATFQX010000347.1:0-11268 GCA_035263865.1 Xanthobacteraceae bacterium
CATACGCCCCTCCCGCGTGAGGTGCGTAAAGGGAACGATACCACGGACACAAGGTGCCTCGCCGCGGCTGTCCGATAAATTTTTTCCTAAAGGAGGTAACCAAAAATAGGCCACCCTACTTCCGCACCAGGACCTCCTCACTTGCCAGAAAACCGTTTCAGACCAAATTTCCGGGGATGAGCCCTTGATGAAAATTTGAAACCGAAAAGTCCCCCCTGGGGGCCTCCGCGCACGCCCGCCACGCGGCCCGCGCTGCCCCCGACGCCAGCCATCCCGCATCGCGGTCCGATGCACTTCCCCGGTTCTCCCTTTATGACTGTCCAAAAAACGTGGTCCTATTGGCTTCCGGGCGCCTGCAAGCTCGGGACGACTTCCGCTTCCCCCTCGATCACCTTGGCCGCCATTCCCCGCTGTCTCATCAGGCTTTCAATGGCCTCCAGCGTGCGCTCGAGCTGCTCATCCGTCATCGCCTTGACGCCGCCGGAATGCTCCAACTTCATCTCCCGCGGCACCAGCATTGCGCAGACTTTCAAATAGCTAGCCGGACTTTCCCGCCGAACCCGCTTGAACACCTCGCGCCCATGCTGCTGCCAGTCCTCCGCCAGATCGAGCAGAAAGCGCTTGTTGAACGCTCTGCGCGTAGCCTCCGGTGACCCACCAGGGTTTCCCCCAAGCCTTCGCTTCGTAGATCGGCGGCTACCCCTCGTGTCCCTGGCGCGCGACACGGTTTAAGAAGTCTTGCTACGCGACGATGGCGGTTCTGTCACGGTAGATTCGATCCTTGTTCGCGAACATCCGTTCCTTAACCGTCATTCGCCATGGAACATCCCGCGCCAAACGAACAGCGACGGAAACATAATCGTCAATCGTCTCGGTTATAGTTTCGGTGACATTCATCATTTGTAGGATCGCCATCGTATGGCGACCTCGCATCAAACGTCCGGGTCTGCAACCTGCAATGGCAGCAGATCGAGCTATCCGAGGGCCGCCTGCACGTTCACCGCGTCAAGAACGGCATTCCCAGCGTGCATCCGATCCGCGGTGACGAGATGCGGGCGCTTCGCAAGCTCCGGCGCGATTACCCTAGAGAGGCTTATGTGTTCGTTTCCGAGCGCGGCGGGCCAATCAGTCCCATAGGTTTCCACCGGCTCATCCAGCGCGTCGGCGAGGCTGCCAACATGCCATTCCCGATCCACCCACACATGCTGCGCCATGCCTGCGGTTTTAAGCTCGCCAACGATGGCCACGACACGCGCGCATTGCAGCATTACCTCGGGCACAAGAACATTCAGCACACCGTCCGATACACCGAAATGGCGCCGGACCGGTTCAAGGACTTTTGGAGAGGCTGACCTTAAGCCTTGGGCATCTTGGTGCCGCCGCTTCCGGGCGCCTGCAAGCTCGGGATGACTTCCGCTTCCCCCTCGATCAAGGCCGCCATTCCCCGCTGTCTCATCAGGCTTTCGATGGCCTCCAGGGCATGTTCGAGCTGCTCGTCGGTCATCGCTTTGACACCGCCAGAATGCTCAATCTGCATCTCACGCGGGACCAGAAGCGCACAGATTTTCATATAAGCCGCAGGCTGTTGCTTACGCACCTTTTCAATCGCGGCCGCCCCGTGCTTTTTGAAGTCGGCAGCGAGCGCGAGCAGGAAATCCTTGTTGAACGATCTACGCGTAGCCTCCAATGAGCCGCCAGGGTTTCCAGAATACCCCGGCGCGAATTTACCGTTGATGCGCTTGGGGGCGTAGTCGGGATTGGCTTTGGCGTTGAGGGCCATTGCGGCGTCCTCTGCTTACTGAGAGCATGGAGGATAGCCGATTGGAGAGTGATTCCGCTAGTTTGCAGAGAGGGTTAGCGCTGGCGCGCAATGCGCCATGGCGGGGACGGTCCGGGCGTAGCGTCTAAGCTCATAGAGGTTGGCACTCCGCGAGGCATCAATACTACAGGCACCGTAGGAGACGGCGCACGAACGGCTGCGCAGCGCCCGAGCGGAGACCAAGGAGCCATTTGGCTGCACGTCACAAGGGCCTAGCAGCAGCGAGGGGAATAGCCCATAGGCCATCCTTCGCCATTCTGATGTTGCTCAATACGGACCGCGATCTCAATCTGCCGCTCCTTCAACTCGCGCGCGGATAAAACAACCACGTGGGTGCAGGCGGTCATCGTGAGGTTATGCGGCCGCCCTTGGCGAGGCTCACAGGCACCGCGGTTCCCTCCGAGTAGGGCGAGGGTGTGGGCGGGCATAGGGGGGCGCTGCCCATCTCTGCTCGCTAGGAAGGCCCGCCTGGCGGGCGGCCCCAGGGCGACCGTTTTAAGTGCTTCCCGCGCGCTTCCCATCACCTAGCTCGGGAAAGCGAGCACACAAGAAAGGCCATGTAATGGGGACTTCTCGGGAACCAGACACCGCTGTCACCTATCTCAATGACAGGGATAGCGAGCGGGTATCCAATGTAACCTGCGCTGCGCGCGGTCTACGAACGGTCTGGATCGCGACTGGACGCCAGCCGAGGCCGCAGAACCCCCGATGCTCGCGCGCGTCGGGGGTTCTCTTTCAGCCAAAAGCCAGAGCGTCAGCGCAATGAAGAAGCCCAGCCGGCAGCCTCATTTATCGCTTCTCGTAGCCGCACCGCTTCACCATCACGACCGTCCAGCAGCCGGTTTGCATGCAGTTCTCGAAGCGCCGCTGACAGACCCGTTGCGTGCCGCATTGGGCACGTGCCTGCGAACACGTGGCCCGCTCCTGGGCCGATGCCCCGCCGTATGACATGGCGAGCAACAGCATGCCGAGCACGGCGGCGAGTCCGGTCGCAAAAACAAAGCGTGCCATGATGTCGTTCTCCAGGAGGGGGGCGCGGCGCGCGGCAAATCCTATGGCGAGATACGAGAGCGGGCCAGTGCCCCCACAGCGAGGCGCCTTCGATCCAAAGCTTTCTTTCCTCATGCAGCTAGCACTTTGACAAGCGCTAGCCACGGGTTGACCTATCCAAGTACCAGCGGCCGCATCGCTCGGCAGAAATGTCACATGGGACGCTTTTCGAATTGGAGGCTGTTGCCCAAACCGCGCAGATCGCGTTAGCGTGGGGAATCACGATCCGCCAGAATCGTGGTGACACTACTGCACGAGAGCCCCGGACCTACCACAGCCGGGGCTTCTCTCTTTCGGTTAGCCGGAGACCGGATCGATCGACGTTACGAGCCATGCCGTCGTGTGACTCTCGTCTGACGTCGGTGTCCGCGCCGCCGCTCGCCATGAGAGCAACCGACATCGCCAGCAGCGCCGTCGCACATACTGTGATCGTTGACGTGGACCAAAATGGCTGGGCGAGTAAGATCGACCGCGCTTGGGGCGCACTGGGGGGCATCGCGACACTAGAAGGAGAAAATCGATGCGCAAAGCTGCGCTCTGTCTTGCGATCGCAGTTTTGTTCGCGGTGTCCACGGCCTTGACGGCCGACGCGCAAACCTCTCGCGGGGCCAACAACGTCGCCACCGCGGCGCAGTATTTTACGCAGATTGAGCCCGCCGCGTGTCGCGGATGGGGACCTTATTGCCGGCCCGGATTCACGCGCGTCTGTGGCCGTTTCCGCTGCTGGTGTCGTCGCTGCTGGTAAGCGGTCCAAGAACGGGGCCGCCGCAGCAGGCGGCCCTACCATATGCGGATTTTCCGCAGCGAGATGACCTTACGGGGAGCACCTCATGGTCGCGGAATTCAGAGGGCCTCCGCCGCATGACCTCGGCACGGCGGAACTCGCAACCGCCCACGCCCTCGATGAGCACATCGAAGTCATGCTGCACTTGCTCGACGACTGGCACCGCCCCATGGGGCCTATCGTTCGCGTGCAAATGACGCCCGACGTGGCGCGCGCCTTGGCAGAGCGTTTGAACAGCGCTGCCGCGCAAGTCCTCAAATAGATCGGCGGCCCGAGGCATCGTCATTGAGAAGAGCGCCGCCACGGACCAGCCCTTTTTCGTGCGCAGACTGTTGTCCTCTTTTCCTGATCTGATTTCCGGGAGATTGCATGCAAATCCGCTCGTTGATCATTGTCCTGCTGCTGGCGCCCCTGGCGCTCGCGGCTTGCGAAGAGAAGGTCTCCCAAGGCGAAAAAGGCGAGGCGGGACCGGCTGGACCCGCTGGTCCCGCGGGTCCTCCCGGACCGCCAGGGCCGAGCGGAACGGTCATTCGTTTCGTCGAGGGAGAGTGTCGGCAAGCCTGCACGGTCGCGTGCGAGGCGAATGAGCGAATTCTCAATACCTACGCGATCAACCCCGGCGGCACCTTCGTGTTCGAGGAGGAGAATCGCGCCACCTTCCGGCCGCAGCGACAGGGCGTCACGGTCAAAGTTATGCTTGCCTGCGCCTCCAAGTAGTCCCGGGCCGACCCGGGTATCCCAACAGATGGAGCAGCCCGAACGTGGAACCCGCGCCGCGTCGCATTTTCGGCCACAATAGGCTCTATCTTCAGGCTGGGGTGCGACCGTTCATGGGGAAAGGGGAATGAGAATCCTCCTCGTAGCTCTCGCGGCCATCGCGTTATTGATTGTGCCCGCGCATGCCCAAGGGCGGGGGAAGGGAAGATATTCCGGATCGCAGCAGCAGAGCGCGGAGCAGAAGCAGAAGGCCGCCGAGGCCGAGAAGGCCTATAAAGCCGCGCTCGACAAGATCCCGGAACAAAAATTCGATCCCTGGGCGAACATGCGCTAGGCGAGTTGCGGAAGCTCAACCCACTCTAGGCCGCGCGCGTTCGCGGCGGAGCCTCACGCCAACGCATGAGACGCACGATCGCGACGATCTCGTCGCGGCTGCAGGGAATGGCGCCGAGCGCAATGGCCCGCTGTCGCTCGTACGCCGTAATGTCGTAGTGCGGCACCGCGGTCCGGGGCGGCCCTTGATACGAGGCGCGATGAATGCCGAGCCGAGCCGCGAAGCGGTGCAGCTCGTCGGTATCCTCGGCGAGCAGATGGGCCCATTTGAGTCCCTGCCACTGCCAAATGGCAGCATCGACATAAACGCCGCGCCTCGCCGGCAGCTCGCCCATATGTCGGCCGGTCACAGCCTTGCAGCCGAGGGCGTCAGTCACTGCCTCGCGCATGATGCCGCCTCCCGCCAGCCGCCTTAACCCCAACCCCGCAACCCCCGAGAGGAATTTACCATGCCGATGCCGCTGCCGCCCGCGCGGCTGGCGAAGGGAACCTTTCCAGCGGATCCTCGTTATGTCCGGTTGTGAACATAGGGCGGGGGCGCGGATGAGGTTGCGCTATGGCTTCCCAGAACCAGTATCAGCAGCGGGCGAGCGAATGCCTTCGATTGGCTGAGCAATCGGTCGACGAGAAGGAGAGGAAGACCTGGCGTGAACTGGCCCTGTGCTGGCTGCGGCTCTCCGAATACGCGGAAGGCTTTCAGTACGTGAGTAGGGCAGCCTGACCACCAAGGAGGACGGAATTGATGAATCCATCGGAGGAATTCCTCAGGCACGCCGCCGATTGCCAGCGAATGGCGAAGTTCACGCGTGACCCCGCGAGCAAGGCAACCTGGCATCGCATGGCGGAGCGATGGCTTCACTGCGCGGAAGTGTTCGACCAACAGCGTGCAGCCGCAAAGCCTGCGCCACGACACCGCAGGCCCGCCGAGTTCCAGCATTATCGGCAAGCGGGATAGCGGCGCATTTGTGTGTGTTGCCCCTGCGAAAGCAGGACCCATCACCACCGAGCTGAGATCATAGGTCCCCGCTTGCGCGAGGACGACCAGTCTCAAGCGGCGGCGAGTCCCATCTGCGCCAGCACCGCGCGGCCGAGCAGGCCGTACGGATTGGCCAGCGTCTCCAGCATCTCGAAGTGGTTGTAGCCCTCGCCGATAAAGAGCTCGACGGACTTGCCGGCGGCTTTGACCGCCGCGTAGAAGTCGCGCGTCTGGCGCTGGAACTCGGGCGTCTCGCAGGTGCCGTGGGCGAGCATGAGGGGCGTGTTGAGCTTGTCGAGATGACGCTGCGCGCTCAGCTCTTCCTCCATCTCGTCCGTGAACTTGACGTATCTCGAGCGCTTGGAGAGACGCACGGGCTTTAGGTCGTACATGCCGCTGCCGAGCATCGCCCCCTTAAGAAGGTCGATCGGCAGATTTTCTGCGCGCCAATCGTGAGTCACCACGCAGCCGCCGAGATGCGAGCCGGAGGAATGCGCGGTGAGATAAAGGCGCGACGCATCGCCGCCGAATTTATTGGCGTTCTTGTAGACCCAAGCAACAGCGCGGCGAACCTGCTCGACCATGGGAAAGAGGCTGCCGCCGGTCTCGTCGACATTTGTGAAATCGAGGATGACGAAATGCGCACCTGCGCGCACGAACGGTTCGGCGAGGCAGGAATAATCGGCAGCACGATTGGCGCGCCAGGCGCCCCCGTGAATGAAAATATTCACCGGCGCATGCGCTTGCCTGGTGCGGTAGATGTCGAGCTTCTCGATCTCGGTTGGACCATAGGCGACGCGCTCGGGCGCGCCGATCGCGGCGCGGGCGCGAGCGCTGTTGGCGATCCGCCGTTGGGTGACCTGCTCGCGATTGGGTGCGTAGACGATCTGGTCGTAGGCGTCGTCGAGCGCCTGCTGGTCCATGTCGAGCCAAACGAGCGGACCCTTCGCGCGCGCCGCTTGCGGCCGCACAGGTGCGTCGGCGGCGAGCGCCGCGCCGGCCGCCGCGAGCGCGCCGCGGGGGACATTGTCATTGCTTTGCATGGTCATGCCGCCTTCGTAATCGTGCCGCCGGTCGAATTATCGACGACGACTGGACTGTCGAACCAGGTGATGGCTGGCTTGGCGCCGTAGAGCTTTTCGACGCGCTCGCGCCATTCGGCGCTGTAGAGGCGCTCGGCCGCCTGCCGCGTCTGCCAGAGATAAACGCCGCCGACGATATGCCCGTCCTCGGAGCGGATGTAATATTTCCGGATCAGCCCGGGGAGCTTTTGATATTTCGGCGCCGTCGCCTCGAAACGCCGAGTAGCTTCGGCAAGCGAGACCGGCGACGGGAGTTGGAAGTGCACCAAGGTGGTGATCATGACTGCACCTCCGAGCATAGCTTATCGCGCCCTCGCCCACTCGCCGCAAGCCGCGGTTTCGCAGTCCTTGCGTGCACGAAATCACGGGCCAGCCGGTCTCACGGGCTCGCGTGATCGATGAATTTTTTCGGCGGCTCCTCGCCCCATTGCGAGACGAGAGCCTCTTCCGCCGGCACCAGGTTCGAGCCGTTGGCCAGATTGAGCCGATCGCTGTCGGCCCAGTGCTCGTGCACGCGGCCCCATGGATCGGCCCAGTAATCATAAACTTGGCTGCCCAGCACGTGCCGGCCAATCCCCCACATGTGCTCGTATGTGCCGAATTGCGCCAGGTAGTCGTGACCCATGGCGACATCATCGATGTCGGGCACCTCGAACGAGAGGTGATTGAGCCCGGTCTTAGGATGGTTGAGGCAGAAGAATACGTGGTGATCCACATATGTGTCGCCGCGGTCGCAGCGATTGAACGAGCCGATCAGGTTCGTTTTATCGCCGGCGTAGACGTCGTCCGAACACACAAAGGCGAGCATCTCGCGGAACCAATCCACGGTCTCGCGGAATTTCGGCGTCATAAGCACACCGTGCCCGATCCGCTTGACGTGCGAAGGCCCCTTGGGCAGCCGCATCAGCTCGCCTGCACGCAACAGGGGATCCTCGCCGGTGTTGAGCTTCTGGCGTTTCGTCGGAATCGGCGGCGACGTAGCGATGCCGTGCACCACTTCGATCTGATAGCCGTTGGGTTCAGTGAGCCGCACCCGTTTGCCGCCGCCGGGCTCGTCGATATCCTCGATCGGCGAGGCGCCGGGCGCGCGCGCGATGCGCTCGAGATCGTCGCCGCTCGCGGCATAATAGGCGAGACCGACGAATTTCGGTGCGCCCTTCTCGGTGACATGGATATGATGGGCGGGATCGGTGCCGCGCATGTAGAGGGCCGTATTGGTGCGATCGGCGCGCAGCATGCCGAAACGCGTGAGGAATTCCTCCATCACGTCGAGGTCAGGAGCCCGAAGCCGTCCATACGCGATATCGGTCGCTTTGATCCAAGCCATTCGTGTGTTCCTAAGTGATGAAACGCGTGTCAAGCTTTGCACAATCCGATCACGTCGTCACGGGAGCTATGCGTGTCCCGACGAGCGAAGCACAGCGGAACGACATTCCGCTCATTCCCGCGCTGCCCGGGTATGATGCGCTTCGCGGGAACGAGCGGCTTCTCTTACCCGTCACCCCAGATTCAATTCCTGGAAGAAATCGTTGCCCTTGTCGTCGATCACGATGAAGGCGGGAAAATTTTCCACCTCGATTTTCCAGACCGCCTCCATGCCGAGTTCCGGATATTCCACCGTTTCGACCTTCTTGATGCAATGCTCGGCGAGATTTGCCGCCGCGCCGCCGATCGAGGCGAGATAGAAGCCGCCATGCTTACGGCAAGCCTCGCGCACCGCGGGCGATCGGTTGCCCTTGGCCAGCATGATCATCGAACCGCCGGCGGCCTGAAAATCGTGCACGAAGGAATCCATCCGCCCTGCGGTGGTCGGGCCGAAGGCGCCTGAGGCGTAGCCCTGCGGCGTCTTGGCGGGACCCGCGTAGTAGACCGGGTGGTTCTTGAAATAGTCGGGCAGTCCCTCCCCTCGCTCCAACCGCTCGCGCAATTTGCCGTGCGCGAGATCACGCGCGACGACCATGGGGCCTGTCAGGGAGAGCCGCGTCTTGATCGGATATTTGGAAAGCTGGGCGAGAATATCCTTCATCGGCCGACGCAGATCGACATGCACCACTTCCCCGCCGAGCTTGGCGGCATCGATCTCCGGCAGATATTTTGCCGGATTGCGCTCGAGCTCTTCGAGAAAGACGCCCTCCCGCGTGATCTTGCCGAGTGCCTGCCGGTCGGCTGCGCATGAGACGCCGAGTCCGATGGGCAGCGAAGCGCCGTGCCGGGGCAGCCGGATCACGCGCACGTCGTGACAGAAATATTTTCCGCCGAACTGCGCGCCCACGCCGAGGGAATGCGTGAGCCGATGCACTTCTTGCTCCATCTCGAGATCACGGAAGGCGTGGCCCTCCTCGGAACCGCGCGTCGGCAAGTCGTCGAGATAGCGGCAGGAGGCGAGTTTGACCGTCTTCATCGTCAATTCGGCGGATGTGCCGCCGATCACGATGGCGAGATGATAGGGCGGGCAGGCGGCGGTGCCGAGCGTGAGCACCTTCTCCTTGAGAAATGCGATCAGGCGGTCGTGGGTGAGAATTGAGGGCGTCGCCTGGAACAGAAACGATTTGTTGGCGGAGCCGCCGCCCTTGGCAATGAATAGGAACTTATAGGCGCCGTCGTTCTCGCCCTTGCCTTCGGCATAAATCTCGACCTGCGCCGGCATGTTCGACTTGGTGTTCTTCTCCTCGAACATGGAGATGGGGGCAAGTTGCGAATACCGCAGGTTGCGCTTGAGGTACGCGTCACGCGCGCCCTCGGCGAGCGCCGCCTCGTCGTCGCCCTCGGTGAAAACGAGACGGCCCTTCTTGCCCATGATGATGGCGGTGCCGGTATCCTGGCACATCGGCAGCACGCCGCCCGCCGCGATGTTGGCGTTCTTGAGGAAATCGTAGGCGACGAACTTGTCGTTGTCGCTCGCCTGGGAATCCTCGAGAATCGCGCGCAACTGCTGCAAATGTCCCGGGCGCAAGAGGTGATTGATGTCGGTGAAGGCTACCTCGGCCAGCGTGCGCAGCGCTTCACGCTCGATCACGACAAGCTCATGCTTGCCGGAGCGCTCTAAGCGCACGCCGTCGGCGGAAAGCTTACGGTAGGGCGTCGTATCGGCGCCGAGCGGAAACAGCGGCGTGTGATTGTACAGCGGCGTGATTTGGGCGTGCGCGGTCATGGCGATTTCGGCGGTAGCATCTCGCGGGGGCGGTTTTAGGCAGATTTCACCGGCATGGGAAGCCGGGCGTTGCAAACCGAACGGCGTCCGGCGAATGATCCTCCCCGAAGGCTTTACCCAGGGAGACAGCCATGAGTCTGAGCATCCGCCGTATTGTCACCGGCCACGACAAGAACGGCCGCGCGATCGTGTCAATCGATGAACCGGTCAAGAACGTCGCCCAGACCCGCCCTGGCGCGCAAGCCGCCGTGATCTGGACGAGCGAAGGCTTTCCGGTCGACAACGACGGCAGCGCCGACACCTCCGCCCGCAAGGTTGGCACCACGCTCGAGAACGGCACCGTGTTCCGGGTGGTGAGCTTCGGCCCCGGGGTTGCGCCGCGCAACCACCGCACCGACTCGATCGACTACGGCACGGTGCTCTCCGGCGAGATCGATATGGAGCTCGACGGCAGCAGCGTGCATCTCAAGGCCGGCGACGTGCTAGTGCAGCGCGGCACCATCCACAATTGGGTCAACAAGGGCCAAGTCCCTTGCGTCATCGCCTTCGTGCTGGTGGCGGCCAAGCCCGTCACCGCCGGCGGCAAGGTGCTCAACGCGGTGGGATGAGGCGCCCCGTCATGTGCGGGCAGAAGCGCGTCGAAGACGCGCGTGAACGCGCTTGCGACCCGCGCATCCATCGTCTTTGCAAGAAGGTTTTCGCGAAGCTGGATTGATTGCACCGCAACTCGGGCTTGCCCAAGTTGCGCTTATTAAGCGCCGCAAGTCGGGTGAACCCGACTTGCGGTGTCAAGCCCGGCATGACGACCTTTTCATTCGCGCGATACTACCGATCCAGCTCCTTGAAATAGCGGTAGATGCCCCACTGGCTGAACGGAATGCGCCGCGGCGAGGCCAAATAGGCCGCAATCCGTGGCCGCCTCGACACGTGGTCGTGCAGCGCGACGAGGCGCGGCACCTTGCGCTCAAACCGTTTCATCCGGCGCGGGAAGGCGTAGCGCAGCCCCTCGATGATCTGGAACACCGAGAGGTCCGCATAGGTGAGCCTGCGGCCGATGAGATAAGGACCGCCGCTCTTTTGCAGCACGCGTTCGAAATAGCGCAGGAATTTCGGCAGGCGATAGCGCCAGAAATATTTGGCGGCAAGCTTCGCGGCCGCGCGCTGCTGTTCGTAGTAGAGATAGCCGGTGATTGGATGGTGCGTATTGTGGATGAGCGCCACAAGATCGGCGATGGTGAGCTGCAATTGATGCACCCATAGCCGTGCGGCCTCATCGCGCGGCGCAAGCTTAAGCCGCGCGCCGAGGTAGAGGAGGATGTTGGCGGTCTGCGCGATCACGAGCTTGCCAGCCTTGAG
>DATFQX010000348.1:0-5969 GCA_035263865.1 Xanthobacteraceae bacterium
CGGTCATGCCTCAGTTTGCTGCGGGGCATCAGTCCGCTTTTGGAGCGAAGCGGACCTACCAACATGCCTGCTGTTTGTCCGCTTTGAGGGCAAAGCGGACATGGCTTCGTGATGACGCTGAGTTACCTTGTGACCCAAAGCTGACATGAGCCTGCGAGGCGCGCGAAGCCGGGGAGCGGGCACCATAGACAATCCCGGACCAGAGCTTTCGCAGTTCAGGCTTTGACCCCCATATACGCATCGGCCATACGCATTGCGATGGTAGTTGCGACCGCAGCCGCCTAGCGCGAATGCCGGTGCACCGACGATAAGGTGGCGGCAGCAATCGCGACGCCGAGCAGTACGGTCCTGAGCGATTTCATGAATTTCATGCATACCTCCTATTGAGAGCGACCAATGCGCAAGCCAAGGCGTCGATCATTACGACTTCGCCGTTTCCCCCCAGAAAAGCCCGAAGAGCGCGTTTATCCGATGCTGACGGGCAGCGTCATCGCCAGGAAGGCAAGTACCAAGATGAGCACGCTGCAGATCGTTGCCCCGATCCCTGCTTTCATAGCCGTGTCGATGCTGGAGTTGCGGCGGCCAAACAATGCTGCGTTCGTTGCATCAGTTTTCGGGGGCATGAGCTTCGCCTTATCACCTTGAGCGATTTAGCTTCCAATTAACAAACAACTTTCTCCGAACCTATATATCGTTCGATTTACCCGCTCGACTCGCCGGCAACCCTTGGCGAGCGAATTTTCATTCATTTGGATGATGCCGGCAGGGCGCCGCGAACGAAAAGGAATATCAAGGCAGGTCATATGCTGTTCGCGACCGCTGCTCGGCTTGCCGAAGCGCGGGAAAAACGCAAAAATTCGTGCCGGGGTCGGAGTTCATTCGGAGGATCTCGGCTATGTTTATTTTCTTTATTAGAACCGTCGTCCTCGCGGTCGCAGTGTTTGCTTCATCTATTTCTAGTGCAGCTAACTTATCCGCGCAGTCAGAATTGTTGTGTAGCCCAGAAGGCTTAATGCGTTTAATCCCTCAGTTTAATGTAAATGGGCGATTCACAATTCCCAATCCCAATGCACTCACTCCTGTGCCCTTATCTCAAGGAAGCATGTATGTAATTAAGCAATCAAACCCAACCTATCCGGCACTTGTTTATCCGATGCCCACCAGCCACCCTTGCGTGAATAGGCTTTTTTTAGCCGCTGACGATACTGCTGGCTTTTGGCCGACCCCGACATATTCTCTTGGTAGATATCAGTTGGATAACAATGGTCTCCCCATGCGCGATAAACCATTGCTTACCTACTTGATCGTTAATGTTTGTCTTGATCTCGGCAAGTCAGCGGTTATGAATCGACAATCAGTTTTACGCCCAAATGCGATGATCATTCTGGCGCTTCATTGTCCATGTGAGGGCTCAGGATGCCCTAATAATGGAATTGGCCATCAACATTGATAATCTTCGATCAGATACCCAGTTATTGAGGTGGATTACATAAACAACAACTTGCGATCTCGAATTGCGCGCCGACCAAGTGATCGAATAGCGGCGCTTTTCCTGCACTTCATATGTGCGTTTATGGCATAAAGCAGACCTACACAGGTGCCTGCTATTTTGTCTGCTTTCGGGGTGAAGCGGACATTGATCGGCTACAATAGGCTCAAGGTTCCTGGACACGGCCGGCGCGATCTGTTGCGATAGCGAAATTCTTAGCATGAGGAGCTTCGATGACGATCATCGATTCCCAGGTCCACGCCTATGAGGCGAACACTGCGAAGCGGCCCTGGCACAATGTGCCAAACTGGCCTGCTCACGTGACGGGTGACGAGATGGTGGCGGCGATGGACAAGGTCGGCGTCGACGGCGCGATTTTCATCTCCGCCTTTTCCATGTACCGCTACGACGCCAGTTATGCGGTGGAAGTGCAACGGGCCCACCCCGGCCGGTTCGCGATCGTCAAGCCGGTCGATCCAGATGATCCAGCCGTGGGCGATGTCGTCGCCGACTGGAAGCGCACGCCGGGCGCGGTTGGCGTGCGCATTATGTTGACGAAGGAGCCGGGACGCGATCGCGACCCGAATGACCCGGGCCTTGACCGGATCGCGCGGGCAGCCGCGCAGCACGACCTTCCGGTCAACATCCTGTGCTGGGGCAACGTCGATGTGGGCACGGCGGTGATCGATCGCCACCCCGATACGCGCTTCATCATCGACCATCTCGCGATCCTGCAGCCCCGCACGCCGCCGGCCCCGCCGCAGCCGTGGGCCGACCTGCCGAAGGTGCTGGGCCTTGCCAAGCGCAAGAACGCGGTGATCAAGGTGAGCGGCGCCTGCACGCTGTCGCAAAAACCCTATCCATTCCCGGACATCTGGGATCCGCTCGCGCGCGTGTTCGATGCCTGGGGTTTCGAGCGCTGCCTGTGGGGCACGGACTGGACACGCGCATACGCCGTCGTCAACTACGAGCAGGCGGTCGAGCCCTTCCGCAAGACTGACCGCCTGAGCGAGGCTGAACGCGCGATGCTGATGGGCGGCGCGTGCGCCAAAGCTTATCGTTGGTCGCCGAAGAAAGGGTAGTCACGACCGCTGCACAGGAATTCGGCGCTTTTCTGGGAGTCCCACTTTCTCGGAGTCGACTTCAGCCGAACCTCGACGGCGGTTCGCCTGCTGTTGATCTCGCAGACTCTGGGGAGGTCGACATCGGGCCGCGGTGCTGTCATTCCAAAACGACACTTTGGCTCACCTGGGCGAAGTATTAGACTTACACTTATGCCGACTCCCGGTAGAGCTGCCGCTCAAGATGCCAAGGCGAGAGACGAACCATGCAGTCCGAAAGAGATCGACCGACCGTCAGCATTGCGCCGAACAACCCGGTCTTCGACCTGCCGGTGATCGTCGGCATCGAGCAGGGGCTCTTCGCCAAGGCAGGCATTGATGTCAGCTTCTCGGCCACCTATGCGGACCGGGAAAGGGATAATGCGCAGACGCCGTTCATGTCGCGTCTCAAGGAGAACCTTTTCGATAGCGGTTGCGCCGACAGCTACAATGTCTGCGAATGGGCGAGCATCGATCGCCTGGAGCGCGGCAAGCGAGGCGGCAACATCGCCGCGTTGCGCGCCGCCGTCGCGGCGCAAGCGATCCTCAGCTTCGATGACCAATTGCAGGTCCCACGCGACCTGTCGGACGTGCCTGTCATGGTGCAGGAACTCACCGGCTCGCACTATACGGCCATCCAGATGCTCGAAAGCGCCGTCGGCGCGGAGCACGTCAAGCTCCAGAACGGCGGGCTGCCGCAGCTTCGCTATGCGGCGCTCAAGACCGGCGCCGCGCGGGCGATCGCAGTGATGGAGCCGTTTATCAGCCTTGGTCTCAAGGAGGGCGCCCATATCATCGCGGCATCCTTCTATCGCGGCGGCGAGGTCATCTCGCCCGATCTGACCCCGCAGCAGCGCAAGGCCTATTACGATGCCGAGAACGAGGCCGTCGACCTGATTAACGGCGACTTCTACAAATACGCCCACCACGTCACCGCCCATGCCAAGGGCGCCTTGCAACCGACGGAACTGCTGCGGGCGTTCGTGCACTACAAACACGTCGATTATTATGACGAGACGTTGTTCAACCGCGCCTACGAGTGGATGAAGGCGCGCGGCATGAGCGAAGGCCAGAGCCAGCACGCGGCGCTCGTGATCGGCTGATTGCGAAGCGATCCGGCGCTTTGCAGCAGACCGGCGCTTGCACTGCAGCCGAAGTCGGTGAGACTAGGCGCTGATAAGTGCCGCGCCGACGATTGCTGCCCAAAGTGCCGCCGCCCCAATTCCGATTAATATAATGGCCGCAAGAAGCGCAGCACACAGCAACAATCCATCTTCCTCGATGTAAGCAAGAGCAATCAGTGAAATCACGATCGCAGGCGGCAGGTTGCTCAAAGGCACCGGTGTAAGTAGCAGGACAATGCTCAGCAAGAGGATGAACACGCCGACGCTGCGCTTGCCCAACTCAAACGTCGTCGGCCAGCGCGGATGAACGGCTTTTTCAACATACTGCAAAACATGAATCGCGGAGCTCCCAAGCCCAATGAGCTGCTTGGCCGGCAAGCGGCGTGTCGCGATAAGATGCGGGAAAACAGGTTCGCCGGAACCCGCAATCAATCGCAGCGCCAGGGCAGCGAGAATGAGACCGGGGACGGTGGAGCCCACCGGCGTCATCGCCAGCAGTCCAAAACACAGCATGATCGTGCCGAGTGAACGCCCGTGCAAACTCGACGTCAGCCAGCCGACGGTGACATACCCTGAAGGTACTCGAGACAAGATCTCCTGCAGCACCCGTGAGGTCGGCGCGCAATCTTTCGTATCGATCGGGATCTCCTGCGCTCGCATTGCGGCTTGGTGTCCTGAGTTCTTACTGCGTAGAACATGGCCCCGCTGGATAACATCGCACGTTGATCTCCGTTCCCCGACCATGTCCGTTTTCGCGTGGGATACGGCATGGAGCACCACATCATTCCGATCATCTCCGCCGCTTTTGCCCCAACCGGACATAAACCGGATCGCAATCCCGCAGTGCAGTAGTCTCCAGGCGTACCTTGACGTGCTATCCTTCGGATGGGCATGGCAGCACCCACGCACGAATTCAGAACATTTCAGGTCTGGCCCAAGGACTTTTCGGCTTGTCTGCAGCAGGTTCACGGTGCGGTAGACCGGCGGCGCCGAGGCGGGAGAACGCCCGATGTCCGGCATGAAGCGGCGTGAGTTCATCACGCTCCTCGGCGGCGCGGCTGCCACATGGCCGCTCGCGGCGCGCGCGCAGCAATCTGACAAGGTAAAGCGCATTGGCGCGCTATTACCCGCAGCCGCAGACGATTCCGAATTTCAGACTCTCGTCGGCGCATTTCTGCAGGCGCTTGCTCAATCCGGCTGGACTATTGGGCACAACGTACGGATTGACACCCGCTGGGCTACAAACAGCGATGATATCCGCAAACACGCCGGTGAGTTAATTGCACTCGCGCCGGATGTCGTTCTGGCCTTTGGCACATCCACGGTCGGCCCGCTGCTGCAAATCACCCGTACCGTACCGATCGTTTTCCCGGTCGCCGCCGACCCGGTTGGTGCCGGGTTCGTGAACAGTCTGGCACGACCCGGCGGCAATGCCACGGGTTTCACGTCATTCGAATATGGCATCGGTGGCAAATGGCTTGAGCTGCTCAAGCAGATTGCCCCGGGGGTGACCCGCGCGGTGATCGTTCGCGATCCCGCAATGCCCACCGGGATCGGCCAATTCGGCGTCATCCAGGCGATGGCTCCGTCGCTCAAGGTGGACGTCACTCCAGTCAACATGCGCGACCCCGGTGAGATCGAGCGCGGCGTCATCGCCTTCGCAAGTGCCGGCAATGGCGGTTTGATCCTGACACCCGGCCCGCTTGCTATATCTCACCGTAGTCTCATCATCATGCTTGCTGCCCGATACAAACTGCCTGCGGTCTATTACGAGCGCAGCTTCGCCGCGGCCGGCGGCCTGATCTCCCATGGGCCTGATTTTATCGATCAAATGCGGCGCGCGGCCGGCTATGTTGACCGTATTCTCCGAGGCGAGAAGCCCGCCGATATGCCAGTGCAGGCGCCGGTGAAATTCCTGACCGTGCTGAATATGAAGACGGCAAAGGCGCTCGATCTCGACGTGCCGGACAGCGTGTTGGTGCGCGCCGACGAGGTGATCGAATGAGTGCGCCAGCCGCAAGCTGGTGCGATCCAGCCGGTGGAAGTCCGGCCCAAGTTAAGGAGTAGCGTCCGCTTGGTAGCGAGTGTTGCGTGGCCACTGGCGACAGTGGTTGTGAAGCGTACACAGCGATTGCATGGGGTGTGGGATTGAGCCACGAAAGATCAGACATCGCAGGGGCCGAGAGTTTTCATTCGCTCGAAGGCAACATGTGCGGCACCGCTATGCGAGGTGCTGACGCCCTGCCGGGGTCTAAG
>DATFQX010000349.1:0-4605 GCA_035263865.1 Xanthobacteraceae bacterium
CCGCCGAGCAGCGTGATGAACGCGCGGCGTCTCACTCGATCACCTCGTCGGCGCGCAGCGGAAATGCCGGCGGGATGTGTAAGCCGATCGCCTTGGCGGTCTTAAGGTTGACCACTAGCTCGAACTTGGTTGGTGCCTGAACCGGCAGATCGCCCGGTTTCTCGCCCCGCAGGACGCGATCGACATAGGTCGCGGCACCCCGCCATTGGTCGATCTGATCAATCCCGTAGGACATCAGCCCGCCCTCGGTGGCGAAAAAGCGGAACGGATAGATCGCCGGCAGGCGATGCCGCGCCGCCAGGATGATGACCGATGCGCGGTTCGCCGTCGTGTTCGGATTCGGCAGAACGACCAACCCGCCGTCCGGCTGGCTGGCAAACGTGCCGATCGCGCGTTCGATCTCGACACCCGCATGGATGTCGATGGGAGCCACCTGGAGCCCAAGCGACGGCGCGACCGCCTCAGCCGCGCGCAGGTACGCAATATTGACGGCAATGTCGGAACCGAAGAGCACAGCTGCCCGCTCCATGTTGGGCGCAGCCTCCTTGAGCACCCCCAACCACTTGCCACCCATCGTCGGCTCGAAATTCTGGAATCCGGTGATGTTACCGCCGGGCCGTGCAAGCCCGGCGACAAAACCGCTACCGACGGGGTCGGAAACCTGAATGAACACGATCGGAATCGTGCGCGTGAGCGGCTGAAGCGCAGCCAACGTCGGATTATTCACGACCACGATCACATCCGGCGCGGGACGGACCAATTCTGCAGCCAAGGCCTTTGAACGGTCGGCATCGCCCGCGCCCCAGCGGTAGTCGATCCGCACGTTGCGGCCGTCGCTCCACCCCAGCCGCCGGAACGTGTCGAGGAACACCGCGATCCGATCTTGACCTTCTCGATCGGTCTGCGCGTAGCTTCCGACCAGCACGCCGATGCGCCGCATTCGCTCGCCTTGCTGTGCTTGTGCCGCGAGCGGCCACGCGGCCGCCGCGCCGCCGAGCAGCGTGATGAACTGGCGCCGGTTATGATCGAATTGCATGCTATTCCCCACGCCGAGCGGGGGCCGCACCGCAGGATACCGAATTGGCGGCGATCAGTCAGCGGGCCAAACTTGTTTCGAGGTCCCTTTTGGTTATATTGGAGATGACTACTGGTCGGAGGCGGCCATGGGAGAGCTTGTCGCGTGGGGACTGGGCATAGCGCTCGGATATACGGCAAAGGATCTGCTCAGTTCCAGGTCGCGAATTCTTGCTTTCGCGTTGTCCATTGTAGTGCTGGGCGCGCTGATCACCTTGTTCAGTGGTGAAATGACGAGCGAGCCGTGGCTCGTCATCGTCGATATTAGTCAGGTCGCAGTCGCAGCATTGATCGGCGCCTTTGCCCTGCCGTTTGCGCTACGCCGTCTCCGAGACACGAGCCGGTCCACATCCGCCTGACAGGCTGCGAGCGAAATTACAGCTCTGTCATCCAAGCGATCGCGCATAAGCGCATGCGGGTGGAGCAACGTTCATGGCGAAAGCAAGCAAACGGAAAAAAGCTTCACGCAAGGCAACGAAAGCGCAGCGCCGGCAAACGATGCGTCCGATCGAACTCGATCTTTCGGGCGGGCCGAAGAAAAAGCGTCCAAGCGGACCGCCGGCGCCGCAAACCACCACACACAAGAAGAGAGCTAGGTGGTTCCAAGCGCGGGCCGCCTGGCCTTACCGGGAGCCATCCGCTTATGCGCTGGTGGGCGAGCGCTCGCGAACAGCGGCCGCGCTTGCACCGCAGGCGGGCGCCGCCCAATGGGAATTGGTCGGCCCGACCAATGTAGGCGGGCGCATGACCTCAATCGCTTGCGCCCCGAAGAAACCTAACACGATTTGGGCCGGCGCGGCTGGCGGGGGGATTTGGAAGAGCGATGACGGCGGCCAGCACTGGAGAGGGTTGTGGTATAACCAGCCAACTCTCAATATCGGTTCGCTTGCCGTCGATCCTACGACCCCGTCCATCGTGTACTGCGGGACCGGGGAAGCCAATCTTTCCGCCGACTCATACCCAGGGGTGGGCATTTTCCGATCCATCGATGGGGGCGATAATTGGCAGATTCTTGCGCCATCAGATGCAGCCGGAATCCCGACTCGCATCGGCTGCCTAGTCGTTGACCCATTCGACACGGCCCATTTATGTCTCGGTGGCGTGACTCATACCGCCGGCGGCAGTGACGGAATGTTTGTTTCCCGCGACGGCGGCGTCAGCTGGGCACGACAAACCTTCCCGGGCTCCGGCTCATACCGGTGCCATGCGATCGTTTTCGATCCCACCACACGCGACACCCTGTTCGCGACCATCTCTGCACGCGGCACCCAGAGCGGCATTTGGAAATCCACCAACGGAGGCTCGTCGTGGACGCAGCTAAGTAACGGCCTGCCATCGCCGGAAAGGATGGGCCGCACCTCCCTAGCCATCTCGCCGTCCAAGCCCTCGATCATCTACGCCATCTCCAGCGACCAGGGGGATAACGTCCTCGGCGTCTTTCGATCTGCCGATGGCGGGGGCAACTGGATCAGCATTGCAGGAGCGCATTTCGCCAAAGAAGGCCAGATGTCGTACGGGAATACGATCGCGGTTCACCCGACCGATCCCGACCATGTTCTCTGCGGCGGTGTGGACCTGCATCTGACGCGCGATGGCGGAAAAAACTGGGTCCGCGCCACCCGATGGGACGCCGAACGCGGCAAGCCCAATTATGCTCACGCCGACCATCATTGTCTGCTGATGCCCGTGGACAAGCCGGGACTAATTTACGACATGAACGATGGCGGCATGGACGTCAGCGCGGATGGTGGCTCGACCTGGACGAACCGAAGCAACGGGTTGGCCGTCAGCATGTTCTATGACGTCGACGTCGCGCAAAGCGACGGCCGCATGTTCGGCGGGGGCTTGCAGGACAACGGCACCAACATCACCGTGACCGGCAAGCCCGACGATTTTGCCGAGATCACTGGCGGCGACGGCGGATGGATGCTCATCGATCCGAAGACCACCGGACATCTCTATACGACGTCGCAGAACATGAGCATCAATCGCTTCCGCAAGTCGGACGGTTGGGTCGACGTTTCTCCCCCTGCACACAAGGATGAAACAGACGCCGTGTGGATGGTGTTCTTGGAATTCGACCCTGACGATTCGCGCACCTTATTCGTCGGGGGGTTACGCGTTTGGTGCACTAAGGATAACGGAAACAATTGGCTAGATGTCTCACCTGTCCTCGACGGCAGCCCCATCTCGGCGGTCGAGATCGCCCAAGCCAACTCCAAAACGGTCTACGTCGGGACAGAAAATGGCGGAATTTACCGAAGCACGGACGGCGGCGACTCTTGGAGCGGAGATCTGGCTAGTCCAGTGCTTCCGGGATTCACCATCACGCGCATCCTTACTAGCCCAACCAATGCGCAGATCGTCTACGTGACGGTTGCGAACTTCCACGCGAGTCACCTCTTCCGCTCGAAAAATGGAGGAGCGACGTGGGCAGACATTGATCGTGGCCAGTTACCGGACGTTCCCCACCATGCCATTGCCATTCCGAAAGCCAAGCCGTCGACGTTATACGTCTGCAGCGACGCGGGCGTTCACGTCTCGACTGATGCCGGCGACAGTTGGAATGGTCTCACGCGTAACCTGCCGACGGTACCGATCGTGGACCTCGTGTATCACGAAACCGATCGCACTTTGACAGCAGCCAGCTACGGACGAAGCATTTGGCGGCTGAAAATATGATCACTTTTCCTTCGAACCACCTGTACGACGACGGAACCATTCGGCGCGCTGGCGAAGATGGTCGGGGCGTTCGCGTACGGGACCCGGAGCATTCTTGGTCAGGTCCTTGATGACGGGGCGGTCCCTGTCGGGGTCCCGGCTGGTTTTCTTGGAAGTCGATGACGGAACCTTCAGGGGTTTGGCATTCATTTTGAAAAGCCCACGATACGTGACGCCTTAGCCGGCATTATTGATCCCAATGTTTTCTCCGACCTAAAGTTCCTCAGGCGAGGAGCGTTCATCGCCGCTGCCTTTCTCACCCAGCCTTTCATCGAGTTCGTCGCACGTTTTCGCCGGCAACTTGGACCGCGAGGCTGCCAAGATGTCTTTCCCGATCCACCTGCACATACGTCAAATCAGGCCGGGACAGTGTGAACGCGGCATAAACACCGCAAGTATGATCGCCACGAGCATAGGTGCAAGCAGACGATTTGCATCAGACATTTTTGCATCTCCCAATGATGGACAGCTTGCCCGGCTGCTGCGCGCGCGCGAGCGGCCATGCAATCGCTGTGCCGCCGAGCAGGGTGATGAACTCGCGCCTTTTCATTCGATCACCTCGTCGGCGCGGGCGAGCAGCGTTGCCGGCAGGTCGAGCCCAAGCGCCTTAGCGGTTTTGAGATTGATGACCAGCTCGTACTTGGAGGCCTGCTCCACCGGCAGGTCGGCTGGTTTGGCGCCCTTGAGGATCTTGTCGACGTAGGTGGCGGCACGGCGATAGAGATCACTGGGATCGGCGCCGTAACTCATGAGGCCGCCCGCCACAACGTTCTCCTTGAATGGGAACATGCCCGGCAGGCGGTACCTGAG
>DATFQX010000350.1:0-20370 GCA_035263865.1 Xanthobacteraceae bacterium
CGCAGTAGCGCCGGAAGGCGACCCCACTTAGCGGAACGATTGAATAGCTTGTTCACGCAATCGGACGGGATCGCGCTCTCCTCGCCTGGCAAGCTCGATGATCGTTTTGGCTACAATTGTCACTGCGGGATCATTGCGATCAACCAAACCCAACTGACGTAATGTATCCTCGAGCGCCACTGCGAGCACCGCGACAGTGTCCGGCCCAAAGACTTCCTGTTCTCGCTCGGCGGGGTTCGGAATGGGCATTTCACGGTACGCGCTTAAACACGCGTCTCCCGCTGACGGGAAAAAACCGAACGTCGGAACGAAAAGTGGAAAATACGCGGCGTTTTTTGACACTTCGATGAAACCGCTGGGTTGTGCACCTTATCCACAGACGCGCCGGCATCCGAGAACCGCCGGCGGAGCCGATGCACCCCATCTATGCACGAGTAAACGTTACGATCCCAAAGCCGACGAGCTATTATTAGGGACCGATGCGGTTGATGTGGTTGTAAAAGCGACCGTGGCCCGCGCGGGTCAGATCGCCGCCGCAACCGAAAACAGCATCGCAGAGCCCGCGCCGTCAACGGCCGAGTCGAGCGCGGGCTCGTTCGGACTATCCGGAGCTCAGCGGGATATCACCATGGTTGGGCGCCCATGCCATTGAAATGGAACAGCCCGAGGGGCGAACAGATAAACGCGGCCAGTTTGTGCTGCCGGTCAGTCCGCCTGGAACAGGCACAGCTCGCCGCAGCAATGCCCCGCGCTGCCCTTTGGCGAGGCCGCTGGCACGATAATCGGGGGTGGGCCTGGCGAGAGCTAGCGGTGTTGCGGACATGGCGCTGACACAACATCGTAAGTCCGATTTTGTCATGCTTAAGTCATTGTTTTACAGCGACTATTTTTGCAAAACCTGGTGAGCAACCCTGCACTACAATCAGGAGCCCAATCCGTATTATCCGCTCGAGCGCGTGCTCGATGTCTTTCGCCGCAACAACGTCGCCGGTATCTTGGCGAATAGCCGTCCGAACAAGGGCACCCATCAACTCGTCGATGCCAAGGCCCTCGGACTTTGGGTGGTGCCGTTCATCCGCCCTTATCGTACGCGCGACGACATACAGAATTGGCCGACCGATCCCGAGATCTACGATTTGATCGAGGCCGAATACAAGCGCGGCTATTTTCGTGGCGTCGGCGAGTTTCATATTTATGGTGACGCCGCACAGCGACCTCTCGTCAAGCAGGTCGTCGACTTTGCTGCTGGGCGCAATCTCTATCTTCTTGCCCATTGCGATGAGGCGGCGCTCCTAATTTTGCTGGCGCACAATCGGAACGCCAAGATCATCTGGGCACATACCGGATTCTCGACGCCGGCGGAGCGAGTAAGGGAGCTCTTGGAGAAATATCCCGCGCTGATGGGCGAGCTCTCCTATCGCGGCGCCATTACCGACAGCAACGGCAGACTCGCCAGCGAATGGCGCGAGCTCTTCGCCCGTCATTCGTATCGATTCTTGCTCGGCTCCGATACTTGGATCAACGAGCGCTGGTTCGGCTACGACACCATCATGCAGACCTACCGCGGCTGGCTCGCCCAGATTCCCGAGGAGCAGGCCAAGCCTATCGCCCACGGCAATGCCGAACGGCTGTTCGGCGGCAAGGTCGAGTAAGCCTCGCGCCGATGCGAGGCAAAGCCGCTTGATTCGGTCCCGAAATCGGCATTGAATTTTTGATTATTCCAGAAGACAGCGGCCGCCCCCGGTCTCTTCGCCGACGGACTGCTGCCAAGAGCGCCCAATCGGGTGCCGGGACGAGGACCTCATGCACGATATCGAACGACGCGGCTTCATGAAGGGCGCGGCAATCGGCGCGCTCGCCTTCACGGTTGGCGGCACCGAGGTTCTGCTCACGCCGCGCGCTGCGCGGACGCAAGGCGTTGTGCTACGGACGCTGACAACCGCGCAGGCGGCGATGCTCGACGCGCTTGGCGAGACGCTCGTCCCGGGCGCGCGCCAAGCGGGGATATCCCACTTCGTCGATCAGCAGATCTCGATTCCGGCGGAGCAAGCGCTGCTCGAAGCACGCATCCTCAACGTGCGCCCGCCCTATGCGAATTTCTATCGCGCGGCGCTCGGTGCGATCGACCGCGCCAGTCAGGCGCTTAATAACGGCCGGCCGTTTGTTGAGCTCAGCGAAGTGGAGCAGCGAAGCCTGATCGACAATATACGCCAGAACAAGGTCGAGGGCTGGCAAGGTCCGGCTGGACCATTCGTCTACCTGGTGCTGCGCAGCGATGCCGTCGACGTCGTGTACGGCACCATGGATGGCTATGCTGCCCTCGGCATTCCCTATAGGCCCCACATCGCACCGACCAAGAGGTGGTGACATGGCGAACGAAAAAGTCGACGCCGTCATCATCGGTGCCGGGGCGTCGGGCTCGGTCTTCGCTGCGGTGCTGGCGAAAGCCGGCAAGAAGGTCGTCATCCTAGAGCAGGGGCCAGACTGGCAACTGGCCGATCTGATCAGCTCCGATTTCTGGGGACGGCGGATCAAGCCCGCAAGCGGCCCCTTCCTGCTCGAAGGCAAGAATCCATTCGGCTACGTCTACCAGGCGGGCTGGGGAGTCGGCGGGGCGGCGCTGCACTACTTTGCCAACTTCCCGCGGCTGCTGCCGAACGATTTCAAGATCAAGAGCGAGCACGGCCGCGCGCTCGACTGGCCGATCTCCTATGACGATGTTGCGCCGTATTACGACAAGGTCGCGCAGGACGTCGGCGTGTCGGGGGACGCCAAGGCGGAGGAAATCTGGCGGCCGGCGGGCACGCCCTATCCGATGCCGCCGATGAAAACCTTCCGGAACGGCGAAGTCTGGCTCAAGGGTTTCGAGGCGGCCGGCATCCGCATGGTGCCGGCGGCAGTTGCTATGAACTCGGCCGATTACAAGGGTCGGCCGGCTTGCATTTATGATGGCTGGTGCCACGTCGGCTGCCCGACCGGGGCACTGGCCAATCCGCTGGTCACCTATCTTGGCGATGCCAAGAAAGCCGGCGCCGAGGTGCGCGCGCTCTCCACCGTCACGCGGCTTATAAGCAACGCACAGGGGACGAAGGTCACCGGCGTCGAGTATTACGACGCCAAGAAAGAGCGGCAGCTGCAGGAGGCGAGCGTCGTGGTGCTTGCCGCCTGGTCGGCGCAGAACCCGCGCCTGCTGCTCAACTCCGCAACCGACAGGCACCCCAAGGGATTCGCTAATTCAAGCGGCCTCGTGGGCAAATACATGATGGCACATTTCGCCTCGGGGACCTGGGCGTTGTTCGATGAGGACATCCAGAATCATATGGGCACCACCGGCGCGCAATTCATGTCTTATGACCGCTACGGCAAGACGAGCCATAAAGGGGCCTTCGGCAGCTCGTTCATCGTCGCGGGCTCCGCGCTCAAGACGAGCGACCTCGGCGGATTCGCCAATGCCCGCCTCGACCTGTTCGGACCTGATCTCGCCGCGTTCATGAAACGCGCGGCGCGAGGATTGACCCGCATCAATGCGTTCGGCGAGGAATTGCCGAACATCGAGAACCGCATCGAGCTCGCGAGCGACAAGGACGAGTTCGGGATGCCGCTCGCGAAGATCGTCCATAGCTACGACCCGGATGCCGCCGCGCTGTGGAACGCCAATTTCGAGGAGGGCCTCAAGATCGCGAAAGCGACCGCTGCCAAGGAGGTTTGGTCGGGGCGGGGCAATATGCCCACCATCCACTTGATGGGTGGAACCATCATGGGCACGAATGGCGACGATTCGGTCACCAACAGCTACGGCCAGACCCACGAGATCCCAAACCTCTACGTCGCGGGGCCGGGCATCTTTGCGACTGCAGGCGCGTCCAATCCGACTTACACGATTCTGGCGCTCTCGCTGCGCGGCGCCGAGCAGTTGGCGGCAAATTGGAGCATGGTGGCCGGATGAACCGGTAAGGTGGGCAACGGCGGCTTCGCGGTTGCCCACACGAAAGTGTGGCTCAGCCGGCCTTGAGACCCGGCAACAGTCGCAGCGCGTTCCCGCGTTCGATGGCGCGCTGATCGGCCGCTGTGAATCCCCACTCAGCGATGCCCCGGTTGACCTCCGCGCCGTCGCGGAACGGATAATCCGTGCCGTAGAGCACCTGCGAAATTGACACCATTTTCAGCAGCGCGGCGATCTGGCCTGGTGTGTTGCCCTGCGCCAGCTCGTAATAAAACTTTCCGAACTCCGGTAGCGGACCATCGGGCAGATTCGCCGGCTTGCGCTCGTTGGCGAGGCGGATGAAACGGCCGGTCAGAAACGGCAGCGTGCCGCCGCTGTGAGAGAAGATCCAGCGAATGTCCGGAAACTTCATCGCCGTTCCGCTAAACACCAGGTTCGCGATGGTGCGCGTGGAATCGGTCGCGTATTCGATCGATGATGGCGGTATGCCCGGAATAAGGCCTCGGCAGCAATCTGGCGTGGTCGGGTGCACATAGATAACGGCCTTGCGCCGGTTGAGCTCTTCATAGACCGGGGCAAACGAAGGATCGCCAAGATATTTGCTCTGATAGCTGGTCAGCAGACCGATGCCGTCCGCCTTGAGCGTATCGAAGGCGTATTCGATCTCCTTGAGGCTTCCCTGCACGTCAGGCGGCGCGATGACGGCAAATAGGCCGAACCGGCCGCGATAATCTCTCACGAGCTTGGCGCCATACTCGTTGAGCTGGCGCGCAAGACCGCGCGCCTCCTCGACATTGTCTCCGTACCACACGCCGGGCTGGGCAATCGACAGGATCGCGGTCGCAATGCCGCTCTTGTCCATTTCTTCGAGCGACAGGGTGGGCGACCATTTCGGCGGCGGGCCCGTGGCCCGCCGTCCCGGTGCCGTCATGGCATCGACGTGGAATTGCGGAATGAAATGGTGATGCACGTCGATCCGCGTCTTGGCGTCTTGCGCGGCCGCGCGTGTCGGGCGGCCAATGGCCGGCATCGCCAAGCTCAGAGCGGCGATGCCAGCCAAGAAGTCTCTGCGCGCGGGTCTCGCCGGCGCACACAAGCCCTCGCAACACATGCAGCGCGACAACTTGCGTCGTGTCGGACTGGCGCTCATCCCTGCCTCGCGATTGTCGGACCTTAGCGGCTGTTGGAGTCTTCTTCTAGGCTCATCGTCGATGCATCGGCCGATCGGCGAGCGAGCCGGCCGGGAGTGCAACGTGGCGATTCGCGATCGGGGTACTTGAGGCGTGATTCGTTTAGAGCTGACCACCGGGCACCACCCGCGGCAAGGCACGCCGCGTATGCGACGTCGTATGCCCGCTGCTAGGAGTTTCTAAACCTCTGCTCTGCAGAATCTTCTTGACTCCAGGGGTTTGAGCCTTATGTGGGGGCAGGCCGCTATGATCTGTCCCCGCGTGCGGGCTGATCGGCGGCATTCGTTTGCCTGACGCCGCTTATCGGCACTCGGGTTGGATCACTCGGTTGGGGAGGACGGCAAATGCGTCAGAACGCCCTCTTGCGATCGGGGAAGGGCTTGGCGGCGCCAAGCACCGTCCGAAAGAGCGTCGCTCACGTGGCGGTGGTCAAAGCTGCATCCACGGAGGGCCGCGAAGGGCATTTCGCCGTGCGCAACGGCGTGCGCTGTGCCGGCGTACATTTGATCGTCGATCTGCATGGAGCCGAGGGCCTCGACGACCTCGACTTGATCGACGCGACGCTGCGCCGCTGCGTGGAGGCGGCACAGGCGACACTGCTGCACATCCATCTGCACCATTTCCATCCGAACGGTGTATCGGGCGTGGCGGTGCTGGCCGAGAGTCACATTTCGGTCCACACCTGGCCTGATATCGGCTATGCCGCCCTCGACTTGTTCATGTGCGGGAAGGCCATTCCTGACGCGTGCATCCCCGTGCTGCGGAGGGCCTTCAAAGCGAAGCGCGTCGAAGTCAACGAAATCCTGCGCGGGCGGGACACCTGATCAGGGGCATGGCGCGGATCGGCCGCTTGCGCGCTTTCCCATCCCGCAGCTTTCATCTGTCGCCCGACCATGGCTGAAAGACGCCGGATTCCCGAAACGTTGTTCGACGACCTCGGTTTCCGCATGACCTATGAAGTCAAGCGGGTGCTCTACGAGGTACAGACCGAGCACCATCATCTCGTTTTGTTCGAGCATCCTTTCTTCGGAAAGATGCTGATGCTCGATGGCGCAACTCAGGTTACGACCGCGGACGAGTTCGTCTATCACGAGATGATGAGCCATGTGCCCATCTTAGCGCATGGTCATGCCGAGGAGGTGCTGATTGTCGGCGGCGGAGATTGCGGTGTCGCCGAGGAGGTACTCAAGCACAAATCGGTCAAGCGGCTTACGCAGGTTGAGATCGACGCGTCGGTGATCGAGTTTTCCAAACGTCACTTCCCGGAATTCACGAAACCGGTATTCGCCGACAAGCGCTTCGATCCTATCATCGGCGATGGCATGAAGTACGTCGCCAAAACGGACCGTCGTTTCGACATCATCATCGTTGATTCGACGGACCCCCTCGGACCGGGAAAAGTCCTCTTCAGTCAAAAATTCTACGCAGCTTGCAGCCGTCGCATGACGAAGGGCGCGGTGATGGTGACGCAGCGAGGTGTACCGATGCTCCAATCGGACGAACTTACCGTGGCCATTGCCAACTTTCTCAAGCTGTTCGCGGACGGCTATTGCTATGTCGCGGCGATCCCGACCTACGTCGGCGGGCATTTGGCTATGGGATGGGCCACGGACAACCTCAAATTACGCCACGTTTCGGTCGAGACGATCGCGAGTCGCTACGACAGGGCCGGCCGATTTCCAACGAAGTACTGGACGCCCGAAGTGCACGTGGCAGCATTCGCGCTGCCGCGTTTTATTGCCGAGAAGGTGGCGAAAGCGAAGCAACGCCGGTCCACGGCTGCGCCGGTCGCCGCGGACGGACTGTTCAGCGGGAAGGCGTCTCCTTCGCGACGTCGAAGTTGAGCTCGATCAACACGTTGTTCGGGTCGGTCACGAAAATCTGCCGCCGTGTGCTGTTCGGCACCTCATTGACGCGAAACGGCACACCTTTGCGCGCGAGATGCTGCTTGAGCGCCTCGAAGCCGCGGCTGCCAAACGCGATATGATCGATTACGCCGGAATCCGGCCGCTGCGGCTTGTCCGTGGGCGAGATGTCGTTGAGATGCAGCACCGGATGCCCTTCGCTGTAGAGCCAAGCGCCGGGAAAATCGAACGGCGGCCGTGGCCCGTTCGTTAAACCGAGCACATCCTCGTAAAAGCGCACCGTATCTCGCAGGTTGCGGGTCGAGACGTTGTAGTGGTCGAGCACACCGACGCTCATGCTCATCTCACTCCTCCTTCTGGCCTCCACGTCTGGCGGAAAGTTCGATCAGCTTAGCTTGGAACGCCGGTCGTGGCGAGCCACGAACTTCGATGGCTTAGAACACCGCAAGATACTTCAGCAGCGAAATCACCCCGAGAATGATCACGATCACGCGAACGATCTGTCGGGCGCGACCGTCGAGCGGCAGCATATTGACCAGATAGAGTACCAGAATGACGACAAGGAACGTGATGAGTACGCCAATGAGGACGTCCATGCGTGCCCCCTTCGCTTGAGCCTTTAGCGTCAGAATCGACGCAGCATGAAAATCATACCGGGATTCGGCGACCCTGGCATCCCGGTTGAAGCCAGCGCGGCCCGGGCAGATCGATGATCGCTCACCTGAAAACCGTGACCGCCGGCGCTGACTCGCCTGGCGTGCTATGGCTTGCGGCGACGCACGGGCGGCCACTCTTCCGCAATCGCGCCCATGCGCGCGGACACCTCGTGCGGTACGTGGTAATCGAGGAGCACGTGGCGCAGGTCGCGCAATCCGCAGGCCTCCCGTTGCACGACGAAATGCCACAGTGCAATGCTAGCCTTCGCGATGAGCGAGGCGCGCAACTGCCGGCATTCAGCAGCCGAACTCGCCTGGGAATGGCCGGCGTCGAACGCGGCCAATGCAGCGAGGCTTGCTTCAAGTGCGCGCCCTAGCCGGCCGAGTGCCGAAACCTTCTCCTGGAGGAACTCGTCCGCAAGCAGGTCTGCCGGTGCGTGCCTGGTCTTGAATCGTGTCATTGGTCGTTGGCGCGTGCTGAAGCGGGATCATCTGCCGGCAAGGACCGCCCTGTCGAGCCCCTCCAACGATGTGGCTTGATGCGCTTGCGGCGAGGTTCATATGATCGCCGTCGGCGGCAGCATTCGCACGACTAGAGGAGGAACGACAATGAACTGGCGCAGGTTGAGCACGGTGCTTGCCGCACTCGCGCTGGCCGTGGGGGCTAGTCGCGCCGCGTGGTCGCAGGAGATGCTGAAGGTCGCGATCCCGCAGCGCGGGGCGTGGGACGCCGGCGTCGCTGAGCTCGGCCAACGCGGCGGTATTTTCAAGAAGCACGGCCTGGATCTCGAAATCCTTTATGTCCAGGCCGGTCCCGAATCGATCCAGGCCGTCATTGGCGGCAGCATGGATATTGCAACCGCGGCCGGCGTGTCAGCCGCCGTGGGCACTTTCGCCAAAGGCGCGCCCATTCGCATCATCGGCAGCGAAATGATCGGCGCACCCGATCTTTACTGGTATGTCCCGGCGAGTTCACCGATCAAGAAAGTCGAGGATTTCAACGGCAAGACCGTTGCGTTCTCATTGACTGGCTCGTCGAGCCACGCCGGGCTGCTCGCGCTCATTGCACAACACAGGCTTACCGCCATACCGACATCGACCGGCACTATCGCCGCGACCATCACCCAGACAATGACTGGGCAGGTCGATGTCGGCTTCGGCGCGGCACCATTCGGACTTGATCTCGTGGAGGACGGCAAGATCCGGATCATCGCCACCGGCAATGACGTCGCCTCGCTGCGCAGCCGCACGGTGCGCGTGAATTTGACCAACGTGAACACGTTGCAGAAGCGTCGCGACGCGATCGTTCGTTTCAACCGGGCTTATCAGGAGACGGTCGCATGGATGTATTCCGACCCCGCCGCACTCAAGCACTACGGCGAGTATTCCAATTTGCCGGAGAAGATCGTGCTGCGGGTGCGCGAGCTTATTCCGAAGGAAAGCATGGCCACTGATCGGGTCGAGGGCATTGACCAGATCATGGCCGACGCGGTGGCGGGGAAGTTTATTTCCGCGGCGCTGACCGGTGACCAGATCAAGGAGTTGTTGCAGATCGCGAAGTGAAGAGCCCTGCCCAAGTCCGGGTTGATATGCAGTGACCGCGCGGGAAGGGGCCTGCGTCGCATGGCCGGTATCACATTCTATCCTGCGGTTGAGCAGTGGGCTCATCTCCGGGACCGAACCCGCATACCTTCGCTTTCGGTATTGATTACTCACAGGAATTCCGAGGAAGCGTACATCGAGTGAGCACGGTCGCGCGGCCAAGCCGATGCCGGAGTGCCCGCCGCACGGGACCTCATTCGCTGCCTTTGACCAAACGAGGAACCGGTTAGTCATTGCCGCGTTCTTCGCTCACCTCCCTGGCAGCCGAAGGAGGGAGATGGATGCGGCTCGAATCAGTCGCGAGCGGTCGGGATCTCGTGCTGATGAGACCTCTCCCCGCGAGGCGATGACATGGCGGTAATGCGGGAAGTCGGTACGCCGACGACCCGACCGCTACCACGACCTCTGGCGGCTTGGCTGAGGAGCATTCTGGCTTTCACAGGAAAAGGAGTTCCTTCGATGTGTGACTATAGTCTGCACCACGTTGCGACCCGGCCTGCCAGAGTTGGGGACAAGCTGGTAGCGACCAGATTCCCCAATTCGATCACGCGCGGTTTCGCAGCGACCGGAGAGCGGCATGTTGCGGTCTGCCTGATGCCCGGGACGGAGATTGCGTTTGACCAGAACGTCGAATGCGAGCCGTCATTCGGCATCGGCATCCTCCCGAACAAGAAGATCGGGCAGCGACTTGCTCGTTTCAGGCAAATCAATATGGACAATGCCGTGACGCATCACGACGCGTTGGAATTCCCGGACGGGCAGGTGGTGCTGGTCACGCGCCTGTGCGAGGGTCAGTGCGCAACCGTGTTGCAGTTGCCGGCCGGGGTGCGTCCGGAGACCTCGGAGAAAGCGGAGCCGGAAACTCGCGAAGTTTCCGTTTCGCTCTGATCGACCGCTTGTGGGTGGCTGACGCTGTCGCGTCCGCAAGGGCCGGCGGTATCAGATAGGCCGAGGTGGGGCCGATTTCGGGTGCATCCGATCTCGGCGCCGTGCCAAAGTCGCTTGCCTGCTGAACGGCAGAGCCCCCAGTGCCAATCGGGGGCTCTCCTTGTATCAGCTAGAACGCGTGCGCGAGACGAATGCTAGCGGTCCGGAAATGTGACCAGCGTCTCGAACTTATATCCGCACGCTTCGCACTCCCAGAGATGCCGAACACGGTGTCGGTCCAGGTACTCGGACCATTCAGGCAGGAAGATTGCTTCCCCGCACTGGGCGCAGTGGTTCAGCAGCCTAGTCTGACTGAACTTTCGGGGGTTCGCGGTTCGGAGCTCCATGGAGGTATCCTCCCCACCATGACTCCCCCTCCCACTCTGCGGGATGCTAGCTCAACTGGCGTTGAGGTGAAGCAGGAGCGCTGACCTAAACACGACCCGCGCTGTGCCATGCGCTCAGCATGTGCCGTAAGCCGTCCCGCGCTCCGCAGAGCACGTCTTCCTATGTTTGGCACACTCGCTATAGTGGCTGGGTGCGACGCACAAACAGGGAGACCGCCATGCCTGAAGTCTACGTCCACGCCGTCAAGGGCCGCTCGCTCGATCAGAAGCGCGCGCTGATCAAGGACATCACCGAAGCGGTGGTGAAAAATTTCTCAGTTCCGGCCGAAGCTGTGATGGTGGAAATCGTGGAATCCGAGCCGACCGCCAAGGCAAAAGGCGGCGTTTTGTTCAGCGAGATGCGTCGCTGAGCCGGCGGCGCGGCCGGCAGTTTCGCCCGGCAACGTCCGGGCGAAACTTTTTTCGGAGCCAAACATGGGCGATCTTGACGGCAAGACCGCATTGGTGACGGGCGCAGCGTCGGGTATTGGGCTCGCCACGGTCGAGCTGTTCGCTCGACGCGGCGCCAAGGTCGCCCTCAATCATTTGCCGGATGATCCCCGCGGCCCCGCGGCCGTTGAGCGCTTGCGCGCCGCAGGCTTTGCTGTGATCGGCGCGCCGGGCGACGTCTCCAAACCGGGCGCTGCGGAAAAGATGGTCGCCGCGGCGATCGACGCGCTGGGTCGGCTCGACTTCCTCGCCAACAACGCCGGCACCTCGGCAACGATCGCGCCGATCCCGCCGGCGGAGCTCGACCGGCTCACCGAGGAATTTTGGGCCACCATACTTGCCACCAACCTGCTCGGCCCGTTCCGCTGCACGCGCGCCGCGGCGGCGGCGCTCAAGGCAGCCCGCGGCGCGGTTTGCAACACTGCGTCGGTCGCCGGTCGAAATATGGCGGGGTCAAGCATGGCCTACGGTGCGAGCAAGGCCGGCCTCATCAATCTGACCCAAAACTTGGCGCGGGCGCTGGCGCCTGAGGCGCGCGCCAACGCCGTGGCGCCTGGATTTGTGGAGACCGACTGGACCCGGCCTTGGCCGGCAGCGCGCAAGCAGGCGGCAGTCGAGCGCTCGTTGCTCAAGCGCGCCTGCACGCCGGCCGACATCGCCGCCGCGATCGTATTTCTTTGCGCCGATACCAGCATGGTGACGGCGCAGACGCTGGTGGTCGACGGCGGGTACTCGCTCTAACGCCGCGTCCTCAGTTTTGCGCGCGCATCGGCGCGCTCGCGCTAGAGCGGACTTATTTGAGCAGCAGATTGGGGAGCCAAAGCGACAGAGCCGGCACGTAGGTCACCAGTGCGAGCACGATCAGCATCGGAACATAGAAGATCAGGATGCTGCGTGACACCGCCTCCATGCTGACGCGGCCGATGGCACATCCGACCACCATGGTCGGCCCGACCGGCGGCGTGAGCAGGCCGATGCCGAGATTGAGGATCATGATGATGCCGAAGTGCACGGGGTCGATGCCGAAGGTCTTGATCACGGGGAGGAAGATGGGCGTGCAGATCAGCAGCATCGGCGCCAGATCCATGAACGTGCCGAGCAACAGCAGCAGAACATTGACGTAGAGTAGGAACGTGTATTTGTCGCTCGAAATCGCGACAAAAAACTCCGTGACCTTCGCCGGTATGCGCATGATCGCCATCATGTAGCCGAAGGCGATCGAGAAGCCGATCATGATCATGACCATGCCGACGGTGCGCACCACACGTGCGATCAGCTTCGGCACTTCGCTCCACTTGACGTCGCGGTAGACGAACATCGTGACGAGGAAGGCGTAGATACAGGCGACCGCTCCGGATTCGGTCGGCGTGAAGACGCCAGTCAAGATGCCGCCCAGGATAATTCCGACTGTGATCATGCCCCAGATCGCGTCGATGGCGATCTTCACTGCCTGACGCAACGGCACGATCTCGCCTCTCGGGAATTGGTCCCGGTACGCGATGATCAAAACAAGAATGATCAGCGACAGGCCAAGCAGCAAGGCGGGGATTATGCCGCCCATGAACAGGTGAGCTACGGAGATCGTCCCGCCCGCGGCGATCGAATAAATGATCATATTGTGCGAGGGCGGGACGAGAAGCGGCTGCAACGAGCCCGAGATCGTGACATTGACGGCGAACAGGCGCGGATAGCCGCTCTTGATCATCTGCGGAATCATCACCGAGCCGACCGCCGCGGTGTCGGCGACGGACGATCCCGAGATGCAGCCGAACATCGTGGACGCGACAATGTTGACGAGCGCCATTCCGCCACGAATGAAGCCGACGAAGACCTTGGCGAGGTTGACGAGGCGCTCGGCCATGCCGCCGACCGCCATGATCGCGCCAGTGAGGATGAAGAACGGGATTGCCAGCAGCGAGAAACCGCTCATGCCGCCCGCGACCTTGAGCATCACCGCCTCAAGCGGGATCCCGGCGTAGAGCGCGGCGGCAATGGCGGCAATGCCGAGCGCATAGGCGACCGGCATGCCCATCAGACAGACGATCGTGAAACCGCCGACGAGGATGAAGATATCCACGATCTAAATCCGTCTTCGGTCCTATTCGGTGGTGAGCTGGCTAACCGTCTCGGGCTCCGGCTCGGAGAAGAACTTCTGCGTCAGGAAGCGCTCGATCACGAACAAAACGGTGAGCGCGCCGCCGACCGGGATCGGCAGATAGGAAAGGCCGACGGTAACGATGGGAAATTCGGGGATGTCCTGGTGCCAGGTCGCCTGGCAGAGCTTGATGCCCCACACGAGCATGAACAGGTTCGTCGCCAGCATCAGCACTTCGAGGATCCGGCCGAGGTACGATTTGGCCGGCTCGTAGAGAAACGTGGGCAATACCCCAACGCCGATGTGTAGGTACTCGCGATAGCACACCACGGCCGAGAGAAAGGAGACCACGATCATCAACAGCGTCGCCAACGGCTCCGGCCACGATGCCGCACTGTTGAGCACATAACGGGTGAACACGCCGTAAGGAATGATCAGCACGATGATGACGAGAAATCCGCCGGCCACGAACAGGCAGGCGTTATGGATCGCATCCATCGCCCGGAAATACCGCTCCTTCATGGAAGCCCCTTTCCTGAGAAACAATAGGAGAGCCGGCGCGATCCATCGATCGGCCGGCTTTTTCGGCAAGGGATCAGGCGATCATTGCACGTCTTGAATGCGCTTGATCAGCTCGGCGTTCTGTTTGCCGTATTTCTCCCACACTGGCTTGACCGCTTCCTGGAAAGGCTTTTTGTCGTCGATGTTGGTGATTTCGACGCCCGCTTTCTCCATCTCGCTACGAGACTTCTGCTCCATCGCATACCAAAGGGTGCGCTCCTCTTGTTGCGCTTCCTTGGCAAACTTGGCGATCAGCGCCTGATCGTCCTTCGAGAGCGTGTCCCAGGTTTTCTTGGAGAATACAAGGATTTCCGGGATCATCAGATGCCCGGTGAGCGAGTAGTACTTGGCGTAGCGGTAATGCTGCCCAGTGGCGTAGGTCGGATAATTGTTCTCGGCCCCGTCGACCACACCCGTTTGCATCGCATTGACGAGCTGATCAAAGCCCATGGCCACGCCGTTGCCGCCCAGCGAGTTCATGGTATCGACGAAGACCGGATTCCCCATCATCCGGATCTTGAGCCCTTTGAGATCGTCGATCGATTTGATCGGTTTCTTGCTGTTGTAGACATTGCGCGTGCCGGCGTTCATCCAGCAAAGCCCGATCAATGCCGCGGTCGGATGGTCGGACAGCTTCTTCAATAATTCATCGCCGATCGGACCATCGATCACCTTCTCCATGTGAGCGTCGTCGCGAAACATGAAGGGCAGATTGAACACGTTAAGCTCGGGAACAAGCGGGCCCATTGGGCCGACGCTGATGCGCGCGATGGCAAGCGCCCCAACCTGGGCCTGCTCGATCATCTCCTTTTCGCCGCCGAGCTGCATCGACGGGTACATCTGGATGCTGATCCGCCCACCAGTCGCCGCCTCGAGCTTCTTGCCCATGGCCACGACCGCCTCGACTGTCGGATAGCCGAGCGGATGCACATCGGTGGCCTTGAGGACGAGCTTCGATTGCGCCGATGCAGGGCCGATGAGATCGGTTGCCAAGGTACCAAGGGCGGAAAATGCGCCAAGACGGAGCAGGGTACGGCGATCCATGGGGTTCTCCTCAATCTGGTTGTTGCGTTGTTGTTGCGCGGTCCGGACGGCACACTGTGCCACGCGTTGATCAAGCGGTGTGTCCGTGCTATGGCTTGTCATATCATATGATGACTGACGCCTCGGGGAGTCAAGTGCGAACGGGTCGACCGAGTCCAAGCCTATCGATGATCCGGCCGCTTCCGCCTCCCCGATCCTTGACCGGCGAGCTCGTCGCCCGGCTCACCGACGATATCATTAGCGGCAAGATCGCGCCTGGTTCCCAATTGCCGACCGAGCAGGAATTGATCGCCGCCACCGGGGTGAGCCGAACCGTGGTGCGCGAAGCGGTCGCCGCGCTGCGTGCCGAGGGGCTCGTCGTCACCCGGCAGGGCGTCGGCGCCTTCGTTCCCGAGAACGCCCGGCGGCCGTTGCGCATCGACTTCGACCAGTTGTCGCCCCTGCGCGCGGTGCTGGACATCATGGAGTTGCGCACCGGGATCGAGATCGAAGCCGCGGGCCTTGCGGCGGCGCGGGCGTCCACGCCCCAGATTCGCAAGATCGTGCAGTGCCTCGATGCTATCGACGGCGCGCTCAAGCGCGGCGAGGATGCAATCACCCAAGACTTTGCCCTGCATTGCACTATCGCCGACGCTACCGGGAACCCGCAGTTCAGGCGCTTTTTGGAACATCTCGGACGTTTCATTATCCCTCGGCAGACCATTCGCGGTGGGCCGGGAATGCCGAAACGTGCCTATGGCGAGACGTTCCAACGCGAGCACCGCGCCATCGTGCAGGCCATCCGCAGCGGCGGCGTGTTGCAGGCGCGGGCGGCGATGCGCCGGCATCTCGTGAACAGCCGCAAGCGGTATCAGCGCCTCGCCGCCAAGCTCGGCAGTAGGTAGGTCATGCAAACGATTTTGATTACGGGGGCGGCGGGCGGAATCGGCACGCGCCTGCGCCAACTGCTCAAAGGCATCTATCCCAACATCCGGCTGAGCGACGTCAGGCGGCCCGCTGATTTGACATCGGACGAGACCTTTGTAGAAGCCGATCTCGCCAACATGGCGCAGGTCGAGACCGCGGTCGCCGGCGTCCAAGCCATCGTGCATCTCGGCGGCTTCTCAGTGGAGGGATCATGGGACACGATCCTGCAATCCAACATCATCGGTTGCTACCATCTGTTCGAGGCGGCGCGTCGCCACCGCGTCGAGCGGGTGGTATTCGCCTCGTCGAACCATGCGGTCGGCTTTTATCCGCGCCAGCGGCGCATCGGAATTGACGCCGCGGTGCGTCCGGATTCCCGCTACGGCGTCAGCAAGGCGTTCGGCGAGGCGCTCGGCGCGCTTTATGCATACAAGCACGGACTGCGCGTTACTTGCATCCGCATCGGCAACTTCGGCGATGTGCCGGTCGACCGGCGCCGACTCTCGATCTGGATCGCGCCGCAGGACCTTGTACAGCTCATCCGCATCGGCCTCGAGCATCCCGACGTTCGCCACGAAATATTTTATGGCGTCTCCGACAACGTGCGTGGCTGGTGGGATAACAGCGCGGCGTTCCGCCTCGGCTATCGGCCGCAGGGCCGCTCCGAGGAACACAGCGCCGCCGCGCTTGCGGCGCAGGCGAAACTTCCGCCCGATCCGATCGGCGACTGGTACCAAGGCGGGCCCTTTTGCAGCGACGAATTCAGCGACGGGATAGAGCGGGCGCCGCTGTGAGTGCGGCCGCTGGCGATCGGCTAGAGGCTGCGGCCGTCGAAGGGGGCCGGCTTGAGCGCCACGAGATCCACTTCGTCGAGGCAGCGCACATTGACCGCGACCGTCTCGTCGCCCTTCGGATTCGTTCCACGCGAGAAAGCGCCCACGCCGCAGTGGGGACAGAAAAGGTGATGGAGGGACTTTTTGCCGAACTGGTAATCCTTGAGGGCGTCCGCCCCCGCACGCAGCGCGAAGTGTGCGGACGGCACGAATGACCATAGTGCGCCGCGCTTCTGGCAGATCGAGCAGTTGCAGGCTACGACGTTAGCGAGGTCGGTCGTCACCTCGAACCGCACCTCTCCGCAATGGCATCCGCCGGTGTAAGTCTTGGTTCCGGACATTTCTCCTCGCTAGTCCCCCTGAAACTCAATCCGCTTGTCCGGCTCCTCGAGGTCGATGTGCAGGGCCTCGCATAGTCGGTTCGAATAGTTCCACATACCGCAGAACACCGTCAGTTCCACGATCTGTTTCTCGCTGAAATGCCGTCGCATCTCTTCGAAAGCATCATCGTCATCTCGCGCGGTGAGCAGCGTAACGGCCTCGGCCCAGCGGATCGCCGCCTTCTGGCGCTCGTCGAGATCGGGCGAGCGCATGTAAGCGCTGCCTTGCGCTGCTTTGATCTGCGCCTCCGTCAATCCAATCTTTCTACCCAACGGCACGTTGTGGGACATGCAATAGCCGCTCCGGTTGAGCGCCGAAACCTTGACGATGACGAGTTGCTGGATCTTCACATAGTCCGGGTCAGATTTCACGTTATCGAGGCGGATGGCCGTGTTGGGCAGCATCCAGCCTGCCAGCGCGGCGGGCTGGTGCGCCAGCACCTGCGAAAAATTGCTGATGCGTCCCCACTGCTTCAGGACAGCGTCGTAAAGGCTGCGCGTCTCTGCGTCGGCCTCCTTCGCCGTGATCATCCGCACGCGTGCCACGGGAGCCTCCTCTAGTGTCGTGAACCTAGCGCAGGCGCCGCGCCGGCGCGAGCCGGCGGTGAAGGCTTGAGTCGGAGCCGTGACTCTACGGCAGGTTCACGCGTCCACGTCTGATCAATGCGGGTTGGTCTTCGAAACGGCGGCTTTAAGCTTCACGCGCGGAGAGCCTTCGCACGCCTGCATGCGCACGCGCTGGCATCATCCATGTTCAAATTGAATATTACAGTTCTTTTCAATCGATACCTGCTCCAACGCCTCCATTGTCCCTTTTAGGAGTCCGATCTCGGTGGCATAGGCCGTCTTACCGGCCTGATCGGCTACGGCTTCGTTGCGCGCGACGCGCTTTGCCTCTTCGCCGATTTGGCGACAGGTCATGTGTTCGAAGCTCGAGGGCGAAACGTAGGTTGGTGCGATGTAGTCGGACTGACTCGCGCACGCGGTGACGAGGGCAGCAATGCCTAAGGCAACGTAGGTGCCAAAGCCCATGATTCCGCCGCAATACGGGTTGGTGCGGAGCGACATTTGCATGCTGCAAGTTGCCGCGCAAGTTGGCGGACTAAGGGCAGTGCTTGGCGCAGCGATTGCGTGGTCCACAGGGAATCAGTGTCTATGCTACCCATACTTTTTGTATTTGGTACCGGCCGCTAACACGATTTGAAAGCCGACCCGATGCGCTCGGGTGCCCAATCCCGACATGGGGTTTTTCTGCGAGCCCGGGCATGAGCTCGCGGGCCGTGGTCGGAAGGACCTGGGCTTTGCGGTCGTGACAGAGGTTCGCCGCCGGGCAATGCTCAGTGTCGATCATACGAGACGGCGAGAGGTCCCGCGGATTGCTGCCGGTGCGGCACCCGCGGGAGCCGCGATTTTCGAGCAGATCCAAAGATATAATTTGTGCGATGCGCCCTTCCGGTTGGTAACCGTAATTCTCAGGCACGGGGACCTGCTGGAAATACCGGCGACAAATCGTGCTACATTCGAAAAAAATAATGCCATCCCGGCTGGAGGGTCCATGACGCTTTATCGCGAGACGCCATGATGGCGCGCGGTTGTGCGGCGGCTTGGCCGCGGGCGGCCCAGGCGCGCAGCGCCGCCCCACCACAAAACGGCTGCAAGCGTACGTTCGAGCTGATCTGCCTCGTCTCCGCGAATGGCCGTGCGATCACGCGAGGCGGTCGCCCAAACTCCTTCTCCTGGCTGGCGATTCCGGGCCCCGATCCGCGCGGGACCATATCATGAAGCTTTCCACGCGTTTGACCATCGCCATGGTGGCGCTGGTTCTGGTCACGATCGCCGTGACCGGCGCGCTGACCTACCGCAATCTCCTGAGCATCGCCGTGCCTCGATCGCTGGAGCGCCTCGGCGGTCACGTACAACTTCTTGCAACCGAACTCGAAGCGGTAGTCCGTGGTGCCAGGGCCGACGTGCTGGGCTTCGCCGTCGACGAGATGGTGGGTGCAGGTTCGGGCGACATCACCGATCGCTCCAGCATATTTGCGGCGGCTGAACGGCGTCGGCTCGCATCGCGGTTCTCGGCGGAACTGACCGCGAAGCCCTGGTACGACGATCTGCGCCTCATCGGCACCGGCGACGACGGGCGCGAAATCGTTCGGGATTCGAGCGCGCTTGCTGCCCTCGGTGCGGTCCTCGTCGCACTGATTTTGGCGGTGTTCATTGCTCGCTCGATGACGCAGCCCCTGGGGCAAATGACCAGGGCGGTGGAAACTTTTACCGGCGATCGGCCGGTGGTCGTTCCCACCGAGGCGGGAGGCGAAATCGGGGTGCTGGCCAAGGCATTCGCGCGTATGGATGCGGAGGTGCGCGAGAACGCGAGAAGACGGCCGCGCTCACGCGCGAAATCGAAGAACGCAGTCGCCTCTTCGATCTGTCACCGGATTTGATTCTAACGACGGACCACGCCGGCAATATTCTTCGAGTGAGCCCCAGCTGCGAGCCGATTGCGGGCTACAGCCCCAAAGAGCTCGTAGGCCGCAATGGAGCCGAATTCGTCTATTCAGACGATCTCGAAGCTGCGCGTGCGGAAATCCGCATCGCGCGTCGCGGACAGCAAAGACGCAATTTCGAGACCCGGTGGGTGCAAAGGGACGGCCGGCTCGTACCGCTCGCCTGGAGTTGCGTGTGGTCCGATTCCGAGCAGTGTCACTTCTTAATCGGTCGCGATATGACCGAGAGCAAGAAAGCGGAGGAGGCGCTTATCGACAGCGAGCGTATGGCGCGCAGCATCATCGATACTGCGCTCGACGCGATCATCCAAGTCAACGAATGGGGCGAAGTCTTGGACCGAGGTTAGTCCCGGCGACTATGTGATGATCGCGGTGAGCGATACCGGCGGCGGCATTCCCGCGAGCATCCGCGACAAGATCTTCGATCCGTTCTTTTCCACCAAGGGGGTCGGCAAGGGCACCGGCCTCGGGCTGAGCATGGTCTACGGTTTCGTCAAGCAGTCGGGTGGACACATCAATGTCTACAGCCTGGAGGGACACGGCACCACGATCAAGCTGTATCTGCCGCGCGCGAGTGCGCCTGAGGAGGTAATCGAGGCCGCTGCCCCTCCTTGATCGAGGGCGGTATGGAAACCATCCTCGTGGTCGAGGATGACGCCTTGGTCCGCAAATCCGTGACGACGCAGATCCAGAGCCTCGGTTACCAGACGATCTCGGTAGCGAGCGGCGCTGAGGCGCTGGCGGTCGTCGAGCGCGGGGAATCCTTCGACCTGCTGTTCACCGACGTCATCATGCCGGGCTCGATGAACGGTCGTGAGCTCGCCGAGGAGGTGGTCAAGCTCCGGTCCGGAATGAAGGTATTGTTCACGTCGGGCTATACCGAAGACGCGATTTTCCATCACGGCCGCCTCGATGCCGGCGTGCTCCTGCTTGCCAAGCCGTACAGCAAGGCGGAAATCGCGCGCATGATCCGCCATGCGCTGACCGTTGCCTGATCCTGTTTGCGCTCATTTCTTCTGTTTCAA
>DATFQX010000351.1:0-5527 GCA_035263865.1 Xanthobacteraceae bacterium
GAATGCCCGGGTCCGCCGCATCAGGCCGGTGAGACCGGAATGATAGACGACGTAGGCAAGCGCGAGGAAATGCACGAGCCGCGCGAATCCGAGATCGGTCTTGAAGTCGAGCACGTCCCGCACGTGCTGCCACAGCCCCGACGCATAGCCGAAGGCATCGGTACGCACTACCGCGGCGATCGCGACAATAGCGAGGCAAACGGCGAAGAGCCGCGCGTCGTAGGCGATACCGCCGCGCTTAAGGCGGCGTCCTGCGACAATGCCGATGGCGAAGATGAGCTGCCACGCAATGGGGTTGAACCACCAGGTTCCCTCAACGGGCCACGTTGGCAAATTGAGAGAGAAGGCGCGTGCCGCCAGATAGGTCCCGGCCGAGGCTGCGAGCATTAGCCGATCGTCGCGGCGCGCCAGCGCCAGCAGCAACGGCGTCATCAGCAACAGCACGATATAGAGCGGCAAGATGTTGGCGTTCTCGAGCTGATGGAGAAGCGCCAAAATGGCGGCGCTCGTCTGCAGCGGGTTAGACACCACCACGTCGGCATCTTCCAGGAGATCGTTTTCTTTCCATAGGGCAGCAGCGCCGGCAAAGATGGCTATGATCAGCAACGAGATCAGGATCTGCACCCAGTAGATCGTGAACGCCCGGCGAAGCACGGCGCGTACCGCCCCGACGGTCTCTCCGTCGAAAAAACGCGTGCCGTAGGCGACCGCGACGGATACGCCGGATAGGAATACGAACAGCTCGGCCGCATCCGAGAAGCCGAAATTTTGCTGCGTCACGTGCTGAAAGACGTTTTCCGGCACGTGGTCAATGAATATCGTCAACAGCCCAAAGCCGCGCCAGAAGTCGATACCGTCGATGCGTTTGGTCGGAGCCGCCATGTTCCCCTTGCCCCGATTTCATCGATCGCCCCTGATAACTGTCATTCATCTTGACCGATGGTGAAAATGCGACGGTCCTCGGGCCGTCACATGGCCTTGTGGTTAAGGCGCGACCCTGACAGGAATTTCTGTTGAACTGTGTCCGAACAGCAACAGATTTCTGGTGATCGGAATCACGTTTCGCTGACACGGTGACCTGTCGGTCCCCGAAAATCCCATCTGGTGCGGATTCGCGCCCGTTCATCATCCTGCGCGACGCTCGCATTAGTGCAGACTGACTCCGAGCCCGATCCGCCCTGACTCCACACCGCGAATAAGAGGTCTTCACGTTCGGGTGGCCCGGTGCTGCGCCGCAACCGCTCAGGGTCAAAAAGCGAAGTCCGCTTTCAAAAGCCGCATGTCCGCTTCTCTCAAAACCGGCGGAAGCAATCGGGGTGAGGCGCCGACGCATGTCCGGAATGCCCCCAAAAGTCGACAATCTCGAATAGGCGCGCACTCTCACGCGGCCTCGTCGCCCGTCCCTTTAATGACCAGCCGCCGGCCCCGGCGCGCCGCTTCGCGCTGTATGCCTGCCAGAATTTCCGCTTCCGAGGTCTCCGAGACCGCCTCCAAAATTTCGCGCGTCCTTAGATCGATAACTTGTTGCACCGCCGGCACTGAGCGCGCGGCGTGCGCCTGCGGCGCGATGCGAACGCCAAGCGCGAGAAAGTTGTCGCGCACGACTTTGTTGTTATTTCCAACGATGAGCTCGACGATCTCTATATCGACGAGCCGACCCTCGCGCTCGAGCCGGGTTTGGCGGGCAACGGCAGCCCGCTCGCGCATCAGTTCCGTCCTCGCCTGGTTCCAATCGCTCGACCGATCGCCGCGCTCGCGCATCCGGCGGACAAAATTTGGGATGCTGTCGATCGCATAACGATCGGGTCCGAGCTTCACGATCGGGCCGCCATCGTGTGCTAGCTGCGCCAGGCGCCCGCGCGTCACGTTGAGCAAGTAACAAAGCTGTTGCGACGTGAAATGCGGCGGGAGAGCCGGTGCACTCGATTTTTTCGGTTTGCTCATCGCTCGAAAGTATAGCTTAGCGCGATCACGGTGGGGGGTCTCTGGCCATAGATCGCCCGCCGGCGCGACCCGCCCCGCAAAAAATTCGCGAGGCAGGACCCCAGCGATTGCTCGGCTCAGTCGATGTCCGCTTCGCTCCGAAAGCGACCGAAGTGCTGCGCTGCCGCGAAGCGTCGCGATGTGCCAAAAGCCGTCGTTACGCGCCGCAGCAAAACTGCGGTCTTGGGCGAGTGCGTTCGGGGCTTCGTGGCTATCCGATATCGCGAAGCCTGGATGCTCCCTAGCTCTCCATGTCTTCGCGATAATAAATGTCGCGCGCGATATCGACGCACTCATGGGATGGCGGGATCGGAATTGCCGATCGGAGAAAACTCTCCGGATAGGGAAAAAAATGGAGGTGTGGATTGAAGGTGTATAGTGCCTCGCGCTCGCGCGGAACCACGATGATTAAGCGGCGGCGTGTTATCCGACGCAGCTCCATCAACGCCTTCCGATAGTCTAGGATATGTTCCAAGACGTGCGTGCAAGTCACGGTATCAAATTCACGGTCCCTGAATGGTAGAGCTTCGACCCTAGCTTGCAGAAACTCGACTGTCGGAATTTTCGGAATTTGAGTAATAAGGAAATCCACGCCGATCATCCTCGTCATCGTATCAGCGTGGCGCTCGCGTATGCGCTCGAGAAGATAGCCTGTCCCGCAACCGATATCGCATACGGAAGAGCCGACTACATCACCTATGATTTTGTGGACGCAGGCATCAGAATTATCCGTGCAGTCATGTAATCGGGGATGGACTTGGTAGAACGCCGCGTATTCCTCTTCCTTTATAAACGGGGCACGGCGACGAAGATCGGAGGCCTCGTATATATGTTTACCGTATGCAAGTTCAGCGATCTTTTTGAAGAGGATGCTGTCGCGTAGCGCCGGGGGAACAAGCTCCTCTAAGACGTAGCGAATCTTATTAGTCGTCTCACGTCGCATCGGATTGGTGAAGCATCCCCCGGTATTCTAATGATTCGTTTGCCACGGCATGCCCCACGCGCCGGAGCGTAACGCAACTGCGCGCACAAGCGTCGTTCTAGGCAATCCTACTTTCGCGGCGTGCTCGCTCACAACCCAAGTGCCTTGTTGTCGAGCCTATCTTGATGATTTGCCCGTCTCGCATTTCAGGTTATGCTGAAAAGATGTCAATGGCCAATAAGATATTTGCTGTGATCCTATTGTCAGCAGCCCTCCTCTATGGGTTGCTATTGGCGGGTCAGCTGACAGGCGCGATCTTCATTCTGCTCGGCGTCGATTTGCTACCGAGCACGATTCCGACGTCGCGATTCTTTTAGTTGTCGGCGCGTTTTGACCACATTCCATGTCGCCTCAGATTTCAACCCGCGTCACCGTTGTCCTAGCGGCGCTGATCGCAGTGTCCGCAATGACGCTTTGGTTTGCGACCAACTACGCCGTGATGGGGATCGATCAGGCGCGGTACCTAGCAGTGGTCGAAGAAGCCGTGCAGAGCCGAGCGCTCGCTGAGGCCTATCGATTGCCCTTCGCGCCCACTAAGGAATTGTACCTACACGGGGATGACTGCTTAACACTTAGCATGCTCATCGCACCACAGGAGTCTCGACTGAAGGCAGCCGTCTCCCCAAGAGTGCCAGTAGGGCAATTTCAAGTAGATGCCGACATTCAAGGGAAACTCCCTCCGCAACAGCCCTATTGTAATGGACTCGCAGCCACGCTTGAGGCAATAAAGAACCCCACGGAGCATCGTCTTCCTGAACTTATATTCTATCACCGTTACATTCACGGCATCGTTACGGTGGCCGCGCTGCTCCTAGGCATTCTCTCGTTCCAGAGCGCTATAACCCTGCTCCTTACCATCTGTTATGCTTTACTCGCTTGGTTGATCACCGCATCCGCACTGCGCCTTCGGTCGAGCATCCCCTCCGAACGCCGACGAGCGACCGCTTTCGTGTGTATCGGCCTCTCGCTTGCCCTGTTTTATGCGGTGCCGATTTTCGATCGATCGTTTTGCTTCGCACCGATCGATATTGCGCTTTTCGGGTTCATTCTATTTGGACTGTTCCACCCGCTTGGAAAAATTTCGGAGCTCCGGTTGGTCCTCGCGACAGCTTCGTTCGGAGCGGCCATTGCCATTTTTGACCGCTTAGTGGGGGGAATCCCAATCGCGCTGATCGCCCTTGTTCTGCTTGTAGTTCTTGGAGAGGCACAAGATAGAACGTTGGCCCGTCGGCTCAGCCTTGCCCTCACAGCATTTATTACAGCAGCTGTTGTTTGTATCGCATGCAAACAGCTTCTTGTCGTCGCGGTTTGGGGTCCTGATCCTGTAATTGATTTTGCAACCAGACTTGGTCAGCGCACCGGCGGCGGAGTGGCTCAAGAGGTGTCAGAAAGCGTCAGGCGCAGGCTCGATGAGATCGGGCTAAACCTATCGCGGCTCGACTCAAATTTTGCGTTCCGTACCATGTTTGCCGCTATGATGTTACTTTATTCCGCCTTCATTCTAGGATGGGGCTCTCACCTTATTGGCGCAGCGATTGTAATCCTGCCGACTCCGCTGCTCTTGTTCTTGGCATACTTTGCGGTTCGCGGCCAATCTTTCCGAAACTATCCGATCAAGCTCGTGGCCATTGTTGGCGCGGCGATGATTCCATTTGGTTGGTACCTTCTCTTTCTCAACTCTACGATATTGCATTCATCGATCATGGTCCGACTGCTGGTCCTATCCCTCGCGCTCGCGCCAGTGGCATGGATTTTCACGCGAGTGCAAGCGGAGGAGTCGCCTCCAAATGCCGAGCACCTGGCTTTTTGAGCAGGTCGACCGAACTAAGCGCTAGCAAACTCGTTAGGGCAGCCGACAGTCGGCTGAATGCGCTGCATGATTTTGATAGCACCGATGTGCGCTATGGGTCATGAGCGCCAGATCGACAGGCTCGCAACGTGGGCGGCATTTCCGCTTCGCCGCCGAAAGCGACGGTCGGCCATCAAGATGCAAATCCGTCGCTCAGTGCTAACAGCGGTCATTGCCGCCATTCGCGGAACGGGCGTTACGGAATATTCGGCCGGGATCGCGCGGGTCACTCCGCCTTGATGCCGGCGAACTTCACCACTTTGGCCCACTTCTCGGTTTCGCTGGCCAGGAGACGGCCGAAGTTGGCGGGTGGGCCGGGCAGCATCGTTCCACCCATGTCGACCAACCGCGCCTTCGCCTTGGGGTCGGCGAGGATTGCATTGATCTCCGTGTTGAGCCGCCCGATGACCTCCGGCGGCGTGTTCCTCGGCGCAATGATGCCGAAGAACGCGCGGGCCTCGTAGCCCGGTACGAACTGGTCCACGGTCGGGATGTCCGGCAGCGCGTCCGAGCGCGCCGTCGTGGTCACCGCGAGCGCGCGCAGCTTGCCGGCGCGGATGTGCTCGACCGACGACGGCAGGTTGTCGAACATCAGGTGCACCTGTCCGGCGAAAAGATCGGTGAGCGCCGGCCCGACGCCGCGATAGGTCACGTGCTGAATGTTGACGCCGGTCATCATCTTGAACAGCTCGCCGGACACATGCACCGAGGTT
>DATFQX010000352.1:0-6817 GCA_035263865.1 Xanthobacteraceae bacterium
GACGTTGATCTGGTGATTATAGGAGCGCTCTGGGACCGTATTCACCGACACTGCCGCCCGCCCGCCCGGACGAAGCACCCGACGAAACTCCGAGAGGCCCCGTGCCGGCTCGGGGAAGAACATCAGCCCGAGATTGCAGACTACCGCGTCGAAGGTTTCGTCTGAGAACGAGAGAGCCTGTGCGTCCTCGATCAAAACGGAAATATTGCGCGCTTCGCCGAGGCGCTCGCGTGCCTTATCGGCCATGGCGGGGGAGACATCGGCGGCCGTAACGTGACCAGTCGGGCCGACCGCGGAGAGGGCCGCCTCGGCCGAAAGCCCCGTGCCAGCAGCGATGTCAAGGACGCGCATACCCCGTGCAATGCGGGCCGCGCGCAGAACGAAAGGCATGAAGTATCTCGTAACATGCGCAAAGGCTCGGTCGTACTCGGCCGCCGCCTGCCGCTCAAAGACGAGTTCCTCCATACTGGAACCTCGTAATTCGTTTGCGGATGGAAGATTCGCCCTGCTGCACCCGAGCCGCGCGCGGCCAGACTGCCGCCCCGCCGAGCAGCGTGATGAACTCGCGGCGCTTCATAGGGCTTACCCCAAGGCCAAGGATCACGAACTCATTATAGCACCGTGCCTCGCAGCAAAAAGCGGTCACTAATGTCTGCTACGGGGCCTCCGTGTTGCGCAGGTCCTTGAGCAGAAACGCGCATGGGATCGTGGCCAGCGTCAGCGCGGACACGATGGTGACCGTGCCGGGGATGCCGATGAGGTCGCTGAGGAATCCCGCAGCGGGCGGTGAGACGGCGGCCGCGCCGATCGAGATCGTGTAGAACACGCTGAGCAAATGTGTGCGCCGCTCTGGCACAGCGTAGTTCGGCACAGAGCCGTAAATGACAGTCGTGACGCCATTTAGCACAAGACCGACGAACGGAAGGATGACCAGTGTAAGTTGCACCGGCAGCAGCAAGAGCACGACAATTCCTACTGCGGTGAGCGTCTGGCAAATGGCAATAGTGGCGCGGTTGCCGATCCAATTGCCGATCCATCCGCAGGCAAGCTTTCCGGCGGCACCGCCGATAAAAACCAGCGTCAATGCGAATCCCGCAGTCGTGACAGCCGCCCCCTTTCCGATCAGCAGGAATGGGAGGCATACAAAAAAGCTGCTTCGCACGACGCTATCTGTGATGCCGAACAGGACGAGAATGCGAAAGCCAAACCGCCGCGCAGTATCGCCTTCGCCGCGCTCATCGAGGGCAAGCTCGGCGGAGGGCGGGTGCGGCTCGGGCGCGACCTTAGGGGTCAGAATGGCGATCAACATCGCCGCGACGATGCCGGCGAGCCCAAGCATTGTGTATGCAGGCCGCCATGGCAGAATCAGCAACAAGCTTGTCGCCGTCGCGGGCAATAGCACTTTACCGACGTCGCCTGCGAAATTGTAAGCACCGAAGGCCTTGAGCGACCGCGCCCCGCTGAACGCGCGCATCACCAGCGCCGAACCGATCGGATGCTGCGTCGCCGCCCCAACCCCGCCCAGAAACAGAGCCAAAACTAGCAGCGCAAATCCTGAACTGAGGCCAGCCAGGCAATAACACAGGCCGGCCAAGGCGGTCCCCGCCGAAAGCACCGTGCCGGCACCGATGCGCACCGCGATTCCCGCGGCAGGGATTTGCAGACTTGCCAGGGTGCCGCTGTAGATCGTGCGCAATAGGCCGACCATCGCATAGTTCAAGCCAAACTCGGCTTGCCAGATTGGGAGGGCGACCCAGACGAGATCGGTATAGCCGTCATGCAGCATGTGCGCGCCGCAGGCGACGCCCAGTGCACGCCGTTCGCCTCGCTTTGCCGCAGCCTCGTCGGATGGCCGGACGGGCTCGACGGCAGTACTGATCGTCATGCTTGCTCCAAACGGGACGACATCTGGTCTCGGTTGCCACCGGTGGCCAGTGAGCATTCTGCTCCGGTCTTTTTTCGCTTATGCGGAGGAGCAAGTCGATGACCTCGTCGGCGAGAACGGGGCCGAGCAAACGTTGGCCGCCTTGAGATTGATCACCCGCTCAAACTTGGTTGGCTGCTGCGCTACCGAGGAGCGTGATGAATTCCCGCCGCCTCATGGGGCTTACCCCAAGGCCAAGGGTCACGGACGAAGTATAGCAGGTGTTGGAGTGGGTCAGTGGCGCGCATCACAATAAAAAGCGGACATCAGATAACGGGACCGGCACTTGGCGCGGCCAGGGACCGGGTGGCGGGTGTTCAGGCACTTGGCAGGCCACGCGGCAAGGATAGACGCGCAAACATCTTCGACGCCTGTCGTGTGAGCATTTACTAGCGCAGCCGACGTAAAATTGGTCCAGGCTCGGTCCCGACCCAGCCTGATGGATCATCCCATCTTCTCAGCCCGAGGTTAGGTCGGGCCGAGCCGCCCGCGCTTAACTCATCGTTTAGCCTTCCCGGCAGAACGGCTCGCGCGCTCGATTCGAGGGTGCCACTGTCGCCTCGGCTCGGTCCGGCACACGGGGTAAAACCAAACGCTTCACGCAATGCCTAGGGGATGCTGGGCCGAGCCACCCCCCAACTCACCGCCCGTTAGAGTCTGGCCGGATTCCTCGCGATCACAAGGCCTCACAAAGCCGTGCGAGGCAGTTTCAAACAAAAATCGAAAGACTAATTGAGCCGATACAGCACAGGCATGCCATCTCGTTGGATAACGTGCCATGACTCTAGTACTTGCATCGCTCGTCACCGCCACCGCCGTACTCGGCGCATGGACGCTTGCCATTCTCAGGGTCAAGCGCCGGCTCGAGAGTGCCGCGGTTATCCATCGTCGGCTTGCCAGAGGGCAAGACCCGAGCCGCTTGTAGAAGCAGGGGCGGTTCGTAGGAGCCCTCGCGATGACCATTCGAATTGCAGCCGGTTTCCTCGCCGTTCTCGCGGTCGGGCTGATTGCGGCGCCGGTGGAAACTTCCGCCAGAGGCGGCGGCTTTGCCGGCGTCCATGGCATGTCCTTTCGTGGCGGATTCCGCGCCCCGATGATCCGGCCTGCAATTGCGCGGCCACAACGGGTCGCGGTACCTGCGCGCATCCGCACTGCACCCTTTGCGCATTTCCGACACGCCATCGGCCCGCGCCGGGTGTGGGTCGGTGCGCCTTGGTACGGCGACTACGGTGCGCCCTGGTACGGCGACTATGGTGTTTCGACCTACGTCGTACCGGACGAGCAAAGCCAACCTGTTGCCAGCCCGACAACGGAGCCACCTCGGCGTTTAGGGTGCAGCGCGCAGACGTACAAGGTCCCGTCCGAAGCTGGCGGGGAAACGTCTGTCAAAGTGTGGGGCTGCTGACCGCCATTCGCGGGCCTGATGAGCAGGGATGTGTAGGACCGAGCCGGCCCCGCCGCCCGTGATGCGGCTCAGAGAAAAAATCACGGCGCGCCGAGCCGAGGCCTTTGGCACCGCATGTGAATTTCGCTCGCCTCAAAGGGAAAGCTCGAACGTCTGGCGATTGCGAGTTGAGATGCGGCAAGCCGCATGTCGAGCAAAACGCCTTCGATCCCGCCCCTTTTCAAAGCCGACGCAGCAACTTCGCAGGGGGCCGCCGACGTCGAGGCTCCGCGGTGCTTTTGATTCGCCTTCGTCGTAACGACTGGACGACGGAGGGGCAACTATGCCCGCCGATGTATATTCGCGCCGGGGCTGGCGCGCCCAGTCATTCATTGAAACTCAGGCCCCGTCACCACACTCAACGCATGGCATGAAGGCTGACCACGCAGCATTACCCCCTCAGCAGCGCACCACGTTGACGGAAGCTTTGCCGCCGCCTTCCGACGGAACCTCGTATGTCTGGGTACAACTTGAACGCAGCGACTTCACGGGCTGCTCGTCGGGCTCGACACTCGACCGATCATCACTGCTGTACCAAGGCGTATTGCCCTTTGATCCCGCAGCAACCAAGGGACGATGCCGGAGACTCGCGGGTGCGCCGTCGATGCGCGCAATCGAAGGCCGAAACATCGGCGCAGACTCGGATTGAGACGGCGATGACGGCAGGACGTGGCCTCCGAGCAAGCCAAATTGACTGAGTGCCGCACACACCGCCACGGCCAAAATGGCGACCACTGCTCCTCGTAGCAGCGGCGCGGCACCCAGCCAGTACAATGACCGCTCGACCTTCAGCGACAGATCCTTCGCGCGATGATCGGCATCCGCGGTCTGAGCCGGGGGCGGGTCAATCATCAGCAACGGCTCGCGCGGTTCGATTGTCCGACCGATTTCCGAGCTTTCGATGAATCGGTCGACGGACTGCAGAGCTCTCAGTTCGTCGTGCTTCGAATAGATAGTCTCGACGCCCTCGATCGCGAGCTCGAGCGCGAGCGTCAATCGTCTTGCCTCCAGAGAGCTTATTGGTGGATTTTTTCGCCAAGCTTCTCTTCGAAGCTTGATGCGTGCGAGTTCATAAACGGCATTCCGCAACTGCGCCGGGTCGTGTTCGATGGACTCAATGGTGCGGCAAAGAACCGCCACAAAGTCGCCGTCCGGTGATCTCGCCGCAGCGTTCTGTCCACTGCCAATTTCCTGAGGTCTCGACGTCATATCAAAACGCGCGGCGCGATAAGGGGCGCGACCAAGCGAGACGCTCGCGCGCCCGAGACGGATCTGACATACTCCCGGCATACCCCATCATAAGATCCAACCTTTTAATTGCGCCGCGACTGCGACGCTCTTGCGGAGCGGCTGAGATTGTTCCGGCGGTGTGCCCTATTTGCCACGGGCGCTCGTGCGAGAACGTCAGCCCAGTGCGACCCCTCTATGGGCCGCGCGATGCCTTAGGAACCGTCTTGGCTTGTTCCGGGTTATCTCGGCAAGTGGCGCCTCCGGGGAGCAAAACGCCCCCACCAAAAAGGAAGCAATGGAGAGCAGCCGCAGGGAGCCCCGGGCACAGCAAACACCGGGGCTCTCCCTGTTTTTGACTTCGAAGGTTCTTCTGGGCAAGTGTTGCGGGAAGTCACCGGTCGATTGGGAAATCCGGACGCACCTGCCGTGAGACGGGAAGCGGAAGAGGATTGGGGTCGGTGACGGTCTCACCGGAACACCCCGTCAGCGCGGCCTCGCACAAGCCATTGTTTCTGCTGGCCTTGCTGAGGGCCCGCCTATCCGTGTGACGATCTCTGCCTCCACTTCGGGTAGTCGGGATTGCGCGCAGTGTTGGTATTAGGCCCGTTTCGAACTGCCACAGCGGCTGAGCGTCCTTTGTCATGCTTGCCGACCGGCCCGGACTGCGGCTCTTTTCCTCTCCTCTATGTCGTCAAGCGATGTGTAAATCGCAGAGGCAATAGGCCGAACACCATGCGAAAGTGATCTATACCAGCGCACTTTTATTTTGATGAGATCCGCGGTCCTTTTTTGCGCATCGGTCCCGGAGGGCGCCTCAATGATGTGAAAGATTGCATCCTCGCCCGCCTTTATGGTCGCAGTGATTTTTGCGCGTGCCAGTACGTCCACCATGGCGCGTACTGTTGTCTGTTGGGAAAGCGCAATAAGCTGAGGTTCGATTTCTATCTCACTAACGAAAATATCGAACGGCGCTGCATTAGTCACGCGCAGATAGGGCCACGCAGTCGAACCCTGCAGATCAGCATAGATGGAAACAAATGGCCTATACCTCAGAAGACGATCATAGATTGTAAATGCACCTGTTCCGAATGCGGTCAGCGCACCAAGGGTCTGGAAAATTTCAAGAGCAAGTGCCAATCGCAAATTTCCTATGGTCGCCTGTTATCCAGACTTAGTACCGCCACACCAGTCGGGCTGGATTATCATCCTTCGGGGGATCTCGCTGAACTGGCCTCACCCAACTCCACGTCACCCAGTTCAGCCCCGCGAGCGGCCAGGCAGCCGAGCAGCGTGATGAACTCGCGGCGTTTCATTCGATCACCTCGTCGGCGAGCAGTTGCAACGCGTTGGGCACTTCGAGACCGAGCGCCCTAGCAGTCTGCAAGTTGATGACGAGCTCGAATTTCGTCGACTGGCAACACTGGTAGGTCGGCAGGTTTCGCGCCCTTGAGAATTTGACCGGTGTAGACGCCGACTTGACGAGCCGCATCCGTCGCGCTCGCTCCGTAGCTCATCAACCCCCCGACGTCGGTATATGCGCGAGTAGAATAGGACGCAGGAATCCCGTGGCGTGCCGCGAGCGTCGCGATTTGCACGCTCCGGGTGGCGAAGAACGCATCGGCAGCAACGAAAAGCGCATCGGCGCGGTCGCGCACGATGGTGGCGAAGGCTGCCTCGATCTCGGGGCTGGTGCTGGCGTTGAGGACCTGAATTTGCAGTCCAATTGCGCGTGCTGCCTTTGGTATCTCTCGTAAATTGACCTCGTAAGTCGGGACATTGGCCGGATTGATCATCACGGCAAGGCGAACTGCTTTGGGCACCAGGTCATGCAAGAGCCCGAGCCGCTTGGTGGCAACTTCTTGGACAAAAAAATTGATGCCGGTCGCGTTTCCGTCCGGCCGCGCAAGGCTGGTGACCAGACCAAGCCTGACCGGGTCGTCGCCGACGCTAAAGACGATCGGAATCGTGGTCGTCGCAGCTTTGGCCGCTTGGGCAGCATAGTTTCCAGCGGGCGTAGCGATCACGGCCACGCGACGGCGGACCAGGTCGGCCATGAGTTCCGGCAGGCGACTGAATTGGCCCTCCAGCCAGTGGTACTCGACCATCACGTTCCGGCCCTCTACGTAGCCGGTTTCGTTGAGGCCCTGACGGAACGCATTGCTCCAGGAAGCATGGGGTGACCCGGCGTTCACGAAGCCGACGACCGGGAGGGCGGACTG
>DATFQX010000353.1:0-3115 GCA_035263865.1 Xanthobacteraceae bacterium
ACCGCCGGCGCCGAGCGCAACAGGCCGAGCGCCCATGGCCCGGCCTGCAGGATGTCGCGGGCGTAGATCGGCAACAGCGCGGTCACCCCGCCGAGCAGAACCGCGAACAGGTCGAGCGAAATCGCGCCCAACAGGATCGGACGGCTGCGGATGTAGCGGAAGCCGGCGAACAGCGTCTCGAGGTTGATCGGCTGGCGCCCGTCGCTGCGCCGCGCGACGCGGATGAGGCTGATCAGCACGCTCGCAGCGATGAAGACCGCGGTGCAGGTTGCGTAGACGCCGGTGGGACTGAGCATATAGAGGAGCCCGCCGAGCGAGGGCCCGCAGATGACGGCGGTCTGCTGCGCGCTCACCGAGGCAGCGATCGCGCGCGGCAACAGCGTCACCGGCACGATGCCGGGCAGCAGCGCGTGAATGCTCGGCATTTCGAACGCGCGCGCCGTACCCGACACGAACAGGATGGCCAGCATGGCGTCGCGGGTGAGCGAGCCGCGCGCGGTGCCGACCGCGAGCGCGAGCGCGGCCAGCGCCTTGCCTACCTGACAGGTGGCGACGACGATGCGCCGATCGAAGCGGTCGGCGACCTGGCCGATGATCACCGACAAGGCCACCAGCGGCACGAATTGCACCAGCCCGACCAGGCCGAGGTCGAAGGGATCGTTGGTGAGCTCGTAAATCTGCCAGCCCACCGCCACCCCCTGCATCATGTAGGCGCCGTTGGTGAAGGTGCGCGCGCACCAGAACAGCACGAACGAGCGGTAGCGCGTCAACGAAGCGGCGGCGGGCTCGGGCATGGCGTGCGGGGTTAGAGCGGAATGGCGAGCAGCGTATCGATCAGGCGGCTGTCGAGGATCACGATCTTCTCGGCAAAGCGGGCGTTGCCGTCATCGAGCACGACGTGGTCGTGGTAGCGGCCGGTGGCGAACAACGTGGTTTCGCCGCTGTGCATGACCCGGGCAACGATGAAACTCGTCTGCGCGCGCACGGCGCTGCCCTCGGCGGACGCAATCAGCGGCACCCCGATCACGTGGCGATAACGCTGCGCTTCGTAGACGTTGGCCTCGCGCAGCGAACGCACGCGGTCGCGAAGCATGGCGCGCGAGGTTGCATAGATCATGCCGAGCGGCAGGCCGCGCTCGAAATTCTCCGCCGTGGTAACGCGGTAGCGGCCCTGCTCGGTGAAAAAATCCGGCCATGCTTCGAGCTTGTCATCGTCGATCGCCTGGGCGTAGCGGGCGTTGAGGTCTTCCACCGTGAGCTTGAGCTCGATGTTCATGTCAACCTGGACCAGCCACCGCCCGCGGCGCCGCGCGCCGCTCGTGCTTTCCCGCAGCGGAGGCAGGCTTGGGCCTTGCCGGGAGCTTACGGACGTTGAGCCGATCGTGGCAATCCACTCAAGCCGTACTTCTTGCGGCGCTGCCGCGGGTCACTGGCGGGTCGGCTGGGCTTCGCCTAGTCTGGCGCGCGGCCGCGCCTGTCGGCCAAAAACAGGCGCGAACATCGCCTGCAGCGAGGTGCGCGGGTCGTGTGGCCGTCATCGTCCAATCTAGATTTGAGAATGCGCAAGCCGCGATTGCTCGGCATTTTTCTCCTTGCAGCGGCGCTGATGTCCACAGGCGCCGAATTTGCGGTCGCGCGATCCGCGGATGAAGACGATGTTTCGGTGCCGCTGGAGTGGAAGAACCAGATCATCGCGGACCTCGAACACAACAAACGCTATCTGCCCAGAATTCGAACCCGCGGCAGAAGCGGCATTGTGCGATTCGAATTCAACATGAGCCGCTCGGGGTGGGTGCTTCCGGGAACCCGCATCGTAACCATCAACCCTGAACTCGGCAGGGCGGCGCTCCTCCTCATTCAGCAATCCCAGCCGTTTTCGCCGCCGGAACATGTCAAGCTTCCGGATGCATCGTTTCGCCTCGTGGTGCCGATCCGCTTCGAGAATACCCCTCCCCGGGAAGCGGGGCAGGATGCGGAGCGCCGCAAGCTCGTCGAGTGCTACGAGGCCGACCGTCAGGAGCTCGAGTATCAGCGTCGCAGGGCGGCGTATCGGCACGCGCAGCCTCCGACCACGGTCAATCGCATGCCGGAGGGTTGTCGCGAGGCAAAGCAGCAGGAGGAAGAGCGTCAACGCCAGCAGGCAGAACGCGAAGAGAAAGAAGCGCGCGCCGTGCTCGAGGAACGCCAGCGTCAGGAGGCAAAACCGAAGGGGCAGGAATACGCGGGAACGTCGGGGACGACCTGGAAGGTCACGCGCAAGAAAAACGTGACCACCGAGAAGGTGGATGTGACGGTCGAGTCCGTCCAGAAGAATGCAGATGGCGCTTTTGCGTCCGTAGAAGGAGTTTGTAGGAACGGAACGATTGTCTTTTTCGCGACGCTCGTCGACGCGGCGGGAGCGGCGTCGTTGGATTTCTCCGATCGCGTCGACGGCTACCGTGGAATTCGCACCACTTATCGCGTCAATGATGAAGACCCGTCGCAAAAACTCATTCCGCAATACCAATATTCCAACAGATTCTTCATCGTCGCCTTCAGCGGCTACAAGCAAAGGGTGGAGTGGTTGGATTTAGGCACGCATTTTGGAATCGATGAATTTCTCCTTCTCGATTCTCCGCCGCTCGACACCACGTGGCGCATCATTGTCGAGATAAACGCCGCGCCGAAGCCGATCATCATCCAGATTCCGATTTATGACGACAACGTGCAGGAATTTATACGGGCATGCCAATGACGCTTGTGGGAGGCGGCCCCATCGGGGCGCGACCGTGAAGACGGTCGCATCCTCCCTCGCAAGAGGCGGCAGGTCGGAACGCGACCGGGGCGACTCGATTGCACGAAGCCGCTCCGCGGTCGGCGCTCAATAAGCAGTTGGCGTCTTCCTATGGCGTCGCTGGCTTCAATGTCCGCAGATAGGCCACCAGAGCGTCGAGGTCGTCGGTGCTGATGTTCTTGTACCACTCGAAGGCCATAAGCGGCACCAACGCACGATCCGGTCGCTTGCCCTGAGCAATCGCGTCCTTGACCTGCGCATCGCTCCATTGCGCGATCTCGGCGTCGTTGGCGGGTGTGAGATTTGTGCTGGTGATCAGTCCCCCGCCGGGCGCCTCGAACT
>DATFQX010000354.1:0-4881 GCA_035263865.1 Xanthobacteraceae bacterium
GGCAATTCGGGTGATGTCCTTCCCGGCCTTGATCGCTTGGTCGCGCCAGCGATACAAAAGCCGCAGCAGCTCCTCTGGATCTGCAGCAATTTTCTTTAGTGGCTCGCGGTTGACGCCAGGAATTAGACCGGCAACGATCCAACTAGCGAGACTCATTTCAATTACCGCTATACCCGTGTTATCCTGAAGGAAGGCGGTGAGGCAGGCTTTGCTATCGTCGTGGTGCTTCTGCATAAGGGAGCTCCTGTCAATTGCCCTATTGATTGAAGCGACGAGCTTAGCTGTTTCGCCGCCTGCCCCCATAGCATCTTGTATTCGGCGGATCTCAACGGATCCAAACCATGATGCAGATATACGCATCGGCAGCGAGGCTCCGAAGCAGCGGTTGCCCAATCTGTTTCCCGGCATGAACCGCCAAGCGACGCCGACCTAACGAACATGGGTGGTCTCGAGCGAAGCAGATCACGCCCGCAGTACTGCCAGCAAGGCGCAACGCATGCGCATCAAGAAGCCGCCCCGCGCCGACACTTCTCGATCTGCGCCGTTTGAGGGTAAAATCGCGGCAGTTGCCAGCGTGCGCTGCATTGGTGCCTCGACCGCAGGTCGATGTTTTTGGTGTAATCAGGAGGGGGTCTGGTCGAAAGGCGAGTCCTTCTAATACTACTGAGTCAGAAAACTTCTGAGTCAAAAAGCCGCGGGCAACCTCCAAGGAGAATCAGTTATGGGCTGGGATTCGTTCATCAGCGGGGGCTGGGATGGATCTCCAATCGATAGACGGCAGTGAAGCGCGATTTGAAGCGTATGTCGAGGGGCTTGTGAGCGTCATTGGGCATAAGGATCGAGCCGGTCCGCTACGAGATTATTGCGTCGGCCTGATCATGCCGGGAGAGCGCAAGAGCGTTGAGCCAATGGCGGCGCTGACGGCGCCCGCCGGGACGGCGGCGCAGCATCAGTCGCTGTTGCATTTCGTGGGCCAGTCACCCTGGCGCGACGAGCCGGTCCTGTCCAAGGTAAGCGAGATGGCCCGCCCAGCAATCGAGCGTCACGAACCGATTGTGGCGTGGATTGTCGACGATACCGCCTTTCCAAAGAAGGGCGAGCACTCGGTTGGCGTCGCCCACCAATATTGCGGGCAATTGGGGAAGCAGGAAAATTGTCAGGTAGCGGTGTCGTTGTCCATTGCCAATCACCAGGCCAGCCTACCTGTGGCCTATCGTTTGTATCTACCGGAGGAGTGGGCCGCGGATAACAGACGCCGGCGCAAGGCCGGCGTGCCCAAGGAGATTTGCTTCAAAACCAAACCGGAAATCGCACTCGAGCAGATCGAAGCCGCATGCAAGGCTGGACTTCCTCGCGGCGTTGTACTGATGGACGCGGGGTACGGCAACAAAACGGATCTGCGGAACAGCATCAGCGAGTTGGGGCTAACCTATGTAGCCGGGATCGCGCCGACCACGACAGTGTGGGCTCCGGACACGGGACCGCTACCACCGAAGAAATGGACGGGTCGCGGCAAACCACCGAAGCGGCTTCGCCGCAACAGCAAGCATCAGCCGATCTCGGTCAAGGAGCTCGCCCTCAGCCTGCCTAAACGCGCCTGGCGGGAGATCGAATGGCGTGAGGGGAGCGCTGAATCCCTGTCGTCGCGATTCGCTGGCGTTCGTGTTCGCGTTGCCCATCAGGATTATAAGCTCACGAAGCCTCGCCCCGAAGAGTGGTTGCTGATTGAATGGCCCAAAGGACAAGATGAGCCGACAAAATATTGGCTTTCAACACTTCCGGCAAACATCATTCTGCCGCGTCTTGTCGACATCGCAAAACTGCGGTGGCGGATCGAACGAGATTATGAGGAGCTCAAACAAGAAGTGGGACTCGGGCATTTTGAGGGACGGAGTTGGCGAGGCTTCCATCACCACGGTACGCTGTGCATCGCGGCCTACGGATTCCTGGTCTCCGAGAGGGAGACGATTCCCCCCTGCGGACCTCGTCCCGCCAGGTTGTTCGAGGAACTTGCCGTTCACCCCGGTTACCGACCCAGAGGCGCCTCCGATAAGGCCAGAGCGTCACATACCAAACTCGATCGCCACCATGCGGCGACGCCTCATCGTTGCGCTTGTACAACGCCTCTCACGCTGCCCGTGCTGCAGCCGCCGGTTCGGACGGATGAGGCGTTCAGTTTAGTGACGCAGTAGTACTAGCTCGCCAGCATCTGATGGATTGCATTGCCCAAGTCATGCCTGCGATAGGGTTTGCTCAGGAGTACGTCGCCATCATCAAGCATTGGTCCGTTCGACAGCGAAGTGCCAGGAAAGCCGGACGTAAATAGAACTTTGAGATTCGAACGCATCGCCTTCGCCTTGATAGCGAGCTCCTTGCCGTTAAGTCCGCCGGGCATGATGATATCGGTGAACAACAAATCAATTTTTTCCTCGCCGTCCAGCAACTTCAAAGCATCCGCCGCATCGGTTGCCTCAAGCACCTTGTAGCCAAGGTTCGAAAGCTGGTTGACTATTGTCGCCCGAACGAGAGAATTGTCGTCGACGGCTAATATCACCTTGCCGCGGCCGGCACGCGCCGGAGCGCGGTCGCGCGGTGGCGCTTCTGGCTCCAATTGTGATGCCACGGCGAATGGCAGATAGATCCTGAAAGTCGTCCCTACGCCCGCCTCGCTGTAAGCGGTAATGTACCCGCCAGACTGCCTCACGAAGCCGTACACCATGCTCAAGCCGAGCCCGGTCCCCGCACCTGGTCCCTTGGTTGTAAAGAATGGTTCGAAGATCCGAGCCAGCGTTTCGGGCCGCATGCCGTAGCCGGTGTCCATGAGCTCAATGACCACATACGAACCCGGTGGAATTGCGATGTTAGAGTCGCAAAAATCTCCCTCTATCTCCGCATTATAAGTCCCGACGCACAGTGTACCGCCTTCGGGCATCGCGTCCCGAGCGTTGATCGCGATGTTCATGACTGCGGTCTGTAACTGAGATTCATCCACCAGCGCCGCCCAAAGATCGGAGCTCATCAGCAGTTTTACCGTGACGTTTTCCCCCAGCGTTCGACTTAGCAGGCGCGTCGTGCTGTCCAATAGGCGGTTCACATCGACCCGCTTGGGCTGTAGTGGCTGGCGGCGCGAAAAGGCTAGCATCTGCCGTGTAAGTTCGGCGCCGCGTTCACTCGCATGCAGTATGGTCTCGAGTCTCTGCCGGGCAGCACTGTTGCCGGCGATATCATCAGCAAGAAGATCTAAATTACCAATGATGGTCGTAAGCAGATTGTTGAAATCATGGGCCAAGCCACCAGTCAATTTACCGATAGCTTCCATTTTTTGAGCCTGACGAAGTTGCGCTTCGGCCGCGAATTTCTCGGTCAGATCCCTGATGAATCCATTGAAAAGGCAGCCGCCTTGACGCTGCAGGCTGGTGACGGCGATTTCGACTTGCATTCGCGTCCCATCTTTGCGCAGCGCCTCGATCTCCCTGCGCTTACCAGAAATCTTGCCGGCACCGCTCTGCAGAAAGCGCGCGAGACCTTCTCGATGAGCGGCTCGGTAATTTTCCGGCACGATTAGATCGGCGAGCGAGCACCCTATGGCCTCGTCGCGCGACCACCCGAATAGGTTTTCGGATTGCGGATTCCACTCGACGATTTGGCCGGCCTCGTCCATCTGCACGAACGCATCAAGCGCGGTCCCGATGATGCCGCGCGCCATTTGCTCGCTCTCGAGGAGGGCCTCGCGCGCCTTGGTGCTCTCGGTAACGTCGATAATGACGCTAAATCTCGCAGGCCGGCCTTGGTAATTCATCTGGCGGGAATAAACCTCGGCCACGAATTCGGTCCCGTCGGACTTCACGTTCCGCCAATTTTTGGCGATCTGGTATCCATCCATAGCTTTCAGGGCGGCCAGGAATTTCCCGTGGTCCTCAGCTGCCTGAATATCGAGCACAGTCAGATCGAGAAATTGCTGACGACCGTAACCGTAATGATCGAGCGCAACGTCGTTGGCGGCAACGATACGTAGGCTTTCAAGATCAAATACGTACATCGGCAGAGGATTGCTCTCGAATAGTAAGCGGAACGAGGCTTCGCGCTGTTTGAGTTCCGTTATGTCGATACGTACTCCAATACTGCCGCCGTCAGCAGTACGGCGTTCTTCGACGCGCACCCATCGGTCCCCTTTCAGCTGCGTTTCATGACAGCTCCGGGATCGCATGCGTCGCGCAAGCCACTCCTCTTCGCGCCCTTGGGCTTTAGGGAACTGGCCGTTCGCGAGCGCCAAGCGAATGACATCTTCGAACCGTCTACCAACTTCGATGAATTCGGCGATCTCGGGGTACAACTCCACATAGCGTTTGTTCCACAGAACAAATCTGTCCTCGTTGTCCAAAAGCGCGAGCCCCTCGGGCAGAATGTTGAACGCATCAAGAAGGCGGGCGCGCGCGAGGTCGCCGCGCCGGCGATCGCGCATCTCGATGGCGACACCGGCCAAGGTCAGAAGGATGATGGCGAAGCTCGCAATTTCTACCGCGATCGCCATCAAGCCGACCGGAATCGCCGAGGGCGAGAATTCAACCCTCGGATCCGGAACGATCGAAGCCGCGCCCATAGCAGTGAAGTGATGGCTACAAATCGCAACGGTCAGGAGCATCGCGCCGATAAGCTTACATTTCAGCCGATCGACGTGCAGTCCGACCGCCAACGCGATGGCCCCGATCAATCCGCCGAGCGCAATCGATGCTGTCACCAAGACCGGGTCCCAAATAATTCGTCCCTGAATCTCGAACGCGGCCATGCCCGTGTAGTGCATGGCAGCAATGCCACCGCCTACCATGGCGCCGCCGATCCAGGCGGCGGCGGTCCACTCTGCCGTTACGGCAACCGCCAAGC
>DATFQX010000355.1:0-4513 GCA_035263865.1 Xanthobacteraceae bacterium
ACGAACTGAAAGGCGGTGTCGTACATCGGGAACATCACCCGCATCGAGCGATAGCGCGTCCCCTTGGCCCAATCATTCCCATTCCATCCCTGCAGAGCGACGCCGGTGGTCACAAAGCCGAGCGTCACCACTTTCTTTTCCAGCAGCACAATATTCTGTGCCGGGCCTTGCGTCGCCAACGCCGTCACCTCTTGTCCCAAGTCGCGGGACAAGATGCGAGCCAGGCCTTGACCGTAAGCCAGATAGGGTCCCCCCGGCGACGCCGTGCCGATGACGATCGGCTCGGCCGCAGGAGCATCCTCGCAGGCCGTCATGCCGACAAGAAGAACCGTGGCAAGAACCGCACATGCGGCACGGAACATCGTGGTCATTTTCTTGCAACCTTTCTGCGACCCCCTATCGAGCTTATTGGTGAGGCCGATGTGATTTCACAGAGTGTCGTCATGCTTGTTTTCAATAAGACGTCGTCAATTGCCCACAACTGCGCCTGGCGGAACAGCGATGCCGGCCTCACGATAGTAGCCAACGGCTCCTGGGTGCAGCGGGAGCATTGTATCGCGATCTATATTGATCGGAATTGTCTCTTTCGCAGACGATTGGGCTTTCATCAATTCCTCGCGATTGTCGAAGACCTCTTTTACGATCTTGTAAATGAAGTCGTTCGGCAAGTCCTTGTGCGCGATCGCGAAGTTGTAGAGCCCAATCGTATGATAGTTTCGGGTCAAAGAACGATATGCTCCGACCGGAATCAAGGACGGCGAGATTTCGGGCATCTTGTTTCTCACCGTGGAACTTTGTTCCGACGAAGGTTGTACGAAATCGACTGGCTGCCTGGCATCGAGCTCCGCAAGCGCGGGGATCGGGAATCCGCCAGCAATGACCACGCCGTCGAGTTTGCCGTCGGCCATCTGCGAGGCTATCTGTTCGATAGCTCCAAAGCGAATGTCGGCGGCGATGCCAAGGATTTTGAAAATCTCAGGGACATAGGTGCCCCCGGTGCCTGCCCGTGGACCAACTCCGATTCGCAATCCGGCGAAATCGTCGAGCGACTTGATCGCAAGGCGCTTCAGCGTCGCGAACTGAAAGGCGCTGTCGTACATCGGGAATATGACACGCATCGAGCGATACCGGGTTCCCTTCGCCCACCCGGTACCGTTCCAGCCTTGCAAGGCCACGCCCGTGGTGACGAAGCCGAGCATGGCTTCTTTCTTTTCCATGAGAACAATGTTTTGGGCCGGCCCCTGAGTCACTTGGGCGGTTACCTCGATCTGCAACGTGCGGGTCAATATCCGCGCCAGACCCTCGCCATAGGCGCCGTAGGCCCCACCCGGCGAGGCGGTCCCAATGCTGATGGAACGCGGCCAGTTCCCCCCTTGGGGCCAAGCGGCCCCGCTCCAAGTCAGGGCCGAAGTCAGGATCGCTGCAACCAAGCTCAAGAGACCGACCGCGCTCTTCGCGGCTCGGCCCCAATCGGCGAGTGCGGCATTAGTCGGTTCCATCGCAAGAGCCACGGCGTTTGCTGCTGGCCGACACGGTACCAGTTTTTTCGGTCAAGCAGGATGCTTCAATCGGTTCCTTCGAGCGCAGGAGGAGGAATTGCAACTCCCTTTTCGCGGTAGTAGCGCAGCGCCCCCGGATGGAGGGGGAAAAGGGTATTGCGCGCGATATTTTCAGGAATGGTTTCTTTCGCCACCGGATGCGCCTTCACCAGCTCCGCGTGGTTTTCGAACACCGTCTTGACGATTCGATAGACCAGATCGTCGGAAAGATCTTTGTGCGCGGCCGCAAAGTTATAGAGTCCAATGGTCGGATAATCCTGGGTTAAGGACCGGTACGTTCCGGCTGCGATTGTGGATGGCGTAATTTCCGGCATCGGCTTTCTGACGCTGGCTATCTGTTCCGAGCTGGGGGCGATAAAGTCTATGATTCGCTGAGCATCGAGCCGTACAAGCGCGGGAAACGGCGCCCCAATGGCGGCGGCCGCTCCATCAAGCTCCCGCTCCGCCAGTTGCTGGCCAAGATTGTCCCAGGCATCATGCTGAACAAGGGCAGGAATTCCCAGCACCTTGAAAATCTGCTCGACGTAAGCGCCACTGGTTCCGCCGCGCGGCCCTCCACCAATCCGCAAGCCCGCGAAATTGTCGAGCGACTTGGCGGCAACGCGCTTATGCGCCACGAATTGAAACGCCGTGTCGTACAGCGGGAACATGACGCGCATCGCGCGATAGTGCGTTCCCTTCGCCCAATTGCTGCCGTTCCAGCCCTGCAAGGCGGGGCCGACATTGATGAAGGCGAGCATGGTTTCGCGTTTTTCGAGGAGAATGACATTTTGCACCGCGCCTTGAGTCGGTTCGGCAGTCACCTCGATCTGCAACGCGCGAGAGAGAATCGGGGCCAAAGCTTGACCGTAGACGAGATAGACGCCGCCCGGAGATGCGGTGGCCAGGGCGATGCTACGCGGAGACGCGACCTCTTGCGCCATCGCCACGTTAATGGCAGGCAAAAGCGAGGTCAGAAAGGTCGAAACGAGACCCCAGGGACCGACCTGTGTCACTGGCACATCCTCCCCGGCGGGTTGATCAATTGTATTTTATGACGACACGTTGTAACAGCACAAAACCACCGCGCAGGAGGCGGAGGTACGAGGATGATGGAGGGCTCGCAGGCTGGACGTCGCGAGACCACGGCGTTCGAAACCTCGGTCCCCAATAAAGCGAGTTCCCGAAGTGATATCAGGCCTATTTGGGGGGCCACGGGTTCGGCTTCGACCCTCGCGCTGGGGAGGAGGGTCGGGCTCGGCCTGAAAGGCCGGCTTCAACTCGCCTTTGGGGCGATCACATTGCTCGTCGTGATCGCGACGGGGGTCGGACTTTACGCCTTCTTCCAGGTTGGCAAGTCGCTTCAGCGAATCACCGAGGAAGCGCTGCCTCCGGCGCTTGCCGCCAGCGAGCTGTCGATCAGGGCGGAATTCGTCGTCGGCGTCGGACCGGCCCTTCTTGCGGCGAACAACGCCGACGAGATCAACAGGCTTTCCGCCTCCGTCGCCGGCGAGCTCACAAACGTCACCACGCTTCTCGATCAGCTGCGGCGCGCCGATGTCGAGAAGGGTGTGCTCGACGCAATCGGCGCGGCCATTTCGAATCTCGGTGCGAATCTCGCGCTGCTGCAAACAACCACCTTGGAGAAGGTTGGTGCGGAGACCAGGCGCGAGGCGTTGGTCGAAGCAACTTTCGCGGCGCATCGGGAATTCGATGAGATCTGGGAGCCGCGCTTTGCCGATATGCGGAGCAAGGTCTTGCGGCTGCAGCGTGCGCTCGTTTCGTCGAACGAGTCGCAGCAGGACCGTCGCGCCGATTTGAATAGTCTCGATCAGACGATCCTCGCGCTATTACCGCTGGAGCAGATCAGGCGCGACTTTAGTGTCACGTTCGAGACCGCCCTTCGCGCGGCGACGACGAACGACCCGCGGGAGCTCGCCGAGTTCAAAAATCAGGCGCAGCGTTCGATCCGCTCGATCGACGGCCTCGTGTCCGACATCGATCCAGATCTGTCGACCGAGCTGTTCCGCCCGATTGCCCGGCTTCGCGCCAACGTCAGGGGCGAGACGAATATCTTCGGCTTGCGCCAGACCGAGATCGAGACGACGGCCAAGAGCAAGCAGCTCATCGCCGAGAATACCGCCCTGTCCGCCCACCTGCACAACTCGGTCCAACAGCTGGTCACGAGTTCGCGCGAGGACATCGATACCGCGGCGCTGGTTGCCAACAGCGCGCAGCAATTCAACACCAATGTTCTTCTCTCCGTCTCCACGCTGTCCGTCATCAGCTCGTTTCTGATCGTTTGGCTTTATGTCGGCCGCAGCATCGTGGCGCGGCTGACGCAGTTGAGCGGTGCGATGCAGGGCATCGCCGCGGGCCGGCGCGACATTCCCGTTCCCGCGGCCGGATCGGACGAAGTTGCGGCGATGGGACGCGCCGTCGAAGTGTTCCGGCGAAACGCCATCGAGCTTGACCATTTGCTGGCAGAACGCGCCAACGCGGCCATCCGACTGGAAAAGCTTGTCGAGGAGCGCACGTCCGAACTGCAGCGGCGCGGAGCAGTCCTGCGTGTTACCTTCGACAACATGGAACACGGCGTGCTCATGTTCGACCGCGGGCTGAAGCTGGCTGCTTGGAACCGTCAGGTCATGGAGTTGCTCCAGCTGCCGCAGGCATTCCTCGAGAGCGAGCCGCGGTATGCCGATTATCTTCACTTCTTGGCCGAGCGCGGCGAGTATGCATCTGGCGACGCCGAAGCCGAAGTGCGACGGCTCACGGCCGACGTCGCGCAGGATTACAGATGGGAGCGTACCCGTCCTGACGGGACCGTGCTGGAAATACGGCACAGTGGTTTGCCGGAAGGCGGATGCATTATCATTTACACTGATATCACCGAGCGCAAGCGTTACGAAGAGGCGCTCACCACCGCGCGCGACCAAGCCGAGGCGATGAGCCTCACCAAGTCGGCCTTCGTC
>DATFQX010000356.1:0-9069 GCA_035263865.1 Xanthobacteraceae bacterium
GCGGTCAGCCCATTGAGAAAACCGGGGGCCGAGACGGTGAGGCAGATGCCGGGCTTTTTGGTCAGGAAGCCCGCGATGGCAGCCGCATTGCCGGCGTTCTGCTCGTGCCGAAACGAGATGACGCGCATGCCCGCGGCCTGCGCCATACGGCCCAGGTCCGTGATCGGGATGCCGGGCACGCCATAGATCGTGTTGATGCCGTTGAGCTTAAGCGCGTCGATGACGAGATGAAAGCCATCGGTGAGCTCCTGCTGCGCTTCCGCGGCCGCGGGCTTGGGCTTGACTGCTGCATCGGACATTGTGCTCTCCCTAATCGTTGTGCGCCGCGCGTGCTTTGCTCCGCGCGGTTCGATCAGTCCAAATAGTCCGCGTACTTCGCCACGTGATCGGCAAGCCCGAGCGCGTGGTTGCGCACCAGATCCTCGGCCCGCTCGGTGTCACGCGCCTCGAGCGCCTCGATGATGCTGAGATGGTCGCGGATTGAGCGGTCGGCCCGGTCCTGCTCGCCGATCGTCTTGCACCGGATCATTCGCATATGGGTGAACAAATTCTCGGCGAGCGCGATCAGCACGCTATTGCGGCTCATGCGGATAATGGCCTGGTGAAACTCGATGTTGACCTCGGAATATTCATCGAGTTTCGCGTGCAGCTCGCCGTTCTCGAATCGCGCAAACATCGTGCGCAGCGCCGCGATCTCCTCGGCGCTGGCGTTTTCGGTGATAAGGCGGGCCGCCATGCTTTCGAGCGCGGCCCAAGCGGTGATCATCTCGATCACCTCGCGCTTGGTCTTGCGGACGACGTAAATTCCGCGCCGCGGCACCGCGCGCACAAAGCCTTCGCGCTCGAGCTGGGCCATGGCTTCGCGCACGGGCGTGCGGCTGATGCCGAAATCTAAAGCGAGCCGGCGCTCGTCGAGCCGGATGTCGGTCCGGCTGCGATAGATGTCCATGGCGACGATGGCGTCCTTGAGCGCGGCATACGCGCGACTCTTGAAGCTGTCCGGGCTGGCGATCGGCTCGAGGCGGGGGGACACCGCCGCTCCCGCGGCATGCGGCGCCGCCCGCGCCCTAACCCTTCCAGACCGAGGCCTACCGTCACTCATGGCTGGTATACAATATTCCACACATTGAATCGAAGCAACTGGGGCGATCTTCCTCGTCCGGACAGCCGCGCATCGCCCATGCCCGTCCCCGCACCCGGGTCGCGACAAGGCCGGAGGCCTCGCGGCCCACAAACCTCAGCGGCAGGCGACCGCCGCGCAAAAAAAGGCCGCCGGGTGAACTGGTTCACACGGCTGAAGCGGAGGGAGCGCTACGACATCGCTGCGATATCGAGGAGGAAGCGATGTCAGAACTTGCCGCCCGCTTTGTCTATGCGCCGCTCCTTTCGACCTCCTTCAAGGTCGTGTGCGCCTTCTGCGTGTTCGGTTTGGCGCTCTCGGCAGTGATCATTCCGATGGTTGCGCCGGAGTATATGGTCTGGGTCCTGTCCCATATCGAATGAGACTCACGGCCTCATTCGCCTTGGCGACAACAAGAAGGAGTGTCCGCACCGTCGACGGCGCGGACAGCCCGATCAACCCTGCGCCATCGCGCGCAGTCGCATTGGTCGCAACACAGCCAACGCCATGACTGCCGCGATAATGTTGAGGATCGCCGCGACATAGAACACGGCGTGCCAGCTGCCGGTTGCGCTGGTCAGTACGTTGGCCAAGGGGACGAGCAGTGACGCCGTCCCCTTCGCCGTATAAAGCATCCCGTAATTCGTCGTCGCGAATTTCCTGCCATAGATGTCGGTGCAGGTCGCCGGGAACAGCGAATAGATCTCGCCCCAGGCAAAGAACACCAGTCCCGACAGGATCACGAACAGGAACGGATTGCTCGCGAAATAGAGCAGCGCATAGATGCCGATGCCTTCGAGGAAGAAGGCGATGAACATCGTATTCTCGCGACCGATTTGATCGGACACCCAGCCGAAGAACGGCCGACAGACGCCATTGAGCACCCGGTCGATGGTCAAGGCGAAGGTAAGCGCTGGGAGCGTGAGCCCAAGGATTGAGACTGGCACGCCGGCGATCTTGTAGTCGTTGGCAATGGGCGCAAGCTGGGCGATTGCCATCAGACCGCCGGCCCCGACCATCACAAACATGAGATACATGATGAAAAACGGGGATTTGTAGAAGTCTCGAGTCGCCAGCGGCGCTAGCACTTCGGAGGGCGAGTAGTCGCGCGGCGTCTGCTGCACGGCGGGCGCTGCCGGCGCCACGACCTCACCCGCTTCCGGGGCACGCAAGAGCAGCGCGACCAGCATCACGACGATGCCTTGTGCGATGCCGAACCACCAGAACGCGGCCTCATAGCCGCTCGATGCGATCATGTTGGCAATCGGCACGACGGTTAGCGCCGAGCCAGCGCCGAAGCCTGCCGCCGTAAGTCCGGCGGCCAGGCCGCGCCGGTCGGGGAACCATTTGAGTGCATTGCCCACCGAACCGCCGTAGACAACGCCGGCGCCGATGCCCCCGATTGCCGCAGCCAGATAGAGCAATGCGAGCGAGTCGGCATAGGCGTTGATCATCCACGCGATGCCAACCAAGAAGCCGCTGCCGCAGATCATCACCCGCGGGCCGAATTTATCGATCAGATAGCCTTCAATGGGCACCAACCAAGTTTCAGTGAGGACGAAGATGGTGAACGCGACTTGGATCGCCGCGCGTCCCCAGTGGTACTTTTGGTCGATCGGGGTGACGAACAGCGTCCAGCCGTATTGCAGGTTGGCGATCATCACCATGCAGATGATGCCGAAGATCAACTGACCCCAACGCGTCGCCTCTGATGCCGTGGCCCGCGACCCAATTGCTTCCGATGTGCTTGTCGCCACCCTCGCCTCCATCCCAATCCTGTTATTGAGTGAGTAACGCTTACCGAGTGAGTAATGCGCCTCACGCCGTTAAGCTCTGCAAAGAAACAAACGCCGGCACCCCCAGTTCCGCACTTCTTGCATGGCCATTGGAACGACGCCAGCCTATTGCATACAATGCCCCAAAACGCGCTTCGGTGGCGGGACGAGGTGCCGCACCCACTCATTTTTGCAGCGCAAAAATCGCAACTGCACTGCACTCCCCTTCCACGGCTTCGCAAGACACCATTCACATCAGGTCTGCCTCGGTTAGATTGAGGCTCCTAAGGCGCCCGCCCGTGCGTTTGACCCGCCGTTCAACAGCCAAGCTCCTCCTTTCACCTGCGCTCATCCTCGTGCCGCGCAGGTTGGCGCGTGCTTCAGGCGAGCCATACCCGGCAAAGCCGGTTCGCATCATCATTCCTTATCCGGCCGGCGGGCCCTATGACGGCATTCCGCGGCTCATCGCCCAGTGGATCGGCGCCAAGCACGGCTGGTCGATCGTGATGGACAATCGCGCCGGGGCGACCGGCATCCTCGGCGTCGTGGCCGCAAAGCAGGCGGCTCCCGACGGCCATACGCTGGTCGTGGTCACCACCAGCACCCATGGTTCGATGCCGGCCCTTAAGCGCAGCTTGAGCTATGACCCGGTGAAGGACTTCGCACCCATCGTGCTGATGGCCGATGCAGCGCTGGTGCTTTTGGTCCGCGATGACGTGCCGGTGCGCAGCGTGGCGCAGTTGGTGGAGGTCCTGCGCGCGAAGCCCGGTCAGCTCAATTATTCGACCGGCGGCTATGGGTCGCCGCACCATCTCGCGACCGTCACCTTATTCCACCGCGCGGGCTTGCCGCAGAACGCGGCCGTGCACGTGCCGTTCGCCGGGCTGCCTCCGGCGCTGATGGCGCTTTTAAGCGGCAACGCGCAATTCATGATCACCAGCACCGCTGCGGCTACGCCGCATATCGCCAGCGGGACATTGCGGCCACTTGCAACCACGGGCCTCAAGCGCTCAGCCCGGCTGCCCGATGTGCCGACCATGGCGGAGCTCGGCTATCCCGGCTTCGAGGTCCTCGCCTGGTGTGGGCTCGCGGCGACAGCGGGCACGCCGGAGGCCGTCATTTCCCGCTGGAACGAGCTCGCCAATACAGCGCTGCGCGATCCCGCGGCGCGCGATCAGATATCCGCGCTCGACTACGAGGCGCGTGGCGGCACAGCGAGGGAGTTTTCGGATTTCATCATGCTCGATATCAGCCGATACAAGCAGCTCGCCCAAGACATGGGCTTGGGCGAGGACTAGGCGGTTGACCGGCCGGTGCATCACATTGCGTCGTTCCTTCGCGCGCGGCGTCGCGATCGGTCTGATCTGTCTTTGGACGGTGCCGGCCTCCGCCCAAGCCGCGACCGCCGAGAAGGCGCGCAGCCAAAGCTCGTCCTGGCTCATGCCCGACATCGCCGCGGCGGCGCGCGCCGAGGGCACGCTCGCGGTCTATTCTTCCATCAACGAGCAAGAAGGGCTGCCGCTCTGGAAAATGTTCGAGGGAGCAACCGGAGTGAAGGTGAACTATGTGCGCTCCTCTGACTCCATCATCCTCTCGCGCGTGGCAATCGAGACGAGAGCGCGGCAGCGCAGCTGGGATCTTGCGGTCACCACGACGGTGAACCGGCTGCCGGACGAGGTTCTGTTGCAGTTCGACCCTCCGCAGGCGGCGGCCCTCATTGCGCAGGCGCGCGACCCGAATCGCCGCTGGTACGGCGTTTATGCCCATTACAACACGCCGGCCTACAACACCGACCTCATCAAGCCATCACAGCTGCCGAAGAGCTATGAGGAATTCCTCGGGCGCAAGGAATGGGCGGGCAAGATCGCCCTCGACGACACCGATGACGAATGGCTGAGCGCGATGATGATGCACTATGGCGAGGACCGCGGCAGGAAGCTGCTCAGCAATCTGGTGAGCGCGTTGAAGCCGGTGCTGGTCGATGGGCATCTTGCGCTGGCGCGCTCGGTTGGGGCGGGGGAATATTGGCTCGCACTCAACAACTACGCGTCATTGACCATGAACGTGCGCTTGTCGGGCGGGCCGATCGACTTCTGGGCGCTCGATCCCGTCGCGCTGTTCTTCGGCTCGGTGGGCATCAACGCGCAGGCGCCGCATCCCAAGGCCGCCCTGCTGGGCGCGAATTTCCTGCTCAGCCGCGAGGCGCAGCAGTTTCTGACCAAGCGCGGCCGCATGCCGACCCGCACGGACGTGGCGGTCAATCCGCCCGAGGTGACCGATAGGTTGAAGGACAGGAAAATCATTGCCACAATCTTTTCCGGGGAAGAGCAGAAGAAATGGCAGGGGCTGTTCAGGGAGATTTTCACGCCGAAGTAGGTGCCCTCAAATGCAGTCATGCTCGTACGAACGGGCGTGGACACAATGGCCGAATGGGAAAGCACAATGAAGTTATGCCGCTACGACGATGATCGCCTGGGGGTGGTGCGCGGGGATTTGGTGCACGACGTCACCGAGGCACAAACTCAGATCAGGGCGGCGGCGCCATACGCGATGAAGGGCGATGCGGTGATCGCGGCCTTGCCGGCTTGGCGCTCCCGGCTCGAGGAGATGGCGACGAAGGCGCCAGGCAAGCCAGTCTCGCAGGTCAAGTTTTTGGCTCCAGTGGCGCGGCCCTCGAAGCTCGTGGCGGCGCCCACCAATTACAAAGCACATATCGAAGAGATGGCGGCACGCGCGACGGCGCAGAACATCAAGCCATCGCCCGCCATCGGCACGGCCGGACTTTTTCTCAAGGCAAACTCCTCGCTGGTCGGGCCATCCGAGGGCGTGGCCATCCGCTTCCCCGAGCGTCGCAACGAGCACGAGGTCGAACTTGCGATCATCTTCGGCAGAGAGGGTAGCGACATCCCGCGCGAAAAAGCGCTCGATTACGTGGTGGGATACAGCATCGGCCTCGACATGACCGCGCGCGGCCCCGAGGATCGTAGTTTCCGCAAATCGATCGACAGCTATTCCGTGCTTGGGCCGTGGCTGGTCACCGCCGACGAGATTCCCGATCCCGACAACGTTTCGCTCAGCATTTCCGTCAACGGCGAGATCAAGCAGAACAGCAGCACGAAACAGTTGATCTACGATTGCCGCAAGCTGATCGAATGGGGCTCGACCTTCTATACGTTTTACCCGGGCGACGTCCTCTATACCGGCACGCCCGAAGGGGTGAGCCCGGTCAAGCCCGGCGATACGATGCTCGCGCGCATCGACCCAATCGGCGACATGCGCGTGTCGGTACGGGCGCACCGCCCGGGCGGCTAGGCGCGCTTGGCGCGCGCGGCGGCGATCATATCCGCCAGCTGCGCCATCCTGATCGGCAGACTAGTGACGACGATTCCGAGCGGCGCCAGCGCGTCATTAACCGCGCTCGCGATCGCGGCGGGCGCGCCGAGATAGCCGGATTCGCCCGAACCCTTCTGGCCGAAAACCGTGTGCGGCGACGGCGTCACGTGATGAACGATGTCGACCGGCGGCACCTCGTGTGCCGACGGCAGCAGATAATCCATGAAAGTTTGCGCGATGAGCTGGCCCTGCGCGTCGTAGGCGAACTCCTCGCATAGCGCGGCGCCGATTCCGTGCGCGATACCGCCCATGGTCATGCCGCGCACGATTTTCGGATTGATCACGGTGCCGCAGTCGTGGCCGACGAAGTAGCGGTGGATATCCGCCTTCCCGAGAATGGGATCAATCGCGATTAGCAGCAGGTGAAACTCGAAGGCGAAGCACGGATACATCTGCACGCGGCCATCCTCGGTCGGCAGTCGCCCGCCCATCGGCACCTGCATCACGTGGGTAAAGGCAAGGCCAGGCTCGGTGCCGGGCGGCAGGCGATGGAAGAAGCGGTGCGCGATGGTCACAAGTTCGCTCCAGCTGCGCCTGTTCTGCGGGGTGGCGCGGTCGAAGACCTCGCCGCCAGCGTAGGTCGCGCGCTCCAGCGGGATTTTTAAGTCATGGGCGGCAATGGCGAGCAGCCGGGCTTTGAGCTTTTGCGCGGCGTGGAAGGCGGCGCCGCCCAGCATGATCGCCATGCGGCTTCCGACCGGGCTTTGGCTCGGCAGCGATGACAGCGAATCCGGCCGCACCACGCGGACGCGATCGGGATCGATGTCGAGCACCTCGCCGACGACGATGCCCACCAAGGTTTCGTGCCCTTGTCCGGCCGACAGCGTGTGGATAGTTGCCGTTATCGCGCCGCTGAGATCGACATTGATGCGGCAGGAGTCCGTGTAAGTGGTGGTCTCGTTCGTCGGATTTAGCAGCGGCTCGAAAGTCGAATTGGCGCCGCTCGGCTCGAGACAGGCCGCCATGCCGATGCCGGCAAGCAAGCCTTGCATGCGCAGGCGGTCTCGTTCCGCGACGAGTGCTCGATAATCCGCGCGAGCGACGACCTTGTCGATGACCGCGTGATAGTCGCCGCTGTCATAGATGGTGCCGCTCGGAATGCGATAAGGAAACTCCTCAGATCGGATGAGGTTGCGGCGCCGCACCTCCAGCCGATCGAGCCCGCGATGCTTGGCGACCTCCTCGATCGCGCGTTCGATGGCATAGTTGGTCGGCGATTGACCGAATGCGCGCACCGCCTCTTGAGTCGTTTTGTTCGAAGTAACCGCGATGGCCTGATACTGCACGCTGTGGATCCGGTAGGGTCCGACGATGGCGCCAATCGGCTTGCCGAGCTGGAAGGGCGAGCGGCCGGCATAGGCGCCGACATTGTCCAGCGCGCGCATCTTCATCGAGCGGATGAGGCCCGCGTCATCGAACGCGACTTCGACGTCGAAATTGCGCTCCGGGCCGTGTCCATCCCCACCGCGCATGTTCTCGAGCCGGTCCTCGACGAGGCGCACTGGACAGCCGAGCCGGCGCGACAAGTAGCCGACCAGCACCGCATGCTTGATCCCGCGCTTCACTCCATAGCTGCCGCCGACGTCCACGTCGTTGTGCACGCGCACCGAGGAGCCTGGCAGTTTTAGCGCGAGCGCGACCTGCTCAGGAAAACGCGGCATCTGCACCGACGCATAAACATCGAGGATCTCGCGCCACGCGTCCCAGCTCGCGAGAACGGCGAAGGTCTCGATCGGCACCGTGGAGCTGCGGCCCCAATTGAGGCGCAGCGACAGACGATGCGCGCTCTCGGCAAAGTCCTTCTCGACCTCACCCCAGACGAAGGTGCGGTCGAGCAGCACGTTCGAGCCGTGGTCGGCGTGCACGATCGGACTACCTGGCGCATAGGCCGCTTCGCCGTCGAGAACGAACGACAGCGGCTCGTAGTCCACGCGCACCAACTCGGCGGCGTCTTCGGCAAGCGCGCGCGTGTCTGCGACCACGGCAGCCACCCATTCCCCCGCGTAGCGCGCGACATCGACGGCCAGCGGGCGCCGCGGCACCTTCGGGGTGTCGAGGCCTGCAAGCAGCGGCTGCGTCGCTCCGGCCAGCTCGCGACCGTCGAGCACGCAATGCACGCCGGCCATCGCCAGCGCCTCGGACTTCCCGATTGCGAGGATGCGCGCGGCGGGATGCGGACTGGTCACCAGCGCCACGTGCCGCATGCCAGGTACCGCAATATCGGCGGCGAAGCGGCCTCTGCCGACCACGAAGCGGCGATCCTCGCGCACGCGGCGATCGCTCGATACGAAGCGAAAGGACTTCACCACCCGCGCTCCGGCCAGTTCAAGCCGCGCATGCGGTCGGCGGCTAGCGCGATCGCCTCGACGATCTGCGCGTAGCCGGTGCAGCGGCAAAGATTGGCGGAAACGGCATCGACGATTTGCGCACGCGTCGGAGCGGGGTTGTCGGCCAAGAGCGCATGGGCCGTGAGGACCATAGCCGGCGTGCAATAGCCACATTGCATCCCATGCGTCTCGCAGAAAGCGTCTTGAATGGGGGAGAGCTCGCCGGGTCCGGGCGCCAGCCCCTCGATCGTGGTGATGTCATATCCGTCGGCTTGCACGGCGAACATCAGGCAGGAGCGCACCGGCGCGCCGTCGAGGAGCACGGTGCAGGCGCCACACACGCCGTGCTCGCAGCCGGCATGCGCGCCAGTGAGCAGCAGACGCTCGCGCAGGCAGTCGAGCAGGCTCATGCGCGGCTCCACATCGAGCGCGTAGGTCTCGCCATTGACGGTCA
>DATFQX010000357.1:0-10192 GCA_035263865.1 Xanthobacteraceae bacterium
GCCCTTCGAAACTCGGATCTCTGGGATCGCGCAGCCAAGCAATGGTGGCTGGCGGCGGCACCAACTCATGCAGCAGCCCTAGGCGCTTTGGCTGTAGAGCGGTCGACGCAAAGCTCACCCCGGTGATATTGCCGCCAGGCCGGCTAAGATTGGTAACGCCACTTTCCATCGGATCGCCGCCGCTGACGAACACGATCGGTATGGTCGACGTGGCAGCCCGGGCCGCGCGCATGGCGGTATTTGGGCCGGCGATCACGGCCACCTGGCGCTGCACCAGATCGGCCGCGAGTGCCGGCAGCCGATCGAACTTGTTCTCCGCCCAGCGAAATTCGATCGCGACGTTGTGGCCGTCGATGAACCCGGCTTCCTTCAGGCCGTCACGGAATGCCGATACCCGGTAAACGGTATCGGCAGCCGTGGTGGGATCAAGGAAACCGATCACCGGTATCGACTGTCGCTGCGCGCGCGCCACGAGAGGCCACCCCACAGCGCCGCCGAGCAGCGTGATAAATGTGCGGCGTTTCACTCGATCACCTCGTCGGCGCGGGCGAGTACCGAGGACGGAATTTCAAGTCCGAGCGCCTTGGCGGTTTTGAGGTTGATCACCAGTTCGTACTTGGTCGGGGCCTGCACCGGCAGGTCGGCCGGCTTTTCGCCCTTGAGAATGCGATCGACGTAGCCGGCGGCGAGCCGATACGGTTCGGTCTGATCGATCCCGTAGGAGAGTAACCCGCCCTCAGCAACGTAGCCGCGGAAAGGGTAGACCGCCGGCAACTGGTGGTTGGCGGCGGCGGCGATGATCGTATCGCGTTGAAACTGCTGTGCAGCGCCTCCAGTGACAATCAAGCCGCCATTCCCTCCGCGCCCGAAGGCCGTAATGTCGCGCTCCATCTCGGTGGGGTCACGCCCGATGATGGGGGTCAACTCAACACCTAATGACGGCGCCACGGCCTGGATGGCACCGAACTGTGCGACTTCGAAAGGATTGGCCGGATGCCGAACGACTGCTACTCGCGCCACCCGCGGTGCAACCTGCTTGAGCAACTCTAGCAATTTCGCACTCAGGCCGAATTCGCTAAGCGCGAAGCCGGTGGCGTTGCCGCCCGGCCGCGCCAAGCTGGTGACGTAGCCGGCGCCGACTGGGTCGAGGACATTCACGAACACAATCGGCACTGAACGGTTTGATTGTTGTAACGACACCACCGCAGGGGCACCTGTGGCCAAGATCACGTCCGGCGCAAGCGCAAGCAATTCCGCCGCGTATTTGCGCAGCCGATCGGGATCGCCCAAACCCCACCGATACTCGACCCGCATGTTTCGGCCGTCGGACCAGCCTCGTTCCTGCAGGCCTTGGACGAAGGCGTTGCTGCGGGCCTGCCATATCGGATCGTCCGCAGCCAAACCGCCCACGAGCACGCCGATGCGCCGCATACGCTCGCGCTGCTGCGCGCGCGCCGCGAGCGGCCACGCCGCTGCGCCACCGAGCAGCGTGATGAAGGCGCGCCGTCTCATGTCGGGCATGGGCTGTCCTCCCTCCCGTTCCCGCGAGAGCCCATGAATTAGTCTACCTCACGGTCAGCCTGCCGCCGAGCGCTCCTTGGGGCAGACCTGAATCGTTCCGAATAGAGGTAGCTGCGGCGGGCCAGATTTCGTCTGTAACAGGACCAAAGACGTTTAACTTCGTACATGTCGGTAATGTCGCTGGAGTCCCGCAGGAGAGGCTCATTCATTTTTGGGGTATCCCACCCCCTCGAGCTTTCGAGGCCCTTGCGCATACGACGCGGGTCCATTCGTCGGAGGGGCGAGAAGCCGAGGGGCGCTTGAAGCAATTCGGTGGATCAAAGCTTAGAGACAGGCGCAGCGCCACTCGCCAGTCGGGCAGCGAATCATGTACTAGCGGCGAGAGCGCAGGAAAATTCCGTGGCACTCTCTCAGCTAAAGGAACTTGGTGAGCAGGCTATCGTGGCCGTAGCAGCGAGTCTCGCTCGCGGCGGCCCTATTGTTAGAGGTCAGCTCATAGCGTCCCGCTTTTACGAAGCGCTGCGGCGCGAATTGAAGCAGGCCCCGTTGCACGATGCCAAGCGAGCCGCGTTGATCGAAGCCAATGACCGGTGCGAGCGTATCGCAGCTGCAGGCATCAATCCTAGCACCATGCTAGATGAACTCAGAAAGGCCATTGCTGTTCTGCAGGCTGACGAACATCCATTGGCGGCGCCACCACCAAGAGCGCGGCCGATACTGCGGCTGATCGAAGGCGGCCTTTCCAAAATCTAGCGCGATTTTTTCTTCTTCGGACGTTCCGATTGACTACCGCGCTCCTTAGCAGATGCGGTTTGTCGTTTCGCTGACCCACGTTCCGCCTCAACGCTTCGGCGGAGTGCGTCCATGAGATTAATGACCTTCGCTGGGGCACGCTCTTTCGGCGCTTCGATCTTCTCACCAGCCTGCTTTTTCTTTAGCAGCTCCTTGAGCGCGCCCTCGTAATGATCGTCAAATTTGTCAGGCTCAAAGTGGCCGGATTTGGTTTCGACGATGTGCGAGGCCAAGTCCAGCATGTCCTTTGGAATTTTTTCATCTGCAATGTCCTCGAAATATTCATCCTCTTTGCGGACCTCATACGGATAGCGCAGCGTAATCCCGAAAAGACCTTTACCCCGGGGTTCGAGCGCGATGACATGCTCGCGAGAGGTGAACACGACACGGCCGAGCGCCACCATGCCTTCCTTGCGGATCGCCTCGCGAATGACCGCGAACGCTTGTTGGCCGACTTCGCCATCGGGAACGAGGTAATACGGGCTGTTTAGATAAAGCTCGTCGATTTCCTTTTTAGGTACGAACTCGTCGATCTCAATCGTTCGCTTGCTCTCAATAGCGATGGCCTCAAAGCTCTTCGGGCTCGATCTCGATATACTGCGCTTTGCCAACTTCGTAGCCCTTGATGATGTCGGATGAATCGACCTCATCTCCGGTCTCAGCATCTACCTTGCGGTATTTGATACGGTTGCCGGTTTTTCTATTGAGCTGATTAAAGCTGATTTTCTCTCGCTCGTTGCTCGCGGGAAACAACGCGACGGGACACGAGACGAGCGAGAGTTTCAGGTAGCCTTTCCAATAGGCACGCGGGGCCTCGGCGTAACTCCATACAAACTGGCGACGATCTAGTGGAGGCTACGCTGTCCAGCGTTAAGAGTGGAGGACCCTTTGTCGTGGAATTTCGGATTTGGGTTGCTAATTCGTTCCCATCGGCAAGAATAGAGACTGTCTCGGCAGGGGAGCGTACTGCCCCTATGTGTTGGCGGATCATCGTCCGCTCGAACTCGGCAAAGGCCGGTTAGCTGGAAAACGAGCTTGCGCCCATTATCGTGGCCATCGCTCTGGTTTTCCGGCGGCAGGGCCAGCACCCGCTTACCGCGCCAGCGATCAAGCTCACGCCATCTATCAAGACAGCTTAGACGTAAGCGCAACCTCTGCCTCATGAACGAGCGCCGCCACGATCGCCGCGGCTGGCTTTACGTCGCGAATGAGATCGACGCATTCACCCGCGAAAACCACAGCGGTATCGAGATCGTTTGCTTCGGCTGCCCGCGTGTAGCGCTGTGCCTCAGCGGGGAGGCTTTTCTCCAGTTCCGCGTCGCGCTCATGCCACTGCCGTGAAAACGCATTCTGCAACGCCCGCCCGGTGTATAGGGCGGGCCAATCGAGGTTGCGTACGATGTCGAAGACGCGCGTACGGACGGTGTCGTCGCCGCGGGCTGCGACGACTTCGCCTTGGCCGCGGCGGAAGTCAGCGCCTCGTCCGAGGCGAGGAAACGGGTGCCGAGAAGGGCGCCCTGCGCGCCGAGCATCAACGCGGCGGCAAGACCGCGCCCGTCCGCGATCCCGCCGGCTGCCACGACCACGATCTCGTCGTTGCGCTCCCGCACAGCGTCAACGACTGCCGGCACAAGCGCCAGAGTTGAGCGCGTCGCGCCGTGCCCGCCGGCCTCCGTACCCCTGCGCGACAATGATGTCGGCGTCGATATCAACCGCTTCCATCGCTTGCGCGACGGTCTGTACCTGGGAGATCAGGGCTGCGCCCGCGTCTTTGATCGCCGCGGCAAAAGGTCGGGCGTCACCGAAGGAGAGCATGATGGCTACGGGCTTGTGATCCAAGGCCCGGGCTAGAAGATGCGGCTGACGGGCGAGTGACCACGTGATGAACCCGCAGCCCACGCGAGCATTGCCGGCCGCCCGAAATTCCTGATCGATCCGCTCCTGATTGCCGTAGCCAAAACCGATGATGCCAAGGCCGCCCGCTTCGGTGACCGCCTTTGCCAGCGTTCCCCCGGACGCAGTTCCCATCGGGGCAAGAAGAATCGGATGGTTGATGCCGAGCTTCTCGGTGAGCTTTGTGCGAAGCGGCATCGAGTTTGTCTCTTCTATTTCGTCGTTTGCGCTCGATGCCGTCGATCAGCAATCATCCAACCGCGGATGAGCTCAGGGCGTTCTGGCTCGCATTGCCGCTATAAGTCAATCGCTCCCGATCGACATGACCGCCGCGACGCGCGCGCAGTCCGCTTCACCTCCAATAGCGGTCAAACATTGGCACCGCAGCGAAATGCCACTTCGTGCCATTAGTCGACATTACCCCCTCCTCACTCAATCAACCTCATCAGCGTGGCTGAGTAGCGACGGCTCGTTAGTGCGTCGTGGGTGATACCTATTTCAACGGTGGTAAATCGGCGAAATATTCCGGGTGGACCTTCTCGACCTCAGCCATGAAAGCGGGGCTAAACTGATCTGGCACGTTAAGGCGCGGTGCCCCCTTCAGGGTATTGATCAGTACCTCGTCTTCCGCCGCCTCGAACGCCCGCATCACTGCAAGCGACAGACGCGGATCGTAGCTGATATGACGGATCGCCTTCTTGCCTACCGCCACGTCGGTGTTGGGAACCCATTTGGCGAATATCTCCACCGATTCGTCACGGTGATTGCGGGTGTAGTGGGAGGCACCGGCAAGCCCGGCAGCGAAATCGCGTACCACATCGGGCTTGCTTGTGATGGTCGGTCCGTGTGCGGTCGCCACCATCACATAGGACATGTGGTGGCCGCCGCGGATGACCAGGAACGAATCGGCGACCTGCTCAAGTACCGCCGTGACGTAGGGCTCCCACGACACCACCGCATCGACCTTGCCCTCCTTGAGGGCTGGTGCCAGGCCGAATTGCGACCAGATATTCTCGATGGTCAGGTCCTCGTATTTCATGCCGGCGCGGCGCAACACCATCTTGAAATATTCGTCAGACGTCTGCCCCCGCGCGAGCCCGATCCGCTTGCCCTTGAGGTCCGCGACTTTGCCGACATTGATGCCGCTACCCTTGCGGGTGACGATTCCGAGCGGCTCGTCGGCGTTGTCGCGGGTGGCGTCGTTCATAATGATGCCGATCACCTTGAATGGCTCGCCGGAATGGACCGCCTTAGGAAGGTGGTCACGCTCATGTCACCAATCTGTGCTTCGCCGTTGTGCATCGCGTTGACCATGTCGGTACCGGTATCGACCACCTTTATGTGGGCATCAATGCCGTGATTCTTGAAGATGCCCCTCTCGGTACCGACGAACATCGGCAGATGGCCGAAATTATTGCCGATCACGACATCCAGTCTGGGCAACTGCCCTGAGCCGGCATTCATCGCGTTCCTCCCGGAACTTGCGCGCAAACTGCATCGAGTGTGACTTCATTGAAGGTCGAAGGCAGCCAAATTGCAATCGCCCCGGCGAGTGTTTTAGCTCTTGGTCAGGGTCAACGAGTAGCGCGGATCAGCCGCAAGGCATTCGGCTTCCGGCAGCCCGAGTTCTTTGCGCACGATATTCGTGCCAAGCACCATGGCAATCATCTTGTAGGTCGCATGCCGCCGGCTCATGCCCTCGCGTCCCATTCCGCAATCAGAAGAGACGATCAACCGTTCGGGCGAAATGTTTTTCAGCGCCTCGCGGATCAAGGCTGCGACCTGATCTGGACGCTCGACCTGCAGCGTGTGGTGATCGACCACGCCGATGACGATCTTCTTGTCCTTGATCACTTTGCCGATCGCATGTAGGTCGCCGGGGCCAGACGAGCAGGTTTCGAACGTCAGCACATCGGCGTCGACCTTGTTGAGCACCTCGAGGGTCGGCTGATAGCTCTGGATCTCCTTGAACATGCGCTGCTGTGAGGGGTTGCCCCAGCAGGTGTGACACCACACCTCGGTTTTGGCGCGCAGGCCCTTCACCGTGTTGTTGAAGACGCCAACGAGATCCTGCGTGTCGAGCTTGCCGAACGCCTTGCCGCGCGCGGGCACCATGTGAATCTGTGGCTCTTCCAGCTGGATCACCGGGCATCCGGCATCGGCTAGCTCGTTCAGCTCCTTGTTGAGGGCCTCGCTCAGAGCCATGGTGCGCTCAACCGGGTCCTTGTAGTAGCTGTCGGCTGCAGAAGCGGCGAGCAGTTCCGGCAGGATGGTGCCGAACTTGACCGGCTTTGTGGTCAAGCGTTGCGCGACCTTCCACATGGCGGCGTATTGCAGATTGCCCGGCCCCAGGGGTCCTACGATCCTGGGAAAGACGCGGGCTTCCAGATAATCGTGCAGGATGTGGCCGCGCGGATAGGCGACCGCACCGACATTGTAAATCGCGGGCTCGGCAACCGTGTTGAACCCTGCCAGGTGCCGCAACGGATAGCTCTGCCAGCTCATGCCGCCGACTTCCTCGTCGTAGTGCGCATCGCCGTCGGTACAGATATCGAGGCCCGCGATCTCCTGCGCGCGCAGATGCACCGAGACCGCATCCTCGTACTGCTCGCGGTAGCGTGCATTGACCATAGCTTCGAGAAAAGTCTTGGCCCCGAGAACGGCGGTGTACCACGACGGCCGCGGCAGCGAACCGATGATCGACGTTGGCAGCGTTTTTCCGGCTGAGGCTTTGAACATCTTTCTAGGTCCTCTCTTCACAGCGTGCAATGCGCAAAAGTGGACGTGCATCAACAACCCCGCTTCTCCAACGGCGGAGCAGGGGACTGGACGGGTGTCCAGATTAGGTCCGCTTCACCTCAATGAACAGATATCCGCAGGGATGGCTCGTGGGTCTCGTTAGTGCCGATACTGTTGCAAAAGTATTTTGACCGTCTGAGCGCGTAACATTGATTCGCGTTTTCACATGACCGCGTCAAATTCCGTCATTGCAGTGATGTCCGCTGCACGACTGCTCTTCCACCGAAAGCGGAAGTCCATCCACGATCCTGCGATTTCGCAGAAGTGCCATAACCGGCTGTGAGCAATCGCAGCAAACGTTGCTAATCGATCACCTCGTCGGCACGCAGCAAGAGCGTGGTCGGCAACGTTACGCCGATTGCCTTGGCGATGGTAGCATTGATGATTAGTTCAAATTTGGTCGGCTGCTGAACTGGCAAATCGCTCGTTTTGCTGCCCTTCAAGATACGATCCACATAATCCGCCGCGCGCCGAAAATTGTCGGTGATATCGGGACCATAGAAGATCAACCCGCCAGCATCGGCATAGACCCGGTCCGGATAGATGGCCGGCAACCGCGCCGCTGTCACCAGCAGAACAATGAGCTTGTGCTCGTTGAAGAAGAAGGAATCCCCAAGGATAATCAGCGCGGAAGCACCGCGCTCCCTCAATTGGTCGAGCGCCGGGCCAATCGCATCGCGCCTTTCCGCCTCGGCAATCTCTACACCGACGCCGAGTGCGGCAGCGGCTTTTTTGATTTGACGCCAATTGCAGTTCGTTGCATGCGAGCCTCGGCCTGTTGAAAGAGGCGTTTCCCGACATGGTGAGCAATCTCGCGCGTCCGGACGGCAACATAACCGGGTTTGCGTCGCTGTCACTTGAACTCCACATCTACATAGCCCGCCGCCCGCCGGAACTGGTCGACGAAATCGGGCCCATAGGAGACCAGGCCGCCGGCGGAGGCGAAGCTGCGTTCAAAATAGACTGCGGGCAGTTTGTGACGGGCCGCCAGCGTAATGATCAGATCGCGATGAAACGAAGCCGGCCCGCTCCCCGTTACGACCAGACCCCCGTTCGGAGAGCGCACGAAGGCCGCAAGGGCGCGCTCAGTCTCATGTGGGGCGCGCACGTTGACTGGGTTTACCTCGACGCTGAGCGTCGGGGCCAGGGCCTGGATGACGCCGAACTGGCCGATTCCGGTGGGGTTCGCGGGATCTCGAAGGACTGCTACTCGCGTAACGCTCGGCGCAACCTGCTTCAGCAGCTCCAGCCATTTTCCGCTCAGGCTGTATTCATACGACATGAAGCAGGCCGCGCCAGGCTGTCGACGAAACCTGCACCGACGGGATCGCCGACAACCGGGAACACAATCGGCACGGTGCGGGTTGCCTGCAGCAATGGCCCCACGGTCGAGGCGCCAAAGGCAAGGATGACGTCCGGCGCGAGCGCGGCCAATTCCGCCGCGTGTCTGCGAATGTCGGCGACGCTGGTCGTGGCCCAGCGAGTGTCGATGCGCACGTTACGGCCGATTGTCCACCCCGATTGCTGGAGCCCCTGTAAGAACGCCCCGACGCGAGCCTGAAAGTCCGGATCGTCCGCCGCTGCGGGCAGGATCACGCCGATGCGACGCGTTCGCTCGGTCTGCTGCGCGCGCGCGGCGAGCGGCCAGGTGGCAGCAGCACCGCTAAGCAGAGATATGAACTCGCGGCGCTTCACTCGATCACCTCGTCGGCGCGGGCGAGCAGCGTCGGCGACACGTCGAGGCCGATCGCTTTGGCAGTCGTCAAGTTGATGAGGAGATCGAACTTGGTCGGCTGCTCGACCGGCAGGTCGGCCGGCTTTGCCCCGCGAAGAATCTTGTCGACATAGCCCGCAGCACGACGGAAGAGGTCCGTGAAGCTTGCCCCATAGGACAACAGACCTCCTGCTTCGACGTATTCCCGATTGAGGCACATCGTCGGCAGTCGCGCGCCGGCCGCCAATATGTTGATGCGAATGCGGTTAGCAAATACCAACGAGTCGCCAGCGACGTAAAGTGCCTCCGCGCGACCCTTGAGCGCCTCGAAGGCCGGCACAACATCTTCCGCTCGCCGGATTTCGAAGACGATGAAGTCGAGGTCGATCGTGCGGGCAGCTACCTGCACTTCGCCGATCTCTAGCGCGCTGAAGGGATTGCCGACATTGCCAATGATTGCCAATCGGCGGAGGTTCGGGACGATCTCGCGCAAAAATTCGAGCCGTTTGCCGGCCGTATCGCCCGATTGGCTCGACAGACCGGTGATGTTGCCGCCTGGTCGTCTCAAACTTGCGACGATGCCGGTCCCGACCGGATCGCCCGCTGATGCGAATACGATTGGGATGACCGATGTCGCCTGCTTCGCCGCAAGGACCGGTAGGGTATTGTGTGTGAGAATGACGTCAACCTTCAGTCGGACAAACTCGGTTACGATCTGCGCGTAGCGCTCGTCGCGTCCTTCAGCCCAGCGCACATCGATTGCAACGTCGCGACCTTCGATCCAACCGAGTTCGCGCAAGCGCTGCACAAAAGCAGCGATATGTTGGCTCTGGGACGAAGGTGTCGTCGGGCCCAGGAAGCCAATCGTTGGGAGCTTCGCTGCCTGCTGCGCGCGCGCCGCGAACGGCCATGCCGCACCGCCGAGGAACGTAATGAACTCGCGGCGTCTCACTGCCGATGCCTCCCGTGCTCCCGACCGAAAGGATAGCACACATCGGCACGGCAGACTGCTGCATCCATCCTCCTGGGAACGACATGATCGCGAGCACGCCGCCGAAAATTCTTTCAAAGGAGGTCGCCTAAAACAGGCCACCCACTTACCGCGGGCCTCAGTCCGCCTTGATGTTGAGGGCCCGGATGACCTTGCCCCACTTTTCCGTTTCGTCGGCGATGTGCTTGCCAAAGTCGGCGGGCGACATTGGCATCGGCAGCCCACCCAAATCGGCAATCCTCACTTTAATCTTGGGATCGGCGAGGGCTGCACTGATCTCCTCGTTCAGCTTGTCGACGATTGCTGCCGGTGTATTCTTGGGCGCGCCGACGCCATGCCACATTGAACAAGAAGGCGACCCGATTGACAGCCGGCGCGATCTCTTTGAGCAGTTCTAGCCATTTGCCGGCCATCATCGGTTCGATAGTGATGAACCCAGTGACGTTACCACCGGGGTGCGCCAGGGTTGCGACAAAGCCGCT
>DATFQX010000358.1:0-4252 GCA_035263865.1 Xanthobacteraceae bacterium
ACGTGCCGTCGATCGCGGAAGCCGGATATCCGAACGCCGTCTTCCGCTTCTGGAACGGACTATCAGCGCCCGCTAAGACTCCGCGCAACATCGTGGACAAGCTGCACGACGTCACGGAAGAAGCGCTCAACGACCCTGCGCCGCGCGAGAAGCTCGCCAAGCTCGGCGTCGAGCCAAAGCAGATGAGCATCGATCAGTTCGGTGAATTCTTCAGAGAAGACTTCGCCGAGATGTTGCAGCTCGCCAAGGAGGCCCATATCGAGCCCACCGACTAGGGTAGAAGATCGGGACCGATAGGAAGCCGCCGGGACGGTACCTTTCTTGGAACTGGATATGGTTCTCAGGACGAAAGAGCTGTTAGTGCCAGGGTCCGCACTTACAGTGGGCGTATTCGTGCTCGTACAGGGCGCGCGAGGCCTTGCAGCGGCAGGTAAATCACACAACTATTAGGAAAGCGAACGTTGCAGGCATCAGCATACGGATTGTTACATGCAGCGCGGATATTGCCGACATATCTTACAATCAGCTTGCCATGATAGGGTCCTAGACATTTGGGCGGCGCAGGCATTACGCCGTGTGCCAAAGTAGGCATGCAAGCGAATGCCAGAGCATAAGCGAGAAACTTCATTGCGGGTTGATCCGCGATGGCACGTCATTCAGGTTTTAAGAACTCCAGCACATACTCATCTTTTCCTGCGCACGCAAAATCAGGGACACCTTGCGCGAGCGACCGGCCACGCGACCGCTGTGCTTCGAACAGCGGGATGGATGGCTCAAGAAGCAAGTGCCGCAGGCGATGATTGGGCGACGTAATCTTAGGGCCTTAATCGGCAGAACAGTAGTTCCAACCGGTGGACTACGCTAACGCTCGAACCGCCGGTCAACACCTAGGTCACGCTTGCGTTGCCCGTTGTCGCCTTTGTCGGGCATGGCCGGGGGAAGGGCTAGTCTGCGGTGATCAAACTCACGACAGGTCACGACAATGGCGATACGGGGCGAGCACGGTTTTCTCAGGGGCGGAATTTGGCTGACGCCGCGTGAGACTTGGGCTGAGTGCAAATACTGGGGGGGTGAGATGAACTCCGCACAGAGATGCCGAGTAATTGCCGCCGGCGTGATCGGGAACACGCTCGAATGGTATGATTTTGCGATCTACGGCTATTTCGCAGCACAGATCGGTCGTCACTTTTTTCCTCATGAGGATGCGGTCGCCCAGCTTCTTTCAGCATTCGGCGTATTTGCGGTCGGATATTTGGTGCGGCCTATCGGCGGCGTGATCGTCGGACATATCGGCGACACGGTCGGACGCCGCGCGGCACTCACTTTCTCTGTCGCCGCCATGGCAATCCCGACCTTTCTGATCGGCTTGTTGCCGGGTTATCAGACGATTGGTGTACTTGCGCCTGTCGGGCTTACTTTGTTGCGCGTTTTGCAGGGGCTGTCAGTAGGTGGGGAATATGCAGGCTCGATGGTGTTTCTGGTTGAGCATGCAGCCGAGGGACAGCGCTGCTTGATGGGCGCGCTGGCGGGCTCCGGTTCCGCAGTTGGCATGCTGCTCGGCTCGGCAGTCGGCGCAGCTTTTGCGGTCAGCATATCAACCGCGGCACTTGAGGCGTGGGGTTGGCGCATCCCCTTTCTACTGGGGCTCGTAGTCGGAATTGCAGGCTACATTCTTCGCCGGTACGTGCTCGAAACCGGAGTCATGGAAAAGCGCACTCGCGCTCCCATAGTCGAGACACTTCACGGTCACTGGCGTGTGGTCGCAGGCTTCGCCGGTTTAACGGTCTACAGCGCGGTGACCTTCTATGTTGGCTTTGTCTATCTGGTGAGTTGGCTGCAGACTGCCGACGGCATTCCGCCGTCCCGCTCGCTAGAAATCAACTCGTTCAGCATGGTGATCTCGGTGCCAGTGCTGATCGCCGCTGGATGGGCGGGCTTATCGGCGCCTTGCCCTTGTTCTGGTTGTTGAACCATCAATCGGAGCTACTTGCTCAGCTTGGTCAGCTCGGCCTTGTATTGCTGACGGGTGTTTATTACGGGTCCTTGCCTGCAATTCTGGTGGAGGCTGCGCCTCCGACTGTACGCTGTACCGCGGTAGCGCTGGGTTATAATCTCTGTATGGGCCTGTTCGGCGGCTTGTCACCGCTGGTGGCAACCTGGCTCGTGGAACGCACCGGCGACGAAATAGCGCCCGCATTCCTCATGATGGCGGCGGCTGCCGTGACATTGGTGACGCTCCTCTGGTTTCGTGAAACCTATCGCACTACGTTGCTGCTCCACGCATAGCTGCAAATAATGCCTGTCGCGTTGCCGCCTGGTCGGGCGACGTTTGCGACAATACCTAGCTTCCCCGGGTCATCGCCGACGCCGAAGACGATGGGGATCGTCGTTGTTGCCGCTTTGGCGGCGAGTGCTGCGGGCGTGGTACCGGGCGGGAGGATCACCGAGACCCCGCGACGAACCAGATCGGCCGCCAACTCTGGAAACCGATTGTAGTTGCCTTCTGCCGACCGAATCTCAATCGCGACGTTCTGACCCAAAACGTAACCGCTTTCACCAAGGTTAAACGCGGCCAAACGGCTCGGCGAATTGATAACCTCGAGAAATCCGATCACCGGCATCGGCTGCTGCGCGCGCGCCGCGAGCGGCCACGCTGCCGCGCCGCCGAAGGCGACTATCAATTTTCGCCGACTGATTGGCATGTGACCCCCGTGCGAGGGCTACCTACGAAAAATAGCACATTGCGGACCATTTGCGTCGGAGCGAGGCATCGAAGCGCTCGGTCTTAGGTTCCGGTGCTCCAGCTGCCATAAGTGACCGCGGCGCGTGAGGGCACACGGGTGCCATGCAGGTGGGAACCGCGCGGCCACTGGCGAGGTTTTCAGGGCGAAACGCTCAGCAGGAGGCCGGTTATGATGAAATTCAAACACTTCGCAGGTATTGGCGCGACAACCCTACTGACGATGGGCTTGGCTGTGCCGGCTGTAGCGCAATCGGCGAACGCCGCGCTCAAGGATACGACCGGGCAGGACGTCGGAACGATCTCGCTATCGCAGACACCGGCGGGCGTCCTGCTCAAGCTCTCGCTCAAAGGATTGCCGCCGGGCGAGCACGCCTTCCACTTCCATGCCGTGGGCAAATGCGAGCCGCCCTCATTCGAATCGGCAGGCGGCCATTTCAATCCGACTAACGCCCATCACGGCATGCTGAGCGGATCGGGCCATGCCGGCGACATGCCTAACCTACACATCCCGCCGACCGGCACGCTCGAGCTCGAGGTGGTCAATGCGGCGATCACACTCGACGAAGGCAAGCCCAATTCGGTGTTCCATCAAGGCGGAACCTCTGCGGTGATCCACGCTGGCAAGGACGATTACACGAGCGATCCCGCCGGGAATTCTGGCAATCGCATCGCCTGCGGCGTGATCAGCGAAAGCCCGTCAACAGTTGGCCGCTCGCCCGCGCGCTAGCTCCGCGCCGCCGAGAAGCGTGATGAACGCGCGCCTCCTCATTCGATCACCTCGTCGGCGGTGGCGAGCAGCATCGGCGGTACAGACAGACCAAGCGTCTTCGCGGCCTTCAGGTTGATGACCAGCTCGAACTTAGTCGACTGCATGACCGGCAGGTCTGCCGGCTTCTCGCCCTTGAGGACCCGCCCCGCATAGATGCCGGCCTGCCGATACGCCTCGACGATGCTGGCGCCATAGCTCATTAGGCCGCCGGCTTCGACACATTCGCGCAACGCATAGATGGCAGGAATGGCATGGCGGGCCGCCAGCGCTGCGATCCGCTCCCGGTTCGATGTCAATAATGGTCCCGTTCCGACCAATAGAGCTTTAGTGCCGCGCCCGACGATCGACGTGAATGCGCCGTCGAATTCGTCTTCGTTGCTAACTAGAGCGATGATCAGTTGCTGCCCGAGTGCTTGCGCGGCGAGCTCAACGTCCCGTCGCTCGATGCGGGCTTCAAGCGTGTCGGTGCCAACCAGCATCGCCATGGTCGCTGCGCTGGGGACAAGTTGGCGCAGCACGTCGAGCCGCTTGGCTCCCAGGAGCCCGCTCACGAAGCTCACGCCGGTGACGTTGCCGCCCGGCCGGTTGAGGCTGTCGACCACCCCGTCCACGACCGGATCGCTGCCGGTCGCAAATACGATCGGCACCGTCGTGGTAGCAGCTTTGGCCGAGATTGCCGCGAGGTTGTTCGCGACGATTACTGCCACTGGCAGGTGGATCAATTCGGCAACCAGACCCGG
>DATFQX010000359.1:0-27756 GCA_035263865.1 Xanthobacteraceae bacterium
CGCAACGGCTTGGATCACAAAGATCCAGGCGTATGTGCGGCGAAGCCGGCGACCGATCGCGCGGGCGAAGCTGACATGGTAGCGCGGCTCGCAATAGTCCTTCGCCAGCAACTCGGTCCAGGCCGCACCCAACCGAATGCCCTCACCCCTAATCATGGGCGCATAAAAATCAGTCTCGAGTAAGCGCGTGCGTGCCCGCCAGACGTTGAAATACCGGTAGCGGCGCGCCTCGAATAGAAGGAACACACTGACAATGAGACCAACGAGCACCATCGGTAAGGGCGAGGCCTCCGCACTGCTGAAAGTCGCGGACAGCGCAATGCCTGTCGTAACCACCGCCCAGTTCGTGGTGCTGTCAAGGCGCGTGCGCCAAGCAGTGCTACGGTAGACTTCACCTCGGTAGAGATGGGCGAGTGCGCCAATCTCCGCGGCACTGAACTGGAGCTTCTGGGTCGTCGGAAGCGCAGATTCCTGCGTATCGCGTAAGGTCATAGGTTGGTTCCAGGGAGCGTTGCAGCGTACTGAACACTATACCGGTTTGATTTGCGATTGGCCGAGGCATTCGCAAAAGCTAAAGCCAAGACACGACGGTTCAGAAAGCCTCTCAGCACACAGTTTTTTGCCTATCACGTGGGCTAGGATGATAGTTCTATAGCCGGGGCCGCCAACGTTTGAATCTACCGTAGGCTTTTTGGGGATGTTACGGACATAGGAGGCTACCCATGCGATTAATGCTCATCGTAGCGACCGCAACGGTGGCAATGTTGCTCGACCTTCGCGTGAGCCAAGCCACTCAAATGCCGTGGTGCGCGGGCACTACTAAGGGCGATTTCTTTTCTTACAATTGCACTCTGCCAACCTACGAAATGTGCGTGCAGGAGGTGATCGCCGGCAACCGCGGATTTTGCGGTCCGAACCCGTACTACCGCGGGCCCGAATTCGTGCCGGCCAGGGCCAAACGAAAGCGATGATCCATGCAAGCTCAGCGCTTGGGGCCGATGGCTGCTACTATAGAGAATGATGGATTAGCTCATCGGCGTTAGGCACAAAGATCGCGCCTTGCGCAGCGCTCGCTCATGGACGTCGTCCGACTCATTGTTTATCTCGTCGCAGGCATTGTGCTCGGCCTCTTGCTGTCATCGCTTATGAGCTGGTTCTTGGGCTGAGCTTGCAGTGCTGAGCGGAACAGTGGCGAGTTCGGTGCTGATCACGCTCGCTCGCTCGCGCACCACACAATGAACCGCATTGTGCCGATCATGCTGGGCGTGCTTTTCGCCGTGCTGCTGGCGCTGGCGGTTTGGCTTTTTGCTGATCTTCCCCTGTTCTGAAAAGCTGATTTTCTCAGGACTTCCTGATTCTATGTCGGGTGCTCTATCTTGATATTTCAATGAGTTATAGCTGCATTGCAAAGCCGCCGTGTCCAAAACTGGAACATCTATTTGCAAACCGGCAGATGGGTTTGCCAAAAGTTCCGAAAGTTCATTGAAAATCAACGTTAGTTGATCAATGTCACGATAGGACACGATTTGTTGCGCATTTCGGCCGCAGTCGCTCGCCATTTCGTGGGCCGCAAAACGCGCCCAGCGGGCGGAAGTGCAAAGTCCCACGGAGTAGAAAATGACCCAGAAGAATGCGGCGCAATTCAACGACAAGGGTCGCCGCGACGAGTCAAATCTCGACAGCCGTTACGGCGAAATCGGAATATCGGCAGTCGCTGCGGCGCTGCCCTACCAGAGCGAGGTCAAGAATCCCGCTTATGCCCCGGCCGTGCACCGGTTGGACACGCGGGTGCCTGAAAAGATGGCCTGATCGCTTGCCGCCGCCCTCGCCAGCGGCCGCACGCATTCCATCGCATCCATAGAGCCGTCCGCGGGCCTCCTCACGGCGGCGTCACCCCCGCCTGCGCGTTGTCCCTGCCCTGCGCATTATCCTTGCAAGATGAGGGTTGATTGGGCCATCACTGGCCCATGCAGGGGCTTTAAGCGCGGCGCGCTCGCCTTGCGAGTTCGGTATGCGCCGGCGTCGGCGGAGGGGTCATGCTGTGGGTCTACGTTCCGCGCGGCACATCGCTCGACCGCGTGCCGGTCACGCCGGATGTCGCCGTACCTGAGAGTGCGGTCTGGTTCGACCTCGTCAATCCTAACCACGAGGAGGACAAGCTCGTCGAGCGTCAAGCCGGCACGGCGGTTCCCACCCGCGAAGAAATGCAGGAGATCGAGGTCACGAGCCGCCTCTACTCCGAAAACGGCGCGCGTTACATGACTGCGACGCTGATGTGCCAGTCCGACACCGCCGCGCCAAAGACCACACCGGTGACCTTCATTCTGTCCGGCCATCGCCTCATCACCGTGCGCTACGATGAGCCGCGCCCTTTCATGATCGTCGGCAACAAGCTCGCGCGCACTTGCCCGCCGTCGGTGACCGGCGAATCGGTATTGATGGATCTGCTGGATGCGGTGATCGATCGCGCGGCCGACATTTTGGAGCGCATCGGTTCGGAGGTCGATCAGATCTCGCACGACATTTTCGAGCCAGAGGTCGGCGGTGCCGATCGCACCAGAAGCTACAACGAGATTTTGAAGGCGATCGGCAAAAAAGGCGACCTTGCCTCCAAGGTGCGCGAGAGCTTGGTCTCGATCGGGCGCCTGCTGCTTTACCTCGCCAACGAAGCCGACAGCATGCGCTGGGCGAAAGAGCCGCGCGCTCAGCTTCGCGGCATGCAGCGCGACGTGCATTCGCTATCCGATCACGCCGCCTATCTGACGAACAAGATTCAGTTCCTGCTCGACGCCATGTTGGGGGTCGTTACCATCGAGCAGAACAACGTGATCAAGATTTTTTCGGTCGCAGCCGTGGCGCTGATGCCGCCAACGCTGATCGCATCAATTTACGGCATGAATTTCAAACACATGCCTGAGCTCGACTGGATGCTCGGCTATCCTGTCGCCATCGTGTTGATGCTGCTTGCAGCCGCGCTGCCCTACTTCTTCTTCAAGTGGAAGAAATGGCTCTGAGCTGAGCGAATACAGACAAGGGCAAACTCCCGTTCGGACACTGGTGTCTAGACGTGTTGGCCGCCGTTGATGTGAATCTCGGCGCCGTTCACGTAGGACGACGTGTCGGTGCACAGCACATAGATGATCTTGGCGACTTCATCGGGCGTGCCGAGGCGATGCATTGGAATCTGGTGGGCCACGATATCGGAGGTCCCGGGCGACAGAATCGCCGTGTCGATCTCGCCCGGAGCGATGGCATTGACGCGGATGCCGAGCGGACCGAAGTCGGCTGCCATCTCGCGGGTGAGCGCGGCAAGCGCCGCCTTCGACGTGGCGTATGCCGCGCCGGCGAAAGGATGCACGCGCGATCCCGCAATGGAGGTGACGTTGACGACTGAGCCTTTCGCGGACTTGAGTTCTTCCACTAGCCCTCGCGCGAGCATGATCGGTGCGAAGAAGTTCACTCGGAAGACGTGATCCCACACATCGAGCGTGGTCTCGATCGAGGAGAGGCGCTTGCCCCCGTCAGCTTTCGGCGAGATGGCGGCGTTATTGACAAGGGCGTGCAGCTCGCCGTTTTCGAGCCGCTGCTTGACCTCGGAAATCGCGCGCAACGTATGCTCGGGACTGGCAAGATCGACCTGAATATGATCCTCCGGTCCCATTTCCCAGGGGCAATTCTCAGGAAAGGCGTGGCGCGAGCAGGTGATGACGCGCCACCCGGCCGCCGAAAATCGCTTGACCGTGGCGTGACCGATGCCCCGGCTCGCTCCGGTGAGGAGGAGCGCGCGGCGCGGATGGTTCGAGGGTGGCGTGGCCATGAAGATCAATCCGAAAACGTCGTAATGCTAGAGGGGTTTGCCGTCCGGTGAAACGGGCGCTCCGGCCTTGCTGCCGTCCTCGCCGCTCGCCGGCGTGCGCTTACCCGGAGAATGCATCAGGGATAGAGACGCGTCTTGCGCCAGGGCCCGTCGAACGTTTCACGCCGGAACTCGAGCCGGTCATGCAGGCGGAACGGGCGCTCTTGCCAGAACTCGATCAGGAGTGGTCGCAGGCGGTAGCCGGTCCAGTATGGCGGTCGTGGAATCGTGCCGATTGCGAATTTCGCGGCGTAAAGCGCGATCGCCTTCTCGAAGGCGTGCGGACTCTCGAGCGGCGCCGACTGTTTGCTCGCCCAGGCGCCGATCTGGGTGAGCCGCGGCCGCGTCGCGAAATAAGCATCAGCTTCCGCATCTTCGATTCGCTCCACCGGGCCGCGAAGCCGCACCTGCCGATTGACCGACTTCCAATGAAACAGCAGCGCGGCCTTGTGATCGCGATCGAGCTCTTCTCCCTTTTGGCTCTCGATGTTGGTGTAGAACACGAACCCGTCCTCGCCGAAGCCCTTCATCAGCACCATTCGCACGTTGGGCAGACCGTCCGCATCGACGGTGGCCAGCGACATCGCAGTCGGATCGCGCGGCTCGCTGCGGGCCGCTTGCTCGAACCACGCGGCAAACAGCCGCAAAGGTTCCTCGGCGTCGATGAGATCACCGCTTGTTAACCCGGCGAGGTGTTCTATTGGCGCCGATTCTGACATTCTGCGGAGTACTCGAGTGGTGGCGTCGCCGCCGCTGTTCCGGCACCCCTGTTATAGAGGAACGTCCGGGCCCCCGCACGTGCGATGTCTGCGGGCGGGGACCTGTCTCATCGTGCTGGCGCTCGCAAGCGCCGGCTTTAGTCTTGCCTACCAACTCGATACCACGCTCGCGAAAAAGGAGGGCGCCGATCAGGGCGACCCGCTTGGCTCGGAGCTGCCGCGCACGGCGGCGGAATTGCCGGCCGAAGGCGATCTCGCCATCGCCCGTGCCGCCGTGAGCGAAGTCCTGAGCAAGGGCGCGAGCAGCATGCCTTGGGAAAACCCCAAGACCGGCGCTCGCGGCACGGTCACGCCGCTCGCCTCCGTCTATAATCAGGCCGGAATTGCCTGCCGCGATTTTCTGGCGAGCTTCGTCAGAAACGGCAGCGAATCGTGGTTGCAGGGAGCCGCGTGCCGCGCCAAACGCGGGAGGTGGGAAGTGCGCAATCTGCGGCCCTGGAGTAACACCTAGCGGTTTGGATGATGGCGCGCAGGCTCGGCAATGCGCAGACGCCGCGAAGGGGGCAAAAAATCTGCTTGCAGCGCTGGCGAGGCGGCCTAGCGACGTGAAATCGACCGGCATCGCGGCCGCCATTGTAGCCGAGCGCTCGTTGCGGTCCGCCTCCGCGCCCACCACATTGAATCGATGCGAATTGGGGCGATGCCCGACACGATAGATGGCGACCTGCCTGGGAGAGACTGCGGATGCGTGACCCCTATGAGGTCCTCGGGGTAGCGAAGACTGCGAGTGCCGCGGAGATCAAGAGCGCCTTCCGCCGGCAGGCGAAGAAGCTGCATCCGGACGCCAACAAGTCCGACCCGCGAGCGGCCGCGCGCTTTGCCGAGCTCAATGCGGCTTACGAAATCCTGGGCGAGGACAGCAAGCGCAAGGCCTTCGATCGTGGCCAGATCGATGCGGAGGGAAAGCCGCGCTTCCAGGGCTTTGAAGGTTTTGGCCGTGGCCGTCGGCAGGGCGGCTTCAAGCCAGAGGAGGTGTTCGAAACCTTCAGCTGGGGGCGAGACGGGTTTCAACACACCCGCGGCCGCGCTGGCGGTTTCGGCGGCTTCGAGGACATTTTGAAGGAAGCGTTCGGAGGCGCCGGCCGTTCGGGGCAGGCCGGCTTCCGCTTCGAGCAGGGGGATCGCCCCGGGCAGGACATCAGTGCTGCGCTCACGATCACGCTTGCGGAAGCGGCCAAGGGAACCGACAAGCGCGTGCAACTGCCGACCGGCCGCGAGGTCGACGTGAGGATCCCGGCCGGATTAAACGACGGGCAAGTCATCCGCCTGAAAGGGCAGGGGCTTGCCGGTTCCGGCGGCCGTGCCGGCGACCTTCTGATCACGGTGTCGGTCGCTCCGCATGCGCTGTTTACGCGCAGCGGTACCGATCTGCGTCTCGAGCTTCCGATCACGCTCGACGAGGCGGTGCTCGGTGCCAAGGTGCGGGTGCCGACGCTCGACGGCGCAGTCGAGCTGGCGATTCCTCCGCGCACCAGCTCCGGGCGCATCTTCCGCCTGAAAGGCAAGGGCTTTCCTGCCAAGCAGGGCAAAGGCGATTTGCTCGCCACCGTGCGCATCGTATTGCCCGAAGCCGGCGACGCGGAGCTCGAAGAGCTGATGCGCAAGTGGCGCAAACTCAAGCCGCATGATCCGCGACAGGGCATGGGGTAAGCGCGCGCATCTTGCGCCTGCCGCGATGCGTTACTTCGGCTGCGGCGCGGCCTTGTCGATCTGGTCATACGCCGCCTGCGCGACACCAAGCAGGCGCTCGCGCTCGATTGGGCCGCTCACAATGTACGCCAAGCCGCGCTCGACCCAATAGGCGGCGGCGAAGCGATCTGCCGAACGGTAGCGCATGGCCGTCTGCGGCGCATCCGTGCGCGCATAGTAGATGGTAAAGCGCTCGCCCGAGTGACCTTCATACATGCACAACGCCGCCGGGCCGAATGGACCGGGCAGCAGGCGCCCGCCGACGAGCTTCAATCCGATCGGTTCGAGATCCGGTATTTTGAGCTCGTAGTCGAGACGTCTCGACAGCCACTGGATCAGATGCGGCCGCTCGCTTCCGGTGACCTCGACGGGATGGCGCACCTCGACCACGTAGATGCGGTGGGCATCGAGCGCTTGTGCGGTGAAGGTGTCGAAGCGGCTCGGTGCTGCGGCCGATGCTCCGTGTGCCATCCAGCCGACCGCTCCGCCCGCGAGAAATGCTACGACCACCGCGGCGGCGGCAATCGCACGCCAGGACCGTGCACTGCGGGCCAGTTTGTCAAGATCGAAGCGCGCGGGGACCGGCTCGGAGGCGGGCATGCCGAAGCGCGCGCGAATTGCTTCGGCCTGCGCGCGCCACTGGGCGACGCGGGCGGCATCTTCCGGATGCGAGGCAAGCCATGCCTCGACGGCGCCGCGGCGGTCGGGCGCAAGCTCGCCATCGACATAGGCGTGCAGCTCTTCCTCCGTCACGGGTGGGTTTCGGTCGATCATTGTCTTCCCCTCGGTTTATTTGATGCGGCGGAGCGCCGGGCGCTCGCCGTCGAGATAAGCCTTAATCTGCATGCGCGCTCGCGCTAACCGCGACATCACGGTTCCGATGGGCACGCCCTGCACTTCAGCGACCTCGCGGTAAGTGAGGCCTTCAAGCACGACCAGAAGCAGGGCCGAGCGCTGATCCTCGACGAGGGAGGCGAGCGCCCGCTCGATGTCGCGCGCTCCCGCCTCGGGTCCAGCGAGCTCCGGGGCGTCATTGTCGTCGATCGCCTGCAGCGCCGGACGCCGCGCCAACGCGCGCAGCCGGTTGCGATTGAGATTGGTCAGAATCGTATAGAGCCAGCTGCGAATGTCGCCACCGTGAAACAGATGCTCCGACCTCAACGCCCGCACCAGCGTGTCCTGCAAGAGATCGTCGGCAAGCTCGCCATTACGCGTGAGCGCACGCGCATAACGGCGCAGTGCCGGTATCGCGGCCTCGATCGCTTGCCGGAATCCGCCCAACCGCCTTGCCTCCCACTTCCCGCAGACGACGACCGTGGCCACCGATGCGTCGACAGCTCGACAGTCGTGACGAGTCGCCGATATCACCCGGACAAACACTTTGCCGCAAGCGATATTCCCGCGGCTTGACGGCGCGAGAATGCCGGCGCGTGACGGCTGCTTGTGGGCCCTCTGCCCCTATGTCATAGGGAAACTCGCGTTCGGTGGCGAGCGAGGAGAATCATGCCGGAAACGTCGGGCCTCTTGCGCGGCAAACGGGGCCTGATCGTGGGTGTGGCCAACAACCGGTCGCTCGCGTGGGGTATCGCAAAAGCCTGCCATGGACAGGGCGCCGAGCTCGCTTTTACTTACCAAGGTGAAGCGTTCAAGAAGCGCGTCGAGCCGCTCGCGCAAGAGGTCGATGGAATGGTGATCGGGCATTGCGACGTGAGCCAGCCCGATACCATCGATACGGCTTTCGCGACCGTCGAGGCGAAATGGGGCGCGCTCGATTTTCTCGTGCACGCCATCGCCTTCTCCGACAAGGATGAGCTGTCCGGGCGCTACGTCGATACGACGGCGGATAATTTTGCAAAGACGCTGCTGGTGAGTTGCTATTCGTTCACGGCGATGGCGCAGCGCGCGGAGAAGCTGATGCCGGCCGGCGGTGCGTTGCTCACGCTCACCTACTACGGCGCCGAGAAATGGATGCCCCACTACAACGTGATGGGCGTCGCCAAGGCGGCGCTCGAGGCCTCCGTGCGTTACCTCGCCGCCGATTTGGGCGACAAGAACATTCGCGTCAACGCAATCTCCTCCGGCCCGATCAAGACGCTGGCGGCCTCGGGCATTGGCGACTTCCGCTACATCCTCAAATGGAACGAGCATAACGCGCCGCTGCGCCGCAGCGTCACGATCGAGGAGGTTGGCGATACCGCGGTTTATTTCCTCTGCGATCTTTCTCGCGGGGTGACGGGCGAGATTCAGCACGTCGATGCCGGCTACCACATCGTCGGAATGAAACATCCTGATGCACCCGACATCGTCGTCGGCAGGGAATGACGATGGTGACTGCTCAGGATAGGCCGGGACGCGTTGCGCCGCGCTACGCAGTGCGCTCCGCGTGTGAGCGCAACGCGCGACCTTGGCGCCGCCCACCGGATGCGGCCTGAGAGGCGGAGCGTGCCGCGACCCGTCATCTATTATATTCGGCACGGGCTCACCGATTGGAATCTCGTGCAGCGGCTGCAGGGTCGCCACGACGTGCCGCTCAACGCCGCGGGCTGTGCGCAGGCCGCCTGCTGCGCGGGGATCCTGCATGACCTGTTCCGCCGCGAAGGCCGCTCGCCGGAGAGCTTCATCTACGTGTCGAGTCCGCTCGTGCGTGCGCGCAGGACCATGGAGATCCTTCGCGCAACGCTCGGGCTTAATTCTGCCGACTACGTCGTTGAAGGCAAGCTTGCCGAGATCGCATTCGGAGAATGGGAAGGGCTCACCTTCGAGGAAGTCACGGCGCGTGACAAGCACGTCATCGCCGCGCGCGAGTCCGACAAATGGAGTTTCGCGCCGCCTGGCGGCGAAAGCTATGCGCAGGTGGCCGTTCGGATCCGCGATTGGTACGAGCGCCTTGAGCGGGATACGGTCGTTGCTGCCCATGGCGGCACTGCGCGCGCGTTGATCGCGCATCTCGGATACGCTCCGCCGCAGGATGCCGCGCATTATTCCATCGATCAGGGCGTGGTCTATCTCTTCGCGGAGAAGGGGCTCACGCGGTACGCGTGATCCAGACCGGGCATCTTCGTTAAAGGCCGCTCGAGCGTCGTTTACGTATTCCGGCGCTGGGATTTGACCGCGACAGCCACGCGGGCTACCACACGGCGTCGAGCGGAACTCTATGTCGTTCAACACTTTCGGCCACCTCTTCAGGGTCACGACCTTCGGCGAAAGCCATGGGCCTGCGATCGGTTGCGTGGTCGACGGTTGCCCGCCGCGCATCCCGCTGACCGAGGCGGACATCCAGCCCTACCTCGACAAGCGGCGGCCCGGCCAGTCGCGCTTCACGACGCAGCGCCGCGAGCCGGACCAGGTGAAAATCCTCTCCGGGGTTTTCGCCGACGAAACGACCGGCCAGCAGGTCACCACGGGAACGCCGATTGCGCTCGTCATCGAGAATGTCGACCAGCGCGCGAAGGATTATTCCGACATCAAGGACAAGTACCGGCCCGGGCACGCCGATTACACCTACGACGCCAAATACGGCATTCGCGATTATCGCGGCGGCGGCCGTCAATCCGCGCGCGAGACCGCCATGCGGGTCGCCGCGGGCGCGATCGCGCGCAAAATCGTGCCGGGGCTTACGGTGCGGGGTGCGTTGATCCAGATGGGCAAGCACATCGTCGATCGCGCGCGGTGGAACTGGGACGAGGTCGAGCGCAATCCGTTCTTCTGTCCGGATGCGGAGAAGGCAAAATTCCTCGAAAGCTATCTCGACGATATCCGCAAGCGCGGCTCGTCCGTAGGCGCCGTTATCGAGATCATTGCTGAAGGCGTACCCGTTGGGCTTGGCGCCCCGATTTACGGCAAGCTCGACGGCGATCTCGCCGCAGCTTTGATGGGCATCAATGCCGTCAAGGGCGTCGAGATCGGTGCGGGATTTGCCGCGGCGACGCTGAGCGGCGAAGAGAACGCCGACGAGATCCGCATGGGCAACGATGGTAGACCGGTGTTTCTTTCCAACCATGCGGGCGGCGTTTTGGGCGGCATCTCGACCGGCCAACCGATCGTCTGCCGTTTCGCAGTCAAGCCGACATCCTCGATACTCACTCCGCGCCGCACGGTTGACCGGTATGGTGCCGAGACCAATATCAGCACCAAGGGGCGGCACGACCCCTGTGTCGGCATTCGCGCGGTGCCGATCGGCGAGGCCATGGTGGCATGCGTCATCGCCGACCACTATCTGCGTCAGCGCGGGCAGATGGGCGAGACGCCGGCATGGCCGTTCGCCCGTGCCTGAATGGAGTGGGCCAAACGTGGTCGGGAACCACCAGCGGGTGGAAGCGGTGCTCGCGGCATTCGCCGCCGGAGGAATCGTCGTGGTCACGGATGACGACGACCGCGAGAACGAAGGCGATCTCTTCGTCGCGGCGTCGATGTGCACGCCGGAGAAGATGGCCTTCATCATCCGCCACACCTCGGGCATTGTGTGCGCGCCGCTTTCGCCCGAGGAGGCTAAGCGTTTGCATCTCGATCCCATGGTCGCGGCGAACGACGCGCCGCTCGGCACCGCTTTCACGGTTTCGGTCGATGTACGGCACGGCTTCACCACCGGCATTTCGGCGGAGGAGCGCTGTAACACGGTACGCGCGCTTGCCAACGGCAATGCCGGCGCGTCGGATTTCGTGCGGCCGGGCCATGTCTTCCCGCTGGTTGCCAAGGACGGCGGCGTGCTGATGCGCTCGGGACATACCGAGGCCTGCGTCGATCTGTGCCGGCTCGCGGGCTTGGCGCCGGTCGGCGTCCTCGCCGAGCTGATGAATGACGACGGCACGGTGATGCGGGGGCCGGCGGTCACGGCCTTTGCCGAGCGCCATCAGCTCAAGCAGATCTCCATCGCCGACCTCATCGCCTACCGACAGATACGCGACAAGCTGGTCAAGCGCATCGGCGAATTCCCGGTGCAAAGCGAGATCGGCACGCTCGCAGGTTACGCCTATGTCACCCCCTTCGACGCCATCCAGCACATGGCCTTCGTCTACGGCCGCATCGGCGACGGCAAGGGCATACTGGCGCGTCTGCATCGCGCCGACATCATCCGCGATGTCTTCGGCGGCGCGCGTCCGATCCAGTCCTCATTGCAGCGCTTCAAGCAGGAAGGCCGTGGCGTTATCGTCTTCCTGCGCGACGGTGCGGCGGGTGTGCCCACGCATGCCATCCCGCAGGCGGGCTCGACCGGGTCCGAAGTGGCGCGCTCGCAGCAATGGCGTGAGGTCGGCCTGGGCGCGCAGATTCTCAAGGATCTCGGCATCACGTCGATCCGCTTGCTCACTTCAGCCAAGTTCACCTATGTCGGCCTTGCGGGGTTCGGCATCGAGATCGTGTCGACCGAACGAATCGATGATAGAAAGCCGCGACACTAGGAGTGCCACGCGCTCGTCCGTCCCAGCGGCACGGCGCCGTTACTCACGCATGGAGAGCTGATGCTTGCACCGCTGATCTCGGCCGTCACCGCCGGCGCTATCGCGCTGCTCGCGGCCGCCGCCATCGCGGCGCCGAGATCGGCGTTACTGTTTGCCGACAAGAGCCCGAGCGCGCTCCCCGTTGACGTCGAACTCGTGTTGGCGGTCGATGTTTCCTATTCGATGGACCCGGAAGAGCAGGCGCTGCAGCGCGAGGGCTATATGGCCGGCATCACCTCGCGCGACTTCATGCAGGCGCTACGCAGCGGCCATCATGGCAAGGTCGCGGTCACGTATTTCGAGTGGGCGGGACCCTATGACCAGAAGATCGTCGTGCCCTGGCGGCTGATCGACGGGCCGGAGGCGGCCGACGCGTTCGCCAGCGAGATCGGGCGCGCACCTTACCGGCGCGCCTCGCGCACCTCGATTTCGGGCGCGCTGAGTTTTGCCAAGCCGCTATTCGACGGCAGCGGCTACAGCGGCTTCCGCCGCGTTACCGACGTCTCCGGCGACGGCGCCAACAACAGCGGCACCTTCGTCACGCTCGCACGCGACGATGTGCTTGCGGCCGGCATCACCATCAATGGCCTGCCGATCATGCTAAAGCGGCCGAACGCTTTCACCATGGATATCGACAACCTCGATATCTATTACGAGGATTGCGTGATCGGTGGCCCTGGCGCGTTTGTCGTGCCGATCCGCGAGCGCGAACAATTCAAGGAGGCGATCCGCACGAAACTGGTGTTGGAGATCGCGCAGCGCATGCCGCCGCAGCGCCTGCTCCCGGTGCAAGGACAGGCGCCGCGCATCTCTTGCACGATCGGTGAGCAGATGTGGCGGGATCGCTGGGGGAATTAGTATAGATAGCCGGGCTGATTGAAATTAAAGCGCCAGCTCTGTCGCGGGCCTATGAGCGGACCTCGAGATGTCCCTCGCCCTGCAGCGTTGCAATATCGATACGGGCGACACAGGTTATCGACACGTAATCGAGCTTCAGGTCTCCGACCAGTCTGATCTCGCCAGACCCATTGCTGTCGGTCTCAATGGCGCTTAGATCACAGCGGCTTCGATCGAGCGGCACGACGAGTTCGGTGCCTCCTCGCGTGTCGGTAAACCGGACCGGAACATAACCGAGCTTAACGGCATCCTTCAAAGCCTCACGCGTTTTCTTGCGCACGCTTGCTTCCACCGGATGCTCACCTTTGCAGAGAAATTCGACCAGCTCGCTCACCAAGACCCCCCTTGAGTTTCAGTCGCATGACGGTTCGGAATGACACCGATTGTCGCGTTTTCAAGGCCGGTAATCTGCATCTGGGGAGGTCGCGCTGGCAAGTGTTTCCCGGCGCGCGGAAACCGCCGCCGCAAAATTACTTTTCGAAATGCGCGACCAATTCGACGTGCGCCGAGAAAAGGAATTGATCAACGGGTATGACCCGCACGAGGCGATAATCGCCCTCGAGGAGGATGCGCGCGTCGCGCGCAAAGCTAGCCGGATCGCAGGAGACGACGGCCACGCTGGGAACGCCGGATGCTGCAAGCTCGCGCGCCTGCGCCTGCGCGCCCTGCCGCGGCGGATCGAACACGACTGCCTCGAACGCTTTGAGTTCGCTGCGCCCCAACGGATAGCGAAACAGATCACGCTGCTGCGCCGTAACGGGCTTGAGCCCGGCTGTTCCTGCCGCGGCGAGTCGCGGCCGCAAGCGCGTCCGCGTCGCTGTCGAGTGCGCTGACGCGGGCGCGCTCGGCAAGGCGCAGCGCGAATGGTCCGACGCCGCAGAACAGGTCGGCCGCGGCCTTCGCACCTCGACAGTGCAACGCCATCAGCCGCGCTAATACGGCTTCGCCGGCGGTAGTCGCCTGCAGGAATGCACCCGGCGGAAGCACGACTTCGGCACTGCCGATGGTAAGCACGGGCGGCATGCGCTGCGCGACGATTTCGCCGTGGCGTGTGAGGCGGACAAGATTGCGGCGCTCCGCGACCTGCGCCAGCGCCGTTGTCTGTGCGGCCGTCAACGGGCCCGATCCGCGCACGTCCACATCGAGGCCGGCGTCGGTCGCGGTCACCTGGATATCCAGCGGCTTGCGCGTTGACGCGAGCACCTCGGCTATGTCCCGCGCCGTTGGGAGCGCGCTGCTAAGCGCCGGCGCAAGAACCGGGCAGCGGTCGATGGGCACCACGTGGTGAGCCTTGAGCGCGGCAAACCCGACCTCGAGCACGTCACGCGCGCTCCGCCTAGCGTGGAATACGGCGAGGCGGCGTCCCTCGCCGTGGGCGTCGATCAAATCGTCGACCGGTGCATCGATGCCGGCACGCGCCAGAGCTGCGACCACCAAACCGCGTTTCCAGTCGCGGTAGCGCGCGCCCGCCACATGCTGAAGTGCGCAGCCGCCGCAAACCCCGAAATGCTCGCAAACTGGCGCGATGCGCTCCGCGCTTGGGACCTCGACCGGCGCCGGTCGGCATGGGCGGGCCAGGGCTCGACCTCGACGATCTCGCCCGGCAGCGCGTAGGGCACGTAGACGGCGCCGCGGCGCTGTCCGCAACACCTTCGCCGCGCGCGCCCAACCGGGCAATCCGGAGCCGCTCAACCATGGCTTCCGATAGCCAGCTATCGCGAATAGGTCCAGAACGTCAGCGGGAATGCGCGGCGATGAAGAACTCGCAATTGCCCTCGCCGCCTGGAATGACCGAAGGCTCGATGCCGGCGACCTGCCAGCCGCATGAGGTGACGAAGCCGGCGATGTCTTGGCATACCCAGGCATGAAGACGCGGGTCGCGCACGACGCCGCGTTTCGCGCGCCGGGGGCCCGCCTCGAATTGCGGTTTGATGAGCGCAAGCAAAGTGGCGGGGATGCGCAGCAGCGCGAAGGCGGCAGGCAGGGCGAACTTGAGCGAGATGAAGCTCACATCGACGACGGCGAAGTCCGGCTGTTCGCTCAGCCGCGCCGGATTGAGGGCGCGAATGTCCGTTGCCTCGAGCGAAACGACCTCAGCTCGGCCACGCAGGCTTCGATGCAGCTGGTCGCGGCCCACGTCGACGGCATAGACCCGCCGGGCGCCGCATGCCAGCAGGACCTCGGTAAAGCCGCCGGTCGAGGCGCCGACGTCGAGACAAATTCGGTCGCGAGGGTCGAACAGCGGATCGGAGCGGAAATGATCGAGTGCGGCCGCGAGCTTTACGCCGCCGCGCGACACGTAAGGGTGCGCAGGCTCCGCGCGAAGCACGGCGTCAGCGGAAATCTCCTCCGATGGCCGTGCGACGACAATCTCGTCGGCACTCACGCGACCCGCGGCAATGGCACTCTGTGCCTGCGTGCGGCTCGCAAACAGGCCGCGCTCGACGAGAAGCCGGTCAATGCGAAGGCGGCCGGCCATGCCCTTTGCTCAACGGACGAAATGATGAGCGGCGTGCCACTTAGCGCCACAAGTGAGGTGCGCGGTGGAACAAATAACGACACGTGTCTGTTGTTCCAAACGACTCGCCATGCGGCGAGCTACAGAGCGGGTGCCAAACCAGCTCGGATTGATAGGGAGTCGAAGAATGGCACGTAGATATTCGCGCAGTGCGTCGAAAGATGTGGAGCGGGCGATGCGCAAGCGCAAACGCGGAAAGCTCAAGAGCGGTAAAAGCGGGAGAAAGGTGAAAAGCCGCAAACAGGCCATCGCCATTGGCCTCTCTGAAGCCCGCCGGAAGGGGAAGAAGGTCCCGCGCAGAGGCAAATAGCCGGACGCGTTGGCTTATCCGCGCCCCATCTTCACCGCCTCACCACGCAGGTTCTGCCCGAGCGCCTCGAAGGCCGTGGTGACGATGCCTTTGGCATCGAGCCCGGCTTGGGCGTACATCGCCGCGGGCGAATCCTGATCAATGAAGAGATCGGGCAGCATCATCGAGCGCACCTTGAGGCCACCGTCGAGCACCCCGTTGGCGGCGAGCGCTTGCAACACATGGGCGGCAAAGCCGCCGATAGCCCCTTCCTCGATGGTGATGAGTACCTCGTGCTCGCGCGCGAGCCGAAGAAGGAGCTCGGTGTCGAGGGGCTTGGCGAAGCGGGCATCGGCGACCGTGGTCGAAAGTCCGAGCGTGGCAAGCTCGTCCGCCGCTTTGAAGCATTCGGCAAGTCGCGCTCCGAACGAGAACAGCGCCACTTTGGTGCCCTCGCGCAGCACGCGCCCCTTGCCGATCTCAAGTGGGATGCCTTCCGCCGGCATCGGCACGCCCATGCCCTCGCCGCGGGGATAGCGCAGTGCGGACGGGCGGTCGTCAATGGCGGCGGCGGTCGCCACCATGTGCACGAGATCGGCTTCGTCGGCGGCCGCCATGACCACGAAGCCGGGCAGGCAGCCGAGATAGGCGATGTCGAAGGCGCCGGCATGGGTCGGGCCATCGGCACCGACCAGTCCGGCGCGATCCATGGCAAATCGCACCGGCAGTCGCTGGATCGCGACGTCGTGCACTACTTGATCGTAGGCGCGCTGCAGAAAGGTCGAGTAGATCGTGGCAAACGGCTTGAAACCTTCGGTCGCAAGCCCTGCGGCGAAGGTCACGCCGTGCTGCTCGGCGATGCCGACGTCGAAGCAGCGATCCGGAAATTGCTTGGCAAAGAGATCAAGCCCGGTGCCCGACGGCATCGCGGCGGTAATGGCGATGATCTTGTCGTCCTTTTTTGCTTCCTTGATCAGCGCTTCGGCATAGACCTTCGTGTAGGCGGGCGCGGCCGCCTTCGACTTCGCTTGCGCGCCTGTCGCCACGTCGAACTTGACGACGCCATGATACTTATCGGCCGATTTTTCGGCGGGCTCATAACCTTTGCCCTTCTTGGTGACGACGTGAACGAGGAACGGGCCGTTCTTGGCGTCGCGCACGTTTCTGAGCACCGGCAAGAGATGATCGATGTTGTGGCCATCGATCGGGCCGACATAGAAGAATCCGAGCTCGTCGAACAAAGTGCCGCCGGTGACGAGACCGCGGGCGTATTCCTCGATGGCCACTGCCCGCTGTTCGAGGAAAGGAGGCAGCAGCTTGGCCACTTTCTTGACGGTATGATGCACCGATCGGTAGGCCCGTCCGGAGACCAAACGTGCGAGATAGCCCGACAGCGCGCCGACCGGCGGGGCAATCGACATGTCGTTGTCATTGAGGATGACGATCATGCGCGAGTTCATGGCGCCTGCGTTGTTCATGGCCTCATAGGCCATCCCCGCCGACATGGCGCCGTCGCCGATCACGGCGATCACGTTGTTGGACTTGCCCGCTAGATCGCGGGCGACCGCCATGCCCAGACTTGCCGAGATCGACGTGGACGAGTGCGCCGCGCCGAACGCATCATATTCGCTCTCGGCGCGCTTGGTGAAACCGGAAAGTCCGCCGCCCTGCCGCAATGTCCGGATGCGATCGCGTCGTTCAGTCAAAATCTTGTGCGGATAGGCCTGATGCCCCACGTCCCAGACGAGGCGGTCCTCAGGGGTGTTGAAGACGTAGTGGAGCGCAACCGTGAGCTCGATGACTCCAAGTCCGGCGCCGAGATGTCCTCCCGTGACGGCGACGGCGTCGATCGTCTCCTGGCGCAACTCGTCGGCGAGCTGGCGCAATTGGCTCGCCTCGAGGCGCCGCAGGTCGGCGGGCGTGCTGATGAGGTCAAGAAGCGGGGTCTTGGAGGGCTGGGACAAAGGATGGCTCCACCGACAATTGAGACATTAACCTAATGGTTTGGCCAGGGTTTAACCAGACAGGGCGGCGAATGCAAACCCAGAACGTGCGAAGTGCTTAACCCGTTTAGGCTTTTCTGCGATGCTCGGGAACCCCGCAAGCCGCTGGGGCGTTGCGTCAATCGCTCACAGGGAGCGCGTGCGCGATGACATTACGTGCGAATTGGCGCGGTTGTCGCCGGCAAGCGTCGTCGATCTTCTCTGCCGCCGCCGCGCTAGCGGCCGCTGCCGCGCGGGATTGCATCCGTTTCAGGCCCGCTGCGGCACAATGCAAGCGTACGAGTTGAGCAGTGAGCCTTCAGGTCTATCGCCGGAAACGCAAGTTCGACGTCACGCCGGAGCCGCGGGGACGCGTGCACCGCGCGGAAAAACATCAGTTCGTCATCCAGAAGCATGCGGCGCGGCGGTTGCATTACGACCTGCGGCTGGAGCTCGGCGGTGTGATGAAGAGCTGGGCCGTGACGCGTGGCCCAAGCCTCGTTCCGGGCGAAAAACGCCTTGCGGTCCACGTCGAAGATCATCCGATCGAATACAACGCATTCGAGGGGACCATTCCGGAGGGGGAATACGGCGCCGGCACGGTGATGATGTGGGATCGCGGGCGCTGGTATCCGGAGGGCGATCCTTACGCTGGATACAAGAAAGGCCACCTGGATTTCAGCCTCGATGGCAAGAAGCTGCACGGACGCTGGCATCTCGTGCGCATGCACGGCAGAGCAGGAGAGAAAAAGGAGCCGTGGCTTCTGATCAAATCCAAGGACGAGGACGCGCGCAGCGCGAGCGATCCGGATATTCTCGAGGAGGCGCCGCTGTCGGTGGTCAGCGGCCGCCCGATGTCCGAAATCGCCGAAGGCAAGGGGGGCAAGCGGGTTTGGCACTCCGATAAAAGCGTGAAGGAGAACGTCAAGGCTGGCGCAACGAAGGGTCATGCCGTCTTGCCGCGCGCGAACGCGCAGAAAACTTCGCAAGAGCGTGCGCGCGGTCCGCGCGATCGCCGCGCAGCGAAGCGAACGGGCAAGAGCAACGCCAACGGGAGCGAGCAGAAGGATCGGCCGCCGCACGGCGCGCGCTTGCCCGAGTTCGTACCGCCGTCGCTCGCCACTTTGCACGACATTGCACCAAGCGGCGGCGGGTGGGCGCACGAGATCAAGTTCGACGGCTATCGCATCCAGGCTCGGCTCGATCACGGCAAGGTCCGCTTGCTGACCCGCAAAGGCCTCGATTGGAAGGAAAAATTCCCCAACATCGCCGCCGCGGTTGCCAAGCTTCCTGCGCGTATCGCGCTGATCGACGGCGAGGTCGTGGTCGAGGACGAAAACGGCGTTTCGAGTTTTTCCGAGCTGCAGGCGGCGCTCAAGTCACGCGAGCGGGAACGCTTCGTCTATTACGTCTTTGATCTTCTGCATCTCGACGGCCGCGATTTGATGAACCTGCCGCTGATCGAGCGCAAGTCGGAACTCGCGCGGCTGCTCACAAGGGGGAAAGGCGGACCCGTCAAATACAGCGAACACTTTGAGGACGAAGGCCCGGCGGTGCTGCGACACGCTTGCCAGATGGGACTTGAAGGCATCGTCTCAAAGCGGGTCGATGCGCCTTATCGCAGCGGACGCTCGGAGAGCTTCATCAAGACGAAATGCTCCAATGCTCAGGAGTTGGTGGTCGGCGGCTATTCACCCTCGACCGTCCTGCCGCGAGCGATTGGCGCATTGGCGGTGGGTCATTACGATGATGGCCGCCTCGTCTATGCGGGCCGCGTCGGCACTGGCTACACGCGAGCGCTGGCGCGCGATTTGTGGAAGCGGCTGCATCCGCTGGAGCGGGCGGCGCCGCCCTTCGACCAAATCCCCCGCGACGAGGCGCGCCGCTCCGATATCCGCTGGGTCGAACCCAAGACGGTGATCGAGGCGAATTTGCGCGGCTGGACCGCGGATGGGTTCGTGCGCCAGGCGGCGTTCAAAGGCGTGCGCGAGGATAAGCCGCCGCAGGAGGTCGTGCGGGAGAAACCGGCGAAGACAGCGGGCAAGGGCGCAGGGGCCGCACCAACGGTCGCAGCGGAGACGGCGAAGGCGATGACGAGAACGTCAAAAACGAGGGCGCGAGCGAGCGCTACCAAGGCTGCAAGCCGCCAGCTGAGCGGTGGGGAGGTGCGCTTCACCCATCCCGACCGCGTTTATTGGCCCGGTGAGGGCACCACCAAGCAGGATTTGGCGGACTACTATCGTTCGGTCTGGGATTGGATGGCGCCGCATTTCATCAACCGGCCGCTTGCGCTCGTGCGCTGTCCCGACGGGACGAGCGGCCAGTGCTTCTTCCAAAAGCATGCCTCGGCCGGTCTCACCGAGAAAAATCTCCGCACGGTCATCGATCGCAACCGGCGGCAGGTGATCGCGGTCGAAGACCTCGATGGCGTGCTCTCCCTCGTACAGGCGGGCGTTCTCGAACTGCACGTGCGCGGATCGACGATCGATCGGCTCGATATTTGCAACCGCATCGTCTTTGACATCGATCCCGGCGAGGGCGTTGCATGGGCCGGCATCGTGGCGGCGGCGCGCGACGTGCGCGAACGGCTTGCCGCACTCGATCTGCAGAGCTTTGTCAAGCTTTCCGGCGGCAAGGGCCTCCACGTCGTCCTGCCCATCGACGGGGCCGATTGGCGCACCACCAAGAACTTCGCGCAGGCGGTGGCGATGGCAATGACGGCCGACGATCCCAAGCGATACGTTGCCAAAATCACGAAATCGCTGCGCAAGGGAAAAATCTTCGTCGACTATCTGCGCAACTCATTGGAGCAGACGGCCGTTGCGGCGTACTCGACGCGCGCCCGCGCGGGCGCGGCTGTCTCCGCACCGGTGACGTGGGAAGAGCTGGGCCGCACCAAGAGCGGCAATCAATACACGCTGCTCAACCTGGGTCGCCGCCTGAGCGGGCTCAAGCAAGACCCGTGGAAGGACGTCGGGCGGCTGAAGCAGCGCTTGCCCGATCTGCGGACGCTGCGAGGGCGGTGAGGCTGGAACAGCCGCGCTTCCAATCTCATTTGCAGGATGGTCTCCCCGCGCAAGCGGGGATCCAAGCTGCGGACCGTAGCTCTGGGTTCCCGCAACGGGGTCCCCGCGACGCAAGCGTCGCGGGGTGCCCCTCGCGGGGACGAACGGAGAGGGAGTGAAATCAGCTTGAGCTGACGTCGAGGGGCTCGGTTCCGGTCGGCTTGCCGGCGGCATCGAGCGTGATCTTCTCCACGCGGGCCTCGGCCTGCCGCAACAACTCCTCGCAGCGGCGCTTGAGCGCCTCGCCGCGCTCATAGATCGCGACCGACTCCTCGAGCGGCACCTTGCCCTCCTCGAGCCGCTTGACGATGGATTCGAGCTCCTCGATGGCCCGTTCGAAGGGCAGGCGGTTGACGTCGGAATGCACTTTGTCGGCCATGAGCGGGTCCCGCTGAGTCGCACACTATATAGTGTAGTCTGAGAGAGTGGACCACTCTTCGCGAAGATGATGGATTGCCGGGTCAAGCCCGGCAATGACGGCCTCGGGTGAACAGCGAAAATCGCCTAGAGCGGGGGGCTTGTTAGCCCTGCATCAGCGCGGTGACGTGCGCGGCGACCGAATTCGCCAACCCTTCGAGGTCGTAGCCGCCCTCGAGCACCGAGACGACGCGTCCGTTGGCGCTCGCATGCGCGACCTCCATGAGCTTGCGCGTCGCCCAATTGAAATCGGCCTCGAGCAGATTGAGGTTGGCGAGCGGATCGCGCATGTGCGCGTCGAAGCCAGCGGAGATCACGAGCAAGTCCGGCCGGAAATCTCGCAAACGTGGCAGAATGACCGTCTCGAAGGCAGCACGAAATGCTTCTCCGCCATCCCCCGGGCGCAGCGGCGCGTTGACGATCGTGTTGTGCTCGCCGCGCTCGCTCGTCGCGCCGGTTCCTGGATAGAGCGGCATCTGATGGGTCGAGCCGTACATCACGCTGCGGTCCGACCAAAAAATGTCTTGTGAGCCGTTGCCATGGTGCACGTCGAAGTCGACGACGGCCGCGCGCTCGATGCCATGCTCTTTTTGCGCGTAGCGGGCAGCGATGGCCGCGTTGTTGAAAAGGCAAAATCCCATGGGACGCGCGGTCTCGGTGTGGTGGCCCGGTGGGCGCGTGGCGACGAATGCGTTCGCCACCTTGCCCGCCATCACTTCATCGACCGCGTGCACGGCGCCGCCGGCCGCGCGCAAAGCAGCCTCAAAGCTTCCGGGCGACATGGTGGTATCGGCATCGAGCCCGATCACGCCCTCTTTTGGCGTCGCGTCGCGCACCGCGGTGACATAGTCCATGGGGTGGCAGAGCGCGATCGTTTCGAGCGCCGCTGCCGGCGCCTCGATGCGCACAAGGTCCCGGAACCGCTCGTGCGCAAGCGCGCGCTCGATCGCGCGCAGCCGATCGGGGCGCTCGGGATGGCCTGCAGGGGTGAGGTGCTTGAGACAGGCGGGATGGGTGATGAGAAGGGTCGGCATAACGCTTATCCGGGAAACGGATCCATGTTTACCTTTCGCCTGCAACGCTCACCCCTGGCGGCGGCCCCGCCTTGTCGGGCACGAAGAAGGTTGGCGCGAGCGGCTCGCCGGCGTCCACGCGATATTTCTCGAAGTCGGTGACGCCCTCGGCGGCGAGAAAGGTGTCGTCGATCAGAAAATGACCGGTGAAGCTGCGTGCCGGTTTCTGGAACACGAGATAGGCCGCATCCGCGAGGATTTCGGGTGTGCGCGACATCCGCATCACCCGCTCGCCGCCGAGCAGGTTCTTGATTGCCGAGGTCGCAATGGTCGTGCGTGGCCACAGTGCATTCACGGCGATACCTTTGTCGCGCAGCTCGCCCGCGAGACCCAGCACGACGAGGCTCATACCGTACTTGGCAATCGAATAGGCCGTGCTGCCCGCAAACCACTTTTCCCGCATGTCGAGCGGCGGTGAATTCATCAAAATGTGGGGGTTCTCCGCTTTCTCGAGATGCGGAATGGCATATTTCGAGACCATGAAAGTGCCGCGCGTGTTGATCTGATGCATCAGGTCGAAGCGGCGCATGTCGGTCTCCACGACCGGCGTGCGCTGAACGGCGCTGGCATTGTTAACAACGATGTCGAGCCGGCCGAACGTTGTGACGGCCTGCTCGATCGCGCCTTTCACCTGCGCTTCGTCGCGCACGTCGACCACGAGCGGCAGCGCGTTACCGCCGACGCGTGTGATCTCGTCGGCGGCGGTGAAGATCGTGCCCGGTAGCTTGGGATGCGGCTTGTCGGTCTTGGCCTGGATCACGATGTTGGCGCCGTCGCGCGCCGCGCGCAATGCGATTGCAAGGCCGATGCCGCGCGATGCGCCGGTGATGAACAAGGTGCGGCCTTTGAGTGTCATGATCCCTCAGTCGTTCCGGTCAGGCTCCGCCAAGGACGAATTTTCAGGCGAGCGCCGCGTCGGCGTCATTGACGCTGTCCGCCGCTTCGACGACGGTGCGCTCGAGGCTCTCGGCACCCACGGCCAGGTTCTCGGCGAAGAAGCGCGCGATCGCAATACGCCCCGCCGCATCGGCGCCATTGCCGCCAAGGCGTACCGCCGCAAGCGCCTCCTCGGCAAGGAGCGCGCCGCCGGCCGCCAGCGCGAACAGCCGCAGATAAGGTGTCGCCCCGGCCAGCGCCGCGAGGTCATTGCGCTGGCTGCCGAGGAGCCAATGGGTGGCGCGCTCCAAAGCCTCGGTCGCGTCCTGCAGCCGCACGCCGGTCCACCCGAAAGCCGGGTCGTTGACGGCGTTGACGGCTTCGACCGTGCGCTTGATCTCGCCGATATACGCCAGCACCGTCGCGCCGCCCGCAAGCGGTAGCTTGCGCGTCACGAGATCGATGGCCTGAATCCCATTGGTGCCTTCATAGATCGCCGCGATGCGCGCGTCGCGGTAGTACTGCGCGGCGCCGGTCTCTTCGATGTAGCCCATGCCGCCGTGGACCTGCACGCCGAGAGAGGCGACCTCGTTGCCGATGTCGGTCGCGAATGCCTTGGCAACGGGCGTGAGCAGCGAGGCGCGTTCGTGGGCGGACTCGCGCGCCGCTTCGTCCCCGCCGCGCTGCGCGCGATCGAGTGCGACTGCGGTGGCGTAGGAGAGCGCGCGCGCCGCACGCGTGAGTGCGCGCATGGTCAGCAGCATGCGCTTGACGTCGGGATGGACGATGATGGGACTTGCTCCGGACTCCACGCCGGGTGCGCGGCCTTGTTTGCGCTCGCGCGCGTAGGCGAGCGCCTGCTGGGTGGCGCGCTCGGCAATCGCGACGCCCTGCAGCGCGACCGACAGGCGGGCATGGTTCATCATGGTGAACATGCAGGCCATGCCGTGGTTCTCCTCGCCGATGATAAAACCGGTGGCGCCGCCGCGGTCGCCATAGACCATGGTACAGGTCGGCGAGGCATGAATGCCGAGCTTGTGCTCGATCGAGTGCGTGCGGACATCGTTTCGCTCACCGAGCGAACCGTCGGGATTGGGCAGGAATTTGGGCACTAGGAAGAGCGAGACGCCCTTCGTTCCCGGCGGCGCGTCAGGCAGCCGCGCCAGCACCAAATGGACGATGTTGTCGGTGAGATCGTGCTCGCCATAGGTGATGAAGATTTTCTGTCCGGTGATGCGATAGCTGCCGTCCGCCGTACGCTCGGCCCGAGTGCGCAAGGCGCCGACGTCGGAGCCGGCCTGCGGCTCGGTGAGCTGCATGGTGCCCATCCATTCGCCCGACACGAGCTTGGGCAGATAGGCGCGCTTGAGCGCCTCGCTGCCGTGCGCCACCAGCGCGTCGATTCCCGCCATGGTCAGAACAGGACCAAGGCCGAAGGCCATCGCCGCCGAGTTCCACATTTCCAGACACGCGGCGTTGAGCGCATGCGGCAGATCCTGGCCGCCCCATTGCGCTGGGGCGGCGAGCGCGTTCCAGCCGGCTTTGGTCCAGGCGTGATAGGCCTCCTTCCATCCCTGTGGCGTCGTTACGGCGCCATCGCGAAAGTGCGCGCCCTCGCGGTCGCCGCGCACATTGAGCGGAGCGAGGATGTCGGTGGCCAACTTGCCCGCTTCGGTGAGCACTGCCTCGACCACGTCGCCGCTGAGGTCGCCATAGAGCCCGTCGGCCTGCGCCTGGGCGAAACCCGCCGCGTTGTTGAGCGCGAAGGAAATATCTGCAACCGGCGCCCGGTAGGTCATGTTGCTTTCCCGATGGGGATGCTTGTCTTCGCGGCCGAGCGCGCCCACCTGTGCGGAGCGCAGGCCGCCGTCCGCACCGAGGTGACTTGAAAGCTAATCTAACCCTGGCCATGCGCGGGTCAACGGCACGTGCGCCGGTGGAGGCCGCCGTTGATCGTCAACGTTGCGGCCGCTATGGTCCGCGCGCGCGGCGGCGCATTAAGGCGGCTGATGGGGCGTAGCCAAGTGGTAAGGCAGCGGATTTTGATTCCGCCATTCGGAGGTTCGAGTCCTCCCGCCCCAGCCAGGATTTTCCGTCTCGCCCCAGTTAGTTACTGGCGTTCTTATTTTTTTCTAGCTCGCCATTCTGAATATCATTCCGCGGCTCATTCTGAATGTTTGTTCTTACCACGTTCGCCAGCGCATGAGCATGCCGCTTGCGGGTCGCCGCGAGCGCGCGCTTGATCGTGCGCGTTGCGTAGCCCGCGTAGGCTTGCTGACTTTTGTGCGCGGAAAGAGCGCGACCTTGACCATCGGTCAGCTCAGCTTCCTCCAATTCGGTCATGCCGCCATGGCGGCAAGCGTCGAGTGTGAACGTTGTAGGAAGTCCTAGCTTGTCACGCATCGTATGGACGATTTTCTGCATTCCGCTGACGAGAACGGCTTCGTGACGCCGTCTTGAACCTCCCTTAAGATCATAGGCACGCCGCGGCGCGGAAGCCCTGCAAGTATCGCCTCTGCATCCTCGTAAAATTTTGCAACGCCAGCTTCGGTTTCTTCCTCCAGCGGGTGCCAAACCACCGCGCCCGTCTTGTGGTGCTCGATCTTGATCGCGTTCGGCCACTCCTTGCTGCGGTAGTCGGTCCAACGCAAATAGCCTGCCAAGACATTCTCCGGACGCTGGAGCCATTCGAAGCAGATGACGGCGGCGACCTCCCTGTAGACCTGATCGCGCGTTGCAGCGGGCTTCACTCCTTTGGTGCGCCGGTGCTTGGTGACGCCTTCCCAGGGATTTGGCACGTCCCGATCAAATTGGCTTGGATACAGCCGATGGACGACGCGCCAAGCGCGCCGGCAAAGAGCTATAGCCTTCTCACCTTGGCGGGGTCTCAAGCCGCGCGGCCCTTGGCAGATGATGTCATAGATTCTGTCCGCGCTACCGGGGTAATGGCTCGTATCTTCCGGTCACCAATCCGATCGCCTTTCTTAGTTATGATGTCGCTGACCAACAGCATGGTGCGCTCGTAGTCGGGCCTGGACCGCGGAGCGACTTTTTCAAGGTAAGCCTTGCTTTGCTTGTACTCGCGGAAGAGCCAATCTACCGTTCCGTAGGCGACAATACATCCAGCAGTGACCTGGCCGCCCTTGCGCTTCGTGTTCCACTCGTCGAAGAGCGGATTCAGGGCCGCGGCTCTGCCAGCATCTCCGTTTTCACCGCAGGCGGTGTTGTAGTCCGTCCCTAACGGCTCATTCGGAATCGTGCAGCCCAGCGAGCGGTGGCGCCAGTGGTCAGCCTCTTTGCGATGACGAAACGGGGCAGGGGTTTGCTGAACATCACAAATCCTCTGCCACGTCCCGGTCGCGGCGCATCTCGTCCGGTAGTATTGCTTCGTCGAGATCGTCCCGAAGCCACAGCTTTCTTCGCCCCTCATTTATCCTCGGCCGGGGGTATTCCTTACCCACCCGCTTAATGAAAGCCTCAACCGTGGTCTCGCCGCAATAGCCGGCAGCCAACTCTGCACCCCATTCGTCGTGGCCAAGAACCAGGCGGATATGCGACCGAACGTGGCATTGTTGTTAAAGCGGTAATTGCCAAACCCATCGGCGTCCTAACGGGCGCGACTGAACTAATGTGGATATCAAGCAGTTGGTAACTTTCAAATCCGTATGAGCGCACGATATACCTTGTCACCATCTTGAGCCGTCAGAGGGCCGGGTCGGGTCGTGGCAAGCATCACGATGAAGGCGGTTATCATGGCGATGAAACAGAGTGCAGAGCAGCGCAGGTCTGCTCGTGCGGGTCAGCCAATACTTATGCCGTCAGCGGAAGCCATCAAAGCTAAGCGACGAAAGCTTCCTTACTTCGAGCCATACGACACGCGGAAGCTGTTGGCCGACGCACGCAAAGCTTCATTGGATGAGTCAAGCCTCGATGAATCCGTGAGGGAGACATATAACAAACACTGTCGCGCTCAGGTCGCGAAACTGCTCCAGGCATTGGGATGCGATCCTAACGACCCAAATATCTGTCGAAACGCCTTTCTCGATTTAGCGTAGCTTCACCACAACGTGGGAAGACTCGTTCACCATCGGCGTTCCGTCCGCTCAAACGCTGCCTCCTGGACGCTACGCGACGAACGGATATTACTTTGCGGAGTCATGGCGCTCGTTGCACAGGGTGACAGCGAACGAGCGGCAATCAATTACATTGCAGATTCAAAAGTTTTCCTTCACCGGGAGAGAATGGCATGGCAGAGACCAGCCGGAAGAGCCAGGCAACATGCACGCCGGACGGCGCTGTGGCAGAAATATCAGCGTCTTCGCAGGGACGCCCGCAGCACGCCCGACCCGCTGGCGCGCACGCTGGGGCTCTCCAGGGGCAATTACGAAATGTGGCTGGCACGCCTCGACAACCCGTCACTTGTCGGTGGTGACAAAGGCGAGCAACGAAAGAAGCGCGTTCGAAAGTCACCGACCGGCTGAGTCATATGGGAGTCCTCTTGCGTCCAGGTGAGGACCCAAGGCCATGGCGGAGGCGGATTGACATGCCCAATAAAATGATCCGCCCCGGCCGCGGAGGTGCACGGCACGGGGCGCGGAATGCGACTTCGAGTGCTCGCAATTCGCCTTCCTGCCCTACCACAACGCGGATTGACTTTGAAGCGATAAACCAAGCGGCGCTCCCGCTACTGATGCGAATGCTGTTTCGTTGGTTGCCTGGCGGAAGAGTCCAGGGTCGCGAATACATCGTCCGCAACCTCACTCGTACGACCGCGCACCCGGCTCCTTCAAGATCGTGGTGTCGGGCTCGCGCGCGGGCGCCTGCGAAAATCTTCGGACGTGCAGAAGACCCATTTCGCTCGCTATTCCAGGAAGTTCAAA
>DATFQX010000360.1:0-12574 GCA_035263865.1 Xanthobacteraceae bacterium
GAGAGCCCACTACACCAGCCTGTCATCATTTCTCTTGACGATGACGGCCGGTAAATCATCAGTTCCACCGACGGCTTGCGGTCGAGCGCCGAAAACGATACGCGCCGGAATTGAAGCTCCCACCATCAGCAGTCGGGAGTACCCAAAAGCCGGCCGCGATCGCAAGACCCTGCAATACGGTCAAGGACCGGCCACTGTCGGCGAGCCTGCTCTCGCCGCGCCACTGGCACCGGTTCTCCCGCTTTCTCGGGCGTCGACGGTGGAACCGTCGCCGCGCCTGAAATCGATGCCTTCATTCCAGGGTCGGCGCTTGAACCTGACGCGACAGGAAAGGTCGGGCCATCGTCCGGGCTGACCAGTGGCGGCCCGGCGGCTCGATCGAACTCCGGGCCCGCGCCATCGGGCACCAGCCCCGACCTCGAACTTGCCGCCTCGCGTCGTGCACAATAAAAATGAACCGAGGCGTGGCGTGCACGATCCACAGAGGTAGAATGCGCTCGCCTGTCCGCTGAGTCCCGAGCCATTCGCGGGCGCCGTGCCGGCGATGTCTTTTCGCCACGATCAGCGCAAGTAGGCTCTTCCGGCCGCTAGCGCGATTTCGTCAGTCGGCCATTTGTGGGCGTCGCGCCGCCAAGTGGCTCGAGACTCCGTCACTTTTCGCAGGGCGCCGGAGATTGCCCTGTCAGCGTTTGAGGCTCGAGGCGAGGACCGCACGCTTGCAGATCTACCTTCCGATCGCAGACCTGCCGGTCAACGTGTTCGTCATTCTGGCCATGGGCCTTGCCGTCGGATTCATCTCCGGCATGTTCGGCATCGGCGGTGGATTTCTCATGACGCCACTGCTGATATTTCTTGGCATCTCACCGGCGGTCGCCGTGGCAAGCGTCACCGGTCATATAGCCGCTTCTTCCATGTCCGGCGCGATCAGCTATTGGCAACGCAGGGCGATCGATCTCGCGCTCGCCTTCATGCTGCTCGCGGGCGGCATCATCGGCACGGCTTTTGGCGTCTGGCTGTTCACCACGCTGCGCGCAATCGGCCAGCTCGACGTCACGATAGGTGTTTCATACGTCCTTCTCCTCGGCATCGTCGGTGCATTGATGGTGGCCGAGAGCATGCGCGCCATTATTCGCGCGCGACAAGGCAAGCCGGTGGAACTGCGTAGGCCAGGCAGCCATACCTGGATCCATGGCCTCCCGCTCAAGTTACGCTTCAAGCGCTCGCGCATCTACGTTTCGGCGATCCCGGTCTGGGGGATCGGATTTATCATCGGGTTTGTCGGAGCAATCATGGGCATCGGTGGCGGCTTTCTGCTGGTGCCGATGCTGATCTATGTACTGCGGGTGCCGACCGCGACGGTGATCGGCACGTCCATGGTGCTGACGCTCGTCACCATGGCGTCTGCCACGGTCATGCATGCGGCCGTTAATCACCTTGTGGACGCCCTGCTTGCCCTGTTTCTGATGGTTGGAGGTGTGACCGGCGCGCAGTTCGGCGCGCGCGCCGGCCAGAAGATGAGCGGCGAGCGGCTTCGCCTCCTGCTCGGGCTTCTCGTGCTAGCGGTCGGAATTCGTTTTGCACTCAATCTGGTGGTGCCACCTGAAACTTTCTATTCCGTCCGTGCTGTGGATGGTGACATATGAGGCGCCGCTCTCTGGCTGCCGTTCTGGCTGGGGCTGCCGTTCTGGCTGGCTTTGCCGCGCTCATCGCCTCGGCGCTACCCGCCGCGGGTGAGCGACTGGTCGCCTCGCTATCAAATCACCGAGTGATGATCACCTCCAATTTCGTCGGCGAGGAGCTCGTCCTGTTCGGCGGAATCGAGCAGGATGCGGCGTCCCGCCCCAGGCGCGCCGCCTACGATATCATCGTCACCGTCACCGGCCCGCGTCAAACGATGGTGACTTTCCGCAAGGAGAGAATGCTCGGACTGTGGGTGAATGCCGACTCGCGTGTACTAGACAGTGTACCCGCCTACCTCGCCGTGCTGGCAAACCGGCCCCTTGACGCCGTCACTAACACGGAAACGCTGCGCCGACTCCAGCTCGGCCTCGACAACATTCCTTTGCTGCAGCGGGCCAGCATCAATATCGCCGACGCCGCCAGCGATGATCCGTTCCGGGTCGCCTTCATCAAGATCAAGACCGAGCAGGGGCTCTACCGTGAGATATCCAACGGCGTGACGTTCCTCGCGCCGGCGTTGTTCCGTGCCTCAATACCATTGCCGGCCGAGGTGCCGGTCGGCACCTACGAGGTGGACGTGCGGCTGTTCGCCGATGGCATGCAGATCGCACGCACGCCTGCTCCGTTCGAGGTCTACAAATCGGGTTTCGAGCAGGTCGTCACGGCCGCCGCACGCGAGCACGGCGTGCTCTATGGCCTTGCCACAGCCATGATGGCAATCGTCACCGGCTGGTTCGCATCGGTAGTGTTCCGGCGGGATTAAACGCGCCGCCATTACGTTTGGAATCGCGCGCTACATGACCTGTCGCTGTGGGGCCGCACGAGCAAATCGCTCAATCCGCAAGACACTGCCCCGCCGCGAACAATAGATCAGCCCCGCGATCCACTCTGTCATTGTGCCATTTGCATCATATCTCAAGGGCATGCGTGCCGAAGATATTCTCCTGCGAACGCCTGCCGGCATTTGCTGCAAGATTGGCGGCTTCCATATCGACCCCACGCGCGCGGTGGACAAAGCTGTGATCACGCACGGCCACTCCGATCACGCGCGTGCGGGGCATGGCGCCGTGCTTGCCACTCACGAGACGCTCGACCTCATGCGCTTGCGCTACGGCGAAAATTTTGCGGGCTCCGTGCAGACGATCCGGTACGGCGAGACCATCACGCTCGGGGGCGCACGGGTGACCTTCCATCCCGCCGGCCACGTGTTCGGTTCGGCCCAAGTCGCAGTCGAGGCAAACGGCCTGCGCGTCGTCGCCTCAGGCGACTACAAGAACATCGCAGATCCGACCTGCACAGCCTTCGAACTTGTTCAGTGCGATGTATTCATCACCGAGGCTACCTTCGGACTACCCGTCTTTCGCCACGGCAATCCCGAGGCCGAGATCGCAAAGCTGCTCCATTCTGTTCGCCTGTTTCCCGACCGGGCGCACCTTGTCGGTGCCTATCCCCTCGGCAAGGCGCAGCGTGTGATCGCAATGCTGCGGCAGGCCAGATACGACCAGCCGATCTATATGCATGGCGCAATGGAGAAGATCACCCGCTACTATGCGTGCCGCGGCATAGACCTCGGACGGGTCGAGCTCGCACGCGATGCCAAGAAGGCAGAGCTAGCCGGCCGTATCACGCTCTGTCCTCCCTCGACATTAAAGGATTTGTGGTCGCGGCGTTTCCCCGATCCGGTGACTTGCTTTGCCTCCGGATGGATGCGCGTGCGGGCCCGCGCGCGCCAGCATCTCGTCGAATTGCCGCTGGTGATTTCGGATCATGCCGACTGGAGCGGCCTGACTGCGACGATTACCGCGACCGGAGCATCGGACATCTGGGTCACACACGGCCAAGAAGAGGCGCTGGTGCACTGGAGCACGAGCCAAGGTCTACAAGCTCGACCGCTCGATATCGTCGGCTACGGGGACGAAGATGAGACGGACGGCGCGATCGAAAATCGCGGCGAGGCGTGATGAACCGGTTCGCCGAATTGCTCGATCGCCTCGCCTATGAGCCCGGCCGCAATAACAAGCTGCGGCTGATGACGGATTATTTCCGCAGCACCGCCGATCCTGAGCGAGGCTTCGCCCTCGCGGCACTCACTGGGGCGCTGGGCTTTCAGCACGCAAAGCCAAGCGTGATCCGCGCGCTGATTTCCGAACGGGTCGATCCGATACTGTTCGAATTGTCCTACGATTACGTCGGCGATCTCTCCGAGACCGTCGCGCTCATGTGGGAGCCGCGCCCGGAACCCGGCGGATCGGCGCAGCTATGTAACTCAACATCCTCGGGCGCGCAGGAAACTGCGGCTGGCGAAGATTCCCCAAAGCCTAGTGAGCTGTTGCTATCTTCGGTTATCACCGCCCTCTCCTCCTTAGGGAAGACGCAGCTGCCCGGGCAACTCGCGCGTTGGCTCGATCAACTCGACGAGACCGGCCGCTGGGCGCTGCTCAAGCTGGTGACTGGCGGATTGCGGATCGGCGTCTCCGCGCGGCTTGCCAAGACTGCCGTCGCGGCGGTCGGCGACAAAGACCCGCAAGAGGTCGAGCTGATTTGGCCCGGGCTGCGGCCGCCCTATGTCGAACTGTTTTCCTGGCTGGAAAGCCGCAGTGCCAAACCGGCGAGCCGTGATCCTGCTCCTTTCCGCCCCCCGATGCTCGCCCATGCGCTCGAGGACGGCGATCTCATCGGCCTCGACCCCAAAGAGTTTATCGGCGAGTGGAAATGGGATGGCATTCGTGTCCAGGCCGTTGCCGGCCGAAGCGAGGATGGCAGACTCATTGCACGGCTCTACTCGCGCAGCGGCGAGGATATTTCGGCTAGCTTTCCCGACCTGATCGATGCTTTGCGGCTGCCGGGAGCGATCGATGGCGAACTCCTGATCATGCGCGCGAGACGCGTACAGAGCTTCAACGTGCTGCAGCAGCGGCTCAACCGTAAAACCGTAACACCAGCGCTGCTGAGGGAATTTCCCGCGCATCTGCGCGCGTACGATCTTCTCGTTGATGGCGAAGCGGACGTGCGCGAGCGTCCGTTCGTCGAACGGCGAGCGCGGCTGGAACAATTCATTGCTCGTTTGCACGAGCCGCGGGTCGATCTCTCGCCCCTGGTAGCATTCGTCATGTGGGACGATCTCGTCGCCGCCCGGCAAAATCCCGCCGCGGCCGGCGCGGGAGCGGATGCCGACGCGGTTGAGGGCATAATGCTCAAGCGGCGCGACGCGCCCTATGTACCGGGCCGTCCCAGGGGCCCATGGTGGAAGTGGAAGCGCGATCCGTTCATCATCGATGCGGTCTTGATGTACGCCCAACGCGGCCACGGCAAGCGCTCGTCCTATTATTCCGATTACACTTTTGGGGTCTGGACTAAGGGCGAGGAGGGCGACGCGCTGGTTCCGGTCGGCAAGGCCTTTTTCGGTTTCACCGACGAGGAGCTCGTTCGGATCGACCGGTTCGTGCGCCGCAACACTGTGGGGCGGTTTGGCCCCGTACGCGAGGTCGTGCACGAGCCCGACCAGGGCCTGGTACTCGAAGTCGCTTTTGAAGGATTGCAGCGCTCGACGCGGCATAAATCGGGCGTCGCCATGCGCTTTCCCCGCATCAGCCGACTTCGTTGGGACAAGCGGCCGGCCGAGGCCGATCGGCTGGAAACGCTTGCGCGGATGCTGGAGAAGATCGAGAGCGCGCGCGCGGCTCCCTCCGCCGCGAATGAACGTGATAGGATATTGTCATGACGACGCCGATCCAGCGGGAAAACAACTACATCAACCGGTTCTTTGGCGGGCCGCCTTTGTCGGTCATCTTCCGGCTGGTCTTGCTGTCGATCCTGATCGGCGTGATCCTGCAGGTGCTCGGGCTCGATCCCTGGAACATCATCGAAAGCCTGAGACGGATTGTGGTGCACGTGTGGGACATGGGCTTCGATGCGCTCCGTTGGCTGTGGCGCTACCTCCTCCTCGGCGCCGTCGTGGTAGTGCCCATCTGGGTTATCGTTCGGCTCATGCGGGTGGCCAAAAGCCATTAAGGGTGCGCGCTCACAGGCTCCTTGCTGGCGATAAGCGGGGCTTAGGCCGGCCAGCTTTGCGCGATTAGCTTCGTCGCATCCACCCCGACGAGCTGGTCGATTTTCGCCCATCCGCCCAGGCGCAACGTATCGGAAAGTTCGCTTTTGATCGTCGCGACGAGTTGCAGGCCGCGGAAGACGAGCGCGCTGTAGAGCTGGATCAAGCACGCGCCCGCTCTGATTTTCGCCACAGCCGCCTCGCCCGAATCGATGCCGCCCACGCCAACGAGCGGGAACGCACCTTCCACACGCACATAGGTTTCAGCCAGCATTCGCGTCGCCAGCGCAAACAGCGGCCGCCCGGAGAGGCCGCCTGCCTCCTTCGCGATGAGCCGCTCTCGCAACGTTGGCGGCCGCTGTAGGGTGGTATTGGCAACAATCATGCCGTCGATGCGGTACTTGCGCGCCGCGCTGACGATGCCGTCGAGTTCGGCGAGGGTCAGATCGGGCGCGATCTTGATCAGCAAGGGGATGGTTCCGGCTTCTCTGCTCACGCGGGTCCGTGCGTCCATGACGCGCGCCAGAAGACTGTCGAGCATTTCCACCTGTTGTAGTCCGCGCAGGCCCGGCGTGTTCGGAGAGGAAATGTTGACGGAGAAATAGCTCGCCACCGGGACCAAGGTTTCGATCAGCCGCACGTAATCCGCAAAGCGATCGGTGCTGTCACGATTGGCACCAATGTTGAGGCCGACAATGCCGCCGTTCTTAAGACGCGCGGCGAGGCGACGCTGCACGGCGTCGGCACCATCGCTGTTGAAGCCCAGCCGGTTGATCACGGCCTCGTCACCGTGAAGACGAAAGAGACGGGGGCGAGGATTGCCCGACTGTGGCAAAGGTGTGACGGTGCCGACCTCGACGAAGCCGAAGCCCAGCTTGAGGAGCGCGTCAGGCACCTGACCATGCTTGTCGAAGCCCGCTGCCATACCGACTGGATTGGGAAAGTCGAGCCCGAACGCTCGCACGGCAAGCCGTGGATCATCCGCCACTAGCTTCACGAATGGCGGGACTTTCAACGCCTGGATGGCGAGCCGATGCGCGTCCTCTGGATCGAGCATGCGCAGCAGCGGCCGCGCGAGGGACTCGAGGAGACCAATCACGGCAGCAGCTCCGGAAAGATGTGCCGCCGATCGATCCCGAGTCGCAGCGGCTTGGCCCACAGCACCGCGGCAACCGGCAACTCTCCGTAAAGATGCGGGAAAAGATCGCCGCCGCGCGAGACCTCCCACTTGAGCGCGGCGCCGAGCGCACCGGCATCGACCGCGATCAGCAGCAGATTTTGCAGGCCGGCGAAATGATTGGCTGCGGTGGCACGCACCTGCGCAGCGGAGGAGAAATGAATGAAGCCATCACGGGCATCGATGCCAGCACCACGGAAGACCCCCTCATGCTCCGCCTCCCGCCAAAGCGTCTCGTCACAGATCTTGTAAATCGTGCTTCCCACAGCTCGCGCCTTCCGCCTGCCTATCGCGTTTTCCGATAGGCGGACTTGAGATCGCCTTGGTCGCCGGCCAGAGGGCACAATCCCCGTAAATGCGCAAATGTCGGCGCGCGCGCTGTGGATTGCCCGCGCACGGACAAGCCAGTGAGCATGGCCCCAGTCAGATGCCGCCTGCTGCGCCTTGAGGGTTGCGATAGGAGTGATCCGCTGTGATATTACCCGCTTGTATGATTCATGTGCACGTGGACAACGCCATCCGCAAGCTCCGTTTGCGTGGCGTCATCGCGAAGGTGAGGGACCATGAAACCATTGCATGAGGCGTCATGTGCGTGCTGCAGCACTCTTGGGAGATTCGACCGCCGGCACTTCGTCCGCGCCCTGGCAGTCGGCGGCGCCACCCTCACCTTCGCGCCACAGCTCGTGCTCTCGGCCGAAGGCAATTACGAGGCGATGGTTCTCGCCTGCATTGACCCTCGCATGCAGGAGCCCGTGCACAGATACACCGTCGAGCAGAATTTGACCGGAAAATTCAGCCAGTTCGTCATCGCAGGTGCGGCGATCGGCGTCGTCGCGCCGGCATTCAAGGATTGGCACAAGGCATTTTGGGACAATCTCGCCACGACAATCCAATTGCATCGAATCAAAAAGGTGATCGCCATCGATCATCGCGATTGCGGCGCTGCCAAGATCGCCTATGGCGAAGCCAAGGTCGCGAATCCGCAAGTGGAGACCGAAACCCACAGGGCGCCGCTGGCGCAATTCCGCAAAGAAGTCGCACAGCGCCACCCGCAGCTCGGCGTGGAGACCGGCCTGATGGCGCTCGACGGCAAAATGGAGATGTTCAGCTGAAGCATCAGCCGGCGCTTACGGCCGCGACGTAGCCATTTCGCACTGCTTGCGCGCAGGACACACGGAAGTCTTCGCCTCAGCCAAACCAGAACAGCCAGCCGGCACGGACCAGATAGACCGCGCTGATCGTGAGGATGATCGCGCGCGTCCACTGTCGAAATCCGTGATCGGTCATCCGCTCGAGCACAAAGGGCGCAAGCGAGGTGCCTGCGATCGCTAACAAGATCGCCGGTCCGATCATCCACAGCGGAACATCTCCCACGCCGGCGAGCGAACCGAAATAGAACACGCGCGCGACATGGCTGAACGACTGTGCGACGGCTTTGGTCGCGTTGGTCGTCTTACGATCGAGCATACTCTTCTGGAAGAAGATATCGAGAAAGAGCCCGCCGACCCCGGCCAGGATCTGGACGATCGTCGTTGCGACGCCGGTGACGAACGGCACGCCGCGCCACTCGATGTTGGGGAGCATCGCCGCCGGCAGAGCCTCGATCGCAAACGGCATCAAACCGAGCGCGAGATAGACGGTCGCCTTGTCCGGAACGAAGGCAATCATCCACATAGCCAGGAACGAGATGGCCGCGCCTACCAGATACCAGCCGAAAATCGGCCACAGCACATAACTGCGCCACTGCACGACCCGCCAGCCGTTGGCGAATAGCTGGATGATCGAGAACAGAATCATGCCCGTCGCGACGTCGAAATAGTTGAGCAGAACGCCGAGCAGGATCATGCCCCCGGCCATGCCGAAGACGCCGGAGAGAAACGACGTAAATACGATGGTGGCGCCGATCAGAGCGACGACGGAGGGGGTCATTGCCGAACGATTATGCCGATCTCGCCAGCGCCCCGTCGATCATCTCGATCGTATTGTTGAGGCCATACAACGCCACGAAGGAGCCAAATCGCGGGCCCTTCTCCTGGCCGAGCAGCACTTGATAAAGCATGTTGAACCAATCGAGCGTAACGCCTGGCTTTCCATCTTTGCTCTTGACCTTCCCGCTTTTGTCCAGGAACGGCTCGCGTCGGCCCACTTCGTAAACCACCTGCTGAATCTGTTCGGCAGTGGCCTCCGCGGGGAGCTGTGAGAGCGCCTCACGCAGGTCGAGGAGCGCAGCGCGCTCACCCTCTGTCGGTTCGCGGAATCTCTTCTGCGGCAGCACGAAATCGCGAAAATAGTGGATGGCATATCGCACCAGCGCGTCGAATTTGGGATGCGTCTGCGGCGTCACCCCTGGCCGATAGCGGCCAATGAAGCCCCACAGCGTCTCGGCATTCTCCGCGTTCGAGGACGCGACCAGCGTGAGCAGCATGGAGAACGAGATCGGCATGTCCGGCTTGGGCGGCTTGCCGGAATGGATGTGCCAAACCGGGTTGGCCAGACGCTGCCTGGGGTCCTGACGCTCGTACGCTTCCAGAAACTGCTGATACTCGTCCACGTGACGCGGAATCACATCGAAGTAAAGGCGCTTTGCAGCCTTGGGCTCACGATACATGAACAGCGACAGCGACTCCGGCGGCGCGTAGCGCAGCCATTCCTCGATGGTTAATCCGTTGCCCTTTGACTTTGAGATTTTCTGTCCCTTCTCGTCGAGGAAAAGCTCGTAATTGAAGCCCTCCGGGGCGCTGCCACCCAGCGCGCGGCAGACCTTGCCGGAAAGTTTGACGGAGTCGATCAAATCCTTCCCCGCCATCTCGTAATCGACGCCCAGCGCAACCCAGCGCATCGCCCAATCGGGCTTCCATTGCAGCTTTGTTCGGCCTCCGGTTACGAGCGTCGTCACGCGTTCCTTCGTATCCGGATCCTCATAGGTGATCGTGCCCGCCTTGGCGTCGTGCGCCAGGATCGGAACTTGCAACACGATCCCGGTGCGTGGGGAGATCGGTAGGAACGGCGAATATGTTTGCGCGCGCTCCTCACGCAGCGACGGCAGCATGATTTCCATGATCGTTTCAAAGCGTTCGAGAACCCGCAGAAGCGTGGCATCGAATTGGCCCGACGTGTAACAGTCCGTCGAAGAAAGAAACTCATAGTCAAAGCCGAACTGATCGAGGAATGCGCGCAGCCGCGCATTGTTGGCCGCGGCGAATGACGGATATTCGCTCGAGAACGGGTCGGGCACGCGGGAGAGTGGTTTGCCCAGATGCTGCGCCATCATGTCCCGATTCGGGACATTGTCCGGCACCTTGCGCAGGCCATCCATATCGTCGGAAAAGGCAATCAGGCGAGTCTTGATGTTGTCATCGGTGAGCACGCGAAAGGCATGGCGCACCATCGTGGTGCGCACGACCTCGCCGAAGGTGCCGATGTGCGGCAGGCCCGAGGGGCCGTAGCCGGTCTCGAACACCACCTCGTCCTTGCCCCGCTTTTTCAACCGCGCGAGGGTCTTGCGCGCTTCCTGGAACGGCCAGGCATTCGAGCTTTCGGCGATCTCGCGTAGTGCCGTGACCTCAAGTGTAGACATCAATGGCTCTCCGGCCGCGGACACTACCACCCCGGCCGCCGTCAAAACACCGGCAGCCTTTCACACCCGCGAAATTTGAGCCCTGACTTGAATCCGACTTGCGTAAGCCGTGAAGTCGCACTGCGACCCGCGACCTTACTCATTCGAGCGCCGCGCGCACGATCGTGAGTGCCATGCTAAACTTCGAGCCAAGCCCCGAAAGAGCGGCGATGATGGCGACCGACATCCCGCCCGCGATCAGCGCGTACCCGATCGCCGTCGCACCGCTGTCCTCGCGCACGAAACGCGCAAGAAGCACTCGCATGGTCCAGAACTCCGCCAGGCATGAGCCCACGGCCGCGAGTCAATCATCGACGCGCTTCGATATCGTTGCCCTGTTCGCTAAAATTGCGCGGAATTCCTCGCCTCTCGGCGTCATATCAAAACGGGCTGATCGGAAAATAGCGCAACCACAAATCCGTGAAACGACCCTGCTCCCAGACTCGGAATAAAGCCCAATTGAGTGCCAAGCGCATCGTATCGTTACCCTTCTTCACCGCGATTCCCACGCCTTCGCCGAAATAGCGGCTGTCGATGTAGGGACCACCGCGAAAAGCACAGCAATTTTCGGAATCGGTTCCATTGAGCCAGAAGGCGAGCGTGACTGCATCGCCGAACAGGAGATCGACTTCGCCGCGCCGCAAGGCGAGCCGCGCTGCGTCGGCGCTCGGATAGGGGCGAACCTCGGCCTCGGTAAACAGAGCCTTAAGATAGGCCTCGTGCGCGGTGCCGGCGGCCACCGCGACCTTCTTGCCCTCGAGCCGCTCAGGCAACGGATCTTCTATGGCTGAATCCCGCTTCACCACGAAACGCCCCGGCGTGCGGTAGTAGGAATCGCTAAAATCGATCCTCGTGCGCATCTCCACCGTCGCCGCGATCGATGCGATGGCGGCATCCCCCTGGTTGCCGTTGAGCGCCGGAATGAGCGTCTCGAACCGGCGCATCTGGATCGTGCAGGCGAGTTTGAGCTCCTCGCACAGCATGCGCGCCAGATCGACGTTGAAACCCTGCGGATTGCCGTCCGGCCCCGCGTAATTGAACGGCGGATAGTCGGTCTCCGTAAGAAACCGGATCACGCTGATGCGCGACAGATCAGGTTTTTCCGGCCGGCGGCGCGGATCCCAGAAGCCGGGCACGCGCACGGAAGGCTCCCCGCCCGCCGGCGCTGCCTCTCGTGCGCCCAAGAACGGCACCATCAGCAGGAGACAAACGGCCAATCGGCTGACAAGGCCTCGCAAGGAATGTCCCGGCACGGGCAACCTCTTCAGCTATCTGGCGCAGCACGCACCGCTCGAACGCCTGATTTATAGACCGTTGCTTAAGGCGGATCAGTGGCGATGATCGGGTTCGTAATAAGGACGCGGAAACGGCTTGCCGGCACGGGTTTCACAAATAGCGGCGCAAATCGGCGGCCGCGGCATCAGTCGGTCGCTTGAGATTGAAGGGCGAGACGAAACGGCCCGTCTTGTCCATGAGATAGACAAGGGCCGTGTGGTCCATCGTGTAGCCCTGCTCCAGGGGGACTTTCTTGAAATAGACGCGGTAGGCCTTGGCGACTGCCGCGATCTCGGCAGGCTCGCCGGTCAGACCGGAAAGATGCGAATCGAAACTTGAGAGATAGTCCTTCATGGCCGCGGGCGTATCGCGCTCCGGATCGACGGTGATGAAGAGCGCGCGTGTGCGGTCGGCATCGGGGCCGAGCGCACGCAGGACCTCCGAGACCTCAAATAACGTCGTGGGACACACGTCCGGACAATTAGTAAAGCCGAAGAACACCAGGAATGGGTGACCTTTTAAGTCTTGATCGGTGACCACCTGCCCATTCTGATCGGTCAGCTTGAAAGGCCCGCCAACGGCGGCGACCTGCGCAACGGGCGACGAGAGGCGCCCGGCCACGATCAGCACAACGCCGAAGCATAGCGCCAAGCCAGCGAGAAAGGCCGTGGCCATCATAAGAATGCGGCTTTTGCGCGCGCTCATCTCGGAATGCCTCCGCCTCCGGCAACCGTCACAAACAGGCGGCGATCCCGGCGAGGATCATCTCGTAGAACAC
>DATFQX010000361.1:0-6562 GCA_035263865.1 Xanthobacteraceae bacterium
ATTGAACTGTCGAGGCGCAGCGCGCGCGGCCAGATCGCCTCCAGCCGCGCCGAGGTGCAGGAATCGCCGCTGGCAAACAGCGTGACATCGTGACCCAGCGAGACGAGCTCCTCAGTCAGCCAAGAGATCACACGTTCGGTACCACCATACAGCTTGGGAGGAACAGCTTCGGTGAGCGGGGATATCTGCGCAATACGCATGCGATCTCCGTGAGGTCGGCAATCGCGCCGCGAAGGCTGCCGTCCATCGGCTCCAGGCTGCCGCGTTCGAGCCTACAAGCCCGATCGTCGGCACCTTGCGAGCTTCCTGCGCGCGCGCCGCGAACGGCCAGGCGGCTGCCGCGCCGCCGAGAAGCGTGATGAACTCGCGGCGTTTCACTACCCAATGTCTCCCGTGCTTCCGACCGAAAGGATAGCACACCTGGTGGTGCAGCAGACCTACCGCGTTGCGGGATTTCGATCCCACTCATGTCCCAGTTGGGTCAGTAGCGCCGCCGTCGACCAGCGCTAGGTAGTGGCGCATGGCCGGTTCTGCTCCGATTGCCGACATGATGATGCGCAGCGGCGGAACGACGCGAGGTGCCAAGACCTGCCATGGTCCCCTTCCGTGTGCTTGCGAAAGTGATGTAGCCTTGCCGCAGAGCTGCCAGCGGGACGTGCCGAGGTCCTATTTTGTTTTTGTGGTGGCAGCGGCGATGCTGTCGGCAGGCATCTCACTCAGACGTTCAATTTTGCCGTCTGTTCGCATCGCGTGTCCGCGCTCGATTGCGCGCGCGACATTGCGAAGACCAGAGAGGCAACGCCGTGAAACTTCCCCGCCGCAAATTTCTGCATCTGGCAGCGGGTGCTGCGTCACTTCCGGCGGCATCGGGCTTGGCAAGGGCACAAGCCTATCCATCTCGGCCGGTGCGCTTGATCGTGCCGTTCGGACCAGCCGGCGCGACGGACATTACTGCGCGGCTCATCGGGCAATGGTTGTCGGAGCGGCTGGCTCAGCAATTCGTCATCGAAAATCGCCCGGGTGCCGGCAGCAATGTTGGCACCGAGGCGGTCGTGCGCGCGGCTCCCGACGGCTATACGCTTGGCCTCTTCGGCGCGCCGAGTGCGATCAACGCAACGCTTTACGACAAGCTCAATTTCAATTTCGTCCGCGATATCGCACCGATCGCACCCATCGTGCGGTTCCCCTATATCATGGTGGTGAATCCTTCGGTTCCTGCCAAGACGCTTCCCGAGTTCATTGCCTATGCCAAGGCCAATCCCGGCAAAATCAATATGGCGTCGCCCGGCAGCGGCAGCACGCCGCATGTCAACGGCGAGCTGTTCAAGGCGATGACCGGCACCAATATGGTGCATGTGCCGTATCGCAGCGCGGCGGCGGTGATGACCGACTTGCTGAGCGGACAAGTCCAGCTTTACTTCGGCACCACGGCATCGACGCTCGAATACGTCACAACCGGCAAACTGCGCGCGCTGGCGGTGACCATCGAGCGGCGCTTGGATGCGCTACCGGACATCCCGGCCGTGGCCGAATTCGTACCGGGCTACGAGGCTAGCGGCTGGTTTGGCGTCGGCGCACCCAGGAACACGCCGGTCGAGATCATCGACAAGCTCAACAAGGAGATCGATGCCGGCGTCGCCGACCCCAAGATGAAGGCGCGGCTTGCCGACCTCGGCGGCATCGCGCTGACAGGCTCACCCAGCGACTTCGGAAAGCTCATTGTGGAAGAGACCGAGAAGTGGGCCAAGGTGGTGAAATTCTCCGGCGCAAAGCTGGACTGATCGACATCGCCGATAGCTCAGTGCACTGTGCGCGCGGGAGATGAAGCATGTTGAGTTAGTGGATCACACGGCGTAACTTTGGAAGCGGCCATCGTGCAACCGCAAATGGGGTCGATCGGTCCTTCGCCATCCGCGTCCCCCGCGCCATCAAAGGTCATGCCATGAGCTATGGAACCATCGGTATCACGCCGGTTACGCCTCGCATCGGCGCCTATGTCGAGGGCGTCACGCTGGCCAAGCCGCTCAGCAACCGCCAGGTCGAGGAGCTGCATCAGGCTTTCACGGAGCACCAAGTGCTGTTTTTCCGCGATCAACCGCTCGACGTAGAATCCCATAAGAGGTTCGGCCGATATTTCGGTGAATTGCACATCCACCCGAACACGCCGGGGCCCGAAGGGCATCCCGAGGTCCTGCCCATCCATGCTGACGCGAACTCCAAGCGTGTCAGCGGCGAGTATTGGCACTCCGATGTCTCCTGTGACGAGGAGCCTCCGCTCGGCAGCATCCTCTATCTCCACACGGTGCCCCCCTGCGGCGGCGATACCCTGTTCGCCAGCCAGACGGCGGCCTATGACGCCTTGTCTCCGCGCATGAAGGTCTATCTCGAAGGATTGACCGCCACGCACTCCGGCGATCACGTCTATCGCCGGACCAATGTGCTGGTGGGGCGCGATGACAAGGGCAAGGTCTTCCCGAAGGCGTCGCACCCGATCGTGCGCACGCATCCGATAACGAAGCGCAAGGCGCTGTTCGTCAATGGCCACTTCACCACCCATATCGATGGGCTTGCTGCGGAGGAGAGCCGTGCGATCCTGAACTATCTGTGCGAGCACAGCACGCGCGAGGAATTCCAGGTCCGGTTCCGCTGGCAGCCTCATTCGGTCGCCTTCTGGGACAACCGCAGCGTCCAGCATCTCGCAATCTGGGACTATTACCCACAGACGCGCTCCGGCCGCCGGGTGACGATCAAAGGCGACCGGCCGGTCTAACATCTTCAACAGTTCGGTTTTCCAACTGATTGATAGGGAAAGGCGATTTGCGCCGCGACGGCGGCTTGGCACTACATTTTTTGGATGGGGCGGAGGAACCCTGCTGCGCCCGCGCCGCGAGCGGCCAAGCCGCCGCCGCGCCGCCGAGCAGCGTGATGAACTCGCGCCGTTTCAATTGATCGAATTGCATTTATCCCGTCCCCGGCCAGGGACACACTTACGAAGTCTAGGACCGACCTGCCTCATCCAGGAAGGCTTGAACAGCCTCGAACAGTTGAAGTCGATTCTTCTCCATGATGATCGTGTGCGTGCCTTCCGCGAGCATCACGTATCGCTTGCCCGGCGAGTTCACGAGCAACGGAAACAGTGTCTGCGCCATATAGGGTGGAAGATCGCGATCCCATTCGGCCTGCACGAGCAACGTCGGGACAGTGATCTTGGCGGGATCGTAATACGCTTTTCCGGCGGCCCAGTAATCTTGGCTGTCTTGAATCACGCCGTTTGGTGCGCGGATATAGGGCGGGTTTGCCTTCGCACCTTCGGAATCGGTCGCCCAAGTCGGATCCGCCCAGGCGTCGAACCATCCGGCAGGAATGAGGGTTGCCTTCTTGTCGTCAGGCACGCCGGTCATCCAGCGCTGCAAAGCCTGCTCGCGTGTGACCTTGCGATAGGCGCCAAGCGGACCAGGTCCGGCCTGCACGAGCGACGCCGTCTGCCGGATCCATCCGGGCGCGTACAGTACGAGGCGCTCCACCTTGCCGGGGTTCTGCGTGGTGTATGTCGACATCGTGACAGTGCCCCACGACCAGCCGATGAGATTGAGGCGTGGGATATTGCGTCGCGCGAGGACGAAATCAACGACGGTGCCAATATCCTTCACCGCAGTGTCGCCACGCACGATTGGCGGGCTTTTCGTGGGATCTTCCGACATTTCCTTCGGTCGTGTGGATTTGCCATAGCCGCGCAGATCGAGAAGATAAACGTCGTACCCGCGCGCGGCGATGTAGTCCATCCACGACATTCCCCCGAGCTGAAGATCGAAGGCCGTGCTGGCGGGATAGGTTGCACCATGCACGTAGAGTACCGTGCGCTCGGGACGGAACGTGGCCATGTCTGCCGGGCGCTTGTTGCGCACGTAGATCTCAATCCCCGGATCGGGCGATTTCACCATCATCTCTTCGGTGACGAGGCGTGTCTGCGCGACTGCAGTGGACGCGAACATGGTGGCGGCAACAACGATGCCGAGCGCAATAGAGTGCATCTTTACCATCCTCCCTATTAGCTGCTACCCGCGACCGGCCGCACCGCCGCACCGCTGAGAAGCGTGATGAAGGTGCGCCGTCTCACTCGATCACCTCGTCGGCCAGCAACTGCAGAGATTTGGGCACCTCGATGCCCAGCGCTCTGGCCGTTTGCAGGTTGATGACAAACTCGAATTTTGTCGACTGCAAGACCGGAAGGTCTGCGGGCTTCGCGCCCTTGAGGATTTGACCGGTGTAGACGCCAGCCTCACGATACATGTCCACAATATCTGTCCCATAGCTCATCAGCCCGCCGACTTCGACAACCTCATGAGAGGGATAGGTCGCCGGAATTGCGTGGCGCGCCGCGAGCGTTGCAAGCTGGACGCGCCGGCTGACGAAGAAGGAGTCGGGAGCTACGAAGAGTGCCTCGACCGGTCGCGCACGAGGGTGGCGAAGGCCACATCGATCTCGCGGCTGGTGCTGGCATTGATGACCTGAATTTGCAATCCGAGGCCGCGTGCAGCTTCCGGTATCTTTCGCAGCGTGGCCTCGGCATTCGTCGTATTGGCCGGATTGACCCAGCACGGCAACTCGAACCGCTTTGGGCGCTAAGTCGTGCAAGAGCCCCAGCCGCTTGGCCACAGGTTCAGCGAAGAAAATATTGACACCGGTCGCATTGCCGCCCGGCCGAGCAAGGTTGGCGACCAGCCCCAACTTGACGGGGTCTTCGGCTACGAGAAAGACAATCGGGGTCGTCGTGGTCGCAGCTTTGGCGGCAACCGCAGCAGCGTTGATGAGCGAGGCGATCACGGCCACGCGTCTGCCGACAAGATCAGTCATGAGTGACGGTAAGCGATTGTATTGGCCCTCCAGCCAGTAATACGACCATCACGTTCTGGCCCTCGATGTAGCCAGTTTTATTGAGGCCTTTACGAAATGCAGCCCCAAGGCGCGCGGATTCCTCGGGAGACCGACCGTTGACGAAGCCAACCACCGGCATCGGCGCCTGCTGCGCCCGCGCCGCGAGCGGCCCCGCGGCCGCCGCGCCGAGAAGCGTGATGAACTCGCGGCGTTTCACTGCCCAGTGCCTCCCGTGCTTCCGACCGAAAAATAGCACACTTGGGCACGGCAAGAGACTGCTGCGCTGCGGGATTTCAATCCGCCCTATGATAGGCCGGTCAGGGCCGGTTGTGGCTCTATGTGCGCGGCACCCCAAAGGCTTGATTTCAAGTCCTGATACGCTACCCGAGCCCCGCACCGCGCGGCCGCGTTACCTGGCTAGCGCTTGACGTATGTCAGCAATGAAAAGACGTTTGCCAAAAGATTCTGAGAGCCGATCGCTGGTCGATGGGGAATCTGTTCTGATGCGGAAAACATATGGACCTGAATATCCGCGCACGCTGGGCGCGTTAATGGCGTGGTCTGAGCTCGACCCGTCTGGACCAGCGGTGACCGACTCCGCGGGCACGCTGGACCGCCGTGCTTTCCAAAACCGTGTGTTGTGCGTAGCCGCAGGCCTGCGCAGAGCGGGCGTGGGCCCAGGTGCTCGGGTCGCGCTGTGGCTGCCGAACGGGGCGGGCTATCTCGCCGCAATCTTTGCCTGCGCTCGGCTCGGCGCGCTTGCCATCCACATCAACACGCGCTTTCGCCTGGCGGAGGTTGGGAACCTCCTGCGCCGGTCCCGCCCAGTCGCTGTGCTAACGGAATGGGGATTCCCGCCCGTCGACTTCCCCGCGATTTTCGCTGCCCTGCCTGCGCAGGATCGCGCTGCGCTGCGCTGCGTGCTCGGGCTCAAGGTTTCGCCCAGCGTGACGCAGCTCGCTGGCCTGCCGGTGTTGTCGCTGGAGGGTCCCGCAGCCGACGCCGGGCCGGACGAGGCGACCGGCGAAACGCCCTGCCTCACATTCACGACCTCGGGTACCACCGGCGGCCCGAAACTAGTCGTGCACGACCAGCAAGCTATCGCGGGGCACGCCACAGACGTCGCCCGCCGTATCGGACTGGATGCAGCGGATGCGGCGCTGCTCGGGACGGTACCGTTCTGCGGCACCTTCGGCAACGCTGCGGCGATGGCCGCTATTGCTGGCGGCGCTCATGTCGTATGTCTCGCACAATTCGACGGTGAGGCGGCGGTCAGGTTGATCCGTCAGCACCGGGTCACCCACGTGATCGGCGGCGACGATATGTTCGGCCGCATTGCTGCTGCGTCCGTCGGATGCCGTCTCGACTCGGTGCGCTTCTCCGGATTTGCGGCGTTTCATTCCACCGCGGCGGCCTCGATCGCGGCCGCGGAGGCATTGGGCATGCAGCCCCATGGGCTCTACGGCAGTTCAGAAGTGCAAGCACTGTTCGCGGTCGCGGAGGGCAAGAACCGCCTGCTCGGAGGCGGCGTGCCCGTGAGCAGTCAGGCACGGCTTGCGGTACGCGATCCTCAAACCGGGGACACCCTGCCGCCCGGCGCGTCCGGCGAGCTGTGGATCCACGCACCGTCTCGCTTCACCGAGTATCTGGAAGATCCGGCGGCAACCGAACGCGCGATCGACGCTGA
>DATFQX010000362.1:0-49063 GCA_035263865.1 Xanthobacteraceae bacterium
CGCGGTATCCGCGCGCGCTTTGCCGACACCCGCGGCATGCGCGTGGTCGGGGTCGGCTATCCCACGCCGTATTTGGGCCTGTTTCGGGAAGAGGCCGAGCGCTGCCTTGCCTTCATGCCGGCGGTCCAGGGGGTGGTGAAATGGCCGACCGACCGGCCCGGGCTTGCCGCCCTCGTCGATGAACTCGAGCTGCCGCTCACCGATTCCGCCGTCGATCGGGTGCTGCTGGTGCATGCGCTCGAAATGGCGCGCGATCCGATCGTGCTGCTGCGCGAAGTCTGGCGGGTGCTGGCCGGGGGCGGGCGCCTGCTGATCGTGGTCCCGAACCGGCGCGGGGTATGGGCGCGGCTCGATACGACACCGTTCGGCCACGGCCGGCCCTATTCGCGCTCGCAGATCACGCATCTGCTGCGCGAGGCCTGGTTCACGCCGACGGGCTGGGGAGACGCGCTGCATGTACCGCCGGTCGCGCGCGGCTGGTTTTTGCGCTCGGCCGTCGCCTGGGAGCGTGCGGGCTCGGCGGTCGCTACGCCGTTCGCGGGCGTGCACATCGTCGAGGCGACGAAGCAGGTCTATCGTGCCGTTCCCGCCCGCCGCCAGCGCGCGCGGTTGGTGCCCGCGCTGGAGCCTGCGCTCGTACCTTCACCCGGTGGGTAGCCGTCGTTGCTGGGTTCGAGCCGGCACGCGCTGCGGTGACGAAAACGCGTTCCGATCGCTCGCAGAAGCTGCGGTTCTCGTCTCGCGCGTGAGCGGCGCGATTACTCGTCGCGCGTGGAAGGTCCGTCTCCCCCGTCACCGCCGCCACCCTGCATGTCCGGCCGCGGGCCGCGATGTCGGCGGCGGCGGCGGTGCAGGGGGAAACGGTCGGGCTGATTGTCGCGGCCGTTCTGGCCCTGGTGGGGACCCGGATGAGATTGGTGCTGTTGCCCGCCGGTGATGAAGGACGGCAACCGGTCGACGTCGCCATCGGGCGGCGCGTTGCCCTGCGGCGGACGCGGTTGGTGGGGCTGGCGCTGTTGGTGCTGCGGAAAGGGCTGTGCGTCGCGCGGGATATAGGGTTGCGGCTCGCGCGTGCCGTAAGGCGAATCGGGGGGAGCGCTCATCGACGGCTGCCCATCATCGTCCCCGTCGTCGAAACCACCCTCGCGCATTCCGGGCGCTTCATTCTCCGGACGCTGGAAGTGGGGGTTGTTCTGCCGGAACTGCTCCTGCGCCGCGGCGATCACGCGGTAATAATGCTCGGCGTGTTGATAGTAATTCTCCGCCGCGATCGGATCACCCGAGGTCTGCGCGTCGCGCGCGAGTTGAATGTATTTTTCTGCAATGTGAGATGGATTTCCGCGAATTTTCACGTCCGGGCCGTTCGATTCGTATACCCGGACCATCGGGTTGTGACTCTTGCGGTGATTGTTACGTCCGCGCATGCGCTTGTTCTGACCGTTTCTCATGGTTCGCCTGTTGCCGACCCTTTCATTGTGACGGCTCGCCGCCGCCGTGCTTCACCAAAGACCTCGAAGCTTTGTTACGAGCGACGCAAACGTCCGCGCCCTCGCCCGTACAAGCAGGAGGCAAATGCGGCGGCCGTGCGCCGCAATTTCAGGTTCCGTGTCGCGAAGCAGCAACCCCTTGTCCGCGGCATACCGCGGCGTTGCCCAGCTCTTCCTCACAAGCATGTCCGCGTCGCCCGCGGATCAGCGCCGAACCGATAAAACATCCAATCCCGATTGGGCGAACCGTTTGCCGGGTCATCCGGCGTCCTTCGTCCGCTTTGTCCGCACCGTCGGCTCTCCGCAGTCCTAGTCCGGGGCTCGTTATCGGCGCTCAACTATCTCGGGTCGATTCCGTGGACGAAACCTAGTCGGTCTTAGTCCACAATCCAAGTGCTTTTTTTCGTACCAGGAAGGTGAATCCCTCATGGCCGTGCCCGCATCACCAGAGCCCGGGCGATGCCTGATAGATCGTATCGTGTCGTGACGGGCTCAAGCCCCACAGGGGCGAAGATCGACGTCACAGTCCCAAGCTGACCCTCTCCCAGTTCGAGGGCCAAGACACCACCAGGTGCGAGCAGACGGCACACATCGGATGTAATCGCGCGATAGCCGTCAAGCCCATCGGGCCCGCCGTCCAGCGCGCGTCGCGGATCGAAATCGCGGACCTCGGGTTGTAAGCCCGCAATGTCGCCGCACGCGACGTAAGGCGGATTGGACACGAGGATGTCCGCCGGCCCGCTGAGGCCCGCTCCGTAGTTGCAGACCACAAACGACGCACGAGCAGAAAGGCCCAGCGCCGCGGCGTTGTCGCGAGCGCAAAGGAGTGCCGCAAAGCTAATATCCGTACCAATGCCGAAAGCGCCTTCTATCTCCGAGAGTAGCGCCAGCAGCAGCGCCCCCGAACCAGTCCCGAGATCGACGATGCTGAGCCCGCGCGCTTTGCGGCTATCACTTAGCGACGATAGCGTCGCTTCGACAACCGTCTCGGTTTCCGGCCGAGGCACGAGGGTATCGGCATTAACTTTGAATGGCAGTCCCCAAAATTCTTTGTGGCCGAGAATGCGCGCGATGGGTTCGCGCCCTAGCCGACGCGCCGAAAGCTCCGCGATGTCGGCCGCTTCTTCGGGGGTGAGCACGCGGCCCGAATGGGCCGCGAGCGCCGTACGATCGAGGCCCAACGCGTGACCGAGGATGATGCGGGCATCGAGCCCGGGCGCATCGAGACCACGCTGGCGAAACTTGCGCGCCAGCTGGCGCTGGGCGGCGTCGATCGAGCCACCGGCGTATACGTCAGCGTCCGCCACGGGGAGTCGCAAAATGGGGGTTCGTCACGTGGGCGCCGCCTCAGCCGCCAGCAATTCGGCTTGATGCTCTGTCACCAACGCGTCGATGATCTCGCCGAGGGCGTCGCCTTCGATCACCTGCGGCAGCTTGTAGAGTGTGAGATTGATGCGATGGTCGCTCACGCGCCCTTGGGGAAAATTATAGGTGCGGATGCGCTCAGAGCGGTCACCGGTGCCGACTTGCCCTCGACGTTCGGCGGCGCGGGCAGCATCCCGCTTCTGACGCTCGAAGTCGTAGAGTCTGGCGCGCAGGACGGCCATGGCCTTGGCGCGGTTTCTGTGTTGTGAACGATCCTCCTGCATCATGACAACGATGCCGGACGGGATGTGGGTTACGCGTACCGCAGATTCGGTCTTGTTGACGTGCTGCCCGCCGGCGCCGCCCGAGCGCAGGGTGTCAATCTTCAGGTCATCGTCGTCGATGTCTATGTCGACTTCAGCCGCCTCAGGGAGCACGGCGACAGTGGCGGTAGAGGTGTGGATTCGGCCGGCAGCTTCGGTGTCGGGCACGCGCTGGACGCGGTGGACGCCTGATTCGAATTTCAGCTTGGCGAACGCACCGCGGCCGCGGATTTCCCCCACGATTTCCTTAAAGCCTCCCATGATGCCTTCGCTCGAAGAGATCACCTCTACTTTCCAGCCCTGATTGGCCGCATAGCGCTCGTACATACGGAACAAATCGCCGGCGAAGAGCGCGGCCTCATCGCCGCCGGTGCCGGCACGGATTTCGAGGATCACGTTGCGCTCGTCCATCGCATCCTTGGGGACGAGGGCGAGCTTGATCTCCCGCTCGAGTGCCGCCCGTTTCTGCTCGAGCTGCGGTCGTTCCGCGGCGGCCATCGCGCGCATTTCGGAATCGGTCGCCGAGTCAGCGACGAGAGCGTCGAGGCCGTCGATCTCCGCAACGATGCTGCGATAGTTCTTCACCGTCTCGACGATGGGAGCGAGTTCCGCGAATTCGCGCGAGAGTTTAACGTAAGTATTCGGAGTCACTGGGCTTGCAAGCTCACGTTCGACCGCCCTGTGCCGAGCAAGGAGTGCGTCCAGTTTCTGTTCAGGAAGCATGATTTCGCGCAATTATAAAAAGGCAGGACGCACGGCGCCGCCGGCGCCGGTCGGCTTCACTGCTGTCATTGAGGTAGTGTGCGAGGATCAAATCTGTAGCCCCTGCTCGGTTGCAAAGGCTTTGAGCCGCTCGCGGATCGGCACACCGCCCGTCCGGCTCTCGATCAACGGTTCAAGCAACGCTGCGGCCTTGCGGACGTTGACGTCGAGAAGCATGGCTTTCACCGGACCCACCGCGGAAGGTGAAAGCGAGAGTGCGCGATATCCGATGGCAACGAGAGCGAGTGCCCCAATCGGTTTCGAGGCAAGCTCGCCGCATAGTGTGATCGGCTTCGCGTGAGCGCGCCCTTTGTCCGCAATGGTCTTGAGCGCACGCAACACAGGCACCGAAATCGCATCAAAACGATCGGCTACCCGCGAATTCCCGCGGTCGGCGGCATAGAAAAACTGCACGAGATCATTGGAGCCAACCGAAAGGAAGTCGACGCGATCGAGCAACTCGTCGAGCTGGTAGAGCAGCGAGGGAACCTCGAGCATGGTGCCAACCTCAACTCGCTCGGGTAGCTTGTGACTGTGCCGGCGCAGGTGCGTGAGCTCACGTTCCACTAGCGACTTGGCCTCATCGAATTCCTCCACGGTAGCGACCATCGGAAACATGATCTTCAGATCGCGTCCACCGGCCGCACGCAGCAGCGCGCGGATCTGGCTGCGCAGCAGGCCCGGCCGATCAAGGCCGAGCCTTATGGCGCGCCAACCGAGCGCCGGATTCTCCTCCTCGAGATTGCGCATGTACGGAAGCACCTTGTCGCCTCCGATGTCGAGGGTACGGAACGTCACCGGCCTGTCGCCGGCGGCATCGAGTACCGCCCGATAAAGCGAGAATTGCTCGGCAGTGCGGGGGAAGGTGGCTGCCACCATGAATTGCAACTCTGTGCGGAACAGGCCGACGCCGGCAGCCCCAGTGTCCTCGATATGCGGCAGGTCGACGGCGAGACCCGCATTGATCATCAGATCAATCTTCTCGCCGTCTTTGGATATGCAAGGCTTGTCTCGCAGTGCCAGATACTGCATCTGCCGACGGGCGCGAAGCCGCACTCGTTCTGCGTATGCAGCTTCCATGTCCGGTGAAGGCCGCAAATGCACGTCGCCGCTCGAGCCCTCGACGATGATGGCGTCGCCTGGGTCGGCTATGCCGGTTGCATTGGCGATCTCGCCCACAGCCGCGATCCCAAGCGCACGGGCAACGATTGCCACGTGTGAATTGGGCCCCCCCTCTTCCAGGACGAGACCGCGCAGGCGCTTGCGATCGTACTCAAGCAAGACTGCCGGTCCCATCGAGCGCGCCACGAGCACGGCATTTTCGGGCAACCGGTCGCGGGCCGGCGCGTAGTCCTTTCCGAGCAACTGGTGCATCAGGCGGTTAGCTAGCTCGTCGAGGTCGTGTAGGCGCTCGCGTAAATATGGATCGGTTGCGCGCAGCATGCGCGCGCGCGTGTCGGACTGGACGCGCTCGACTGCGGCCTCGGCGGTAAGTCCGGTTGCCACCGCTTCTTCCAGGCGGTGTACCCAACCGCGATCATACGCGAACATGCGGTAGGCTTCGAGTACGTCGCGGTGCTCGCCCCCGTCGACGACTTCGCCGCGCTCAAGCAGCACGTCGAGATCCGAGCGCATGGTCTCGACCGCAGCTTCAAGCCGCTTTAACTCCTTCGGCACGTCGTCCGCGATGAAGTTCGTGATCACCACGCGCGGCTCGTGCAGGACCACATGGCCGAGCGCGATGCCCTCATTGAGGCCGGTGCCGACAAGGTGCAGCGGCCGGCGAGCGGCGGGCTCGGCGCCGGGTTTGGCGATGGCCGAGAGCTCGCCCGAGGCGATCATCTCTGCGAGCACCATCGCCGTGGTCTGCAGCGCTTCCTCCTCCTCCTCGGTATAAGTGCGCCGCGCCCGGTTCTGCACCACAAGCACGCCGAGTGTGTTTCCGGCGCGCAGGACGGGTACGCCGAGGAACGAGTGATAGATCTCTTCGCCCGTTTCCGCGCGATAGGAGAAGGCAGGATGGTTTTGCGCGTCCGATAGGTTAATCGGATTCGCCTCGCTAGCGACCAAGCCGACCAAACCTTCGTCGGAGCGGAGCACGGTCTGGTGGACCGCCGCCTTGTTGAGGCCTTCGGTGGCGTAGAGCTCGAGCGTGCCGTCCACGCGCAACACGTAGACGGAGCAGACCTCCGCCACCATATTGGCGGCGATCAGCACCACGATCTTGTCGAGGCGTTCCTGCGCGCTGACCGGCTCCGCCATCACCTCGCGAAGCCGGCGCAACAGCACGCGCGGACCGCCGAGCGCGCCACGCATGACGTGATTCCTCGGACGGCGCGTGCGGCCGGGGTATATGGTCCCGGTGCCACGCAATCAGGCTAAAGAGCGCCCGGGCCTGTGGCCCACGGCACCTCTCGCTACCGGCCTATAGCGAATGGGGCATGCAAACCGCAAGCCGGTGGACGGGGGCGGGCGACGCCGCGGCGGCCTCGCGCGGGCACAAACACTTTATCTTCTGCCCTCAGATGAGTGGGTGGGGCGGGTGACCGATGCTACCAGGCATAGCTGGCGGAAATCCGACCGCAGGCGGTGTGAAACCGGTCGGTGTCGACGAGCGCGGCGTAGACCTCGCGCAGGTAAGGAACAGCAGGAAGCCGGAGGTCATTGCTCGACAGACCCGTATCCGGGCCGAACAGCCGTTCGATTGCGCCTGCGATCGCATCCATACCCGCCAGTTGATCGAGCGCGGCGGGGGCGATGTCGCTAGTGATGCAATCGAATAGAACGTCGCGCCCTAGCAGCGGCAAACGCGCCATATCGTTGCCGGCCAATAGCTTAGCCAGCCGATGATCGGGATGGTTGGCGTCGACCAGGGCAGGTTTGACAGTTCGGAATTGAAAGGCCTCCTCGAAGCAGGCCGGTGCGAAACAGCGCGCAAATTCGCTTGCCTCCTCGGCGAGGTAATAACGGTTGAGACTATCGAACCAGACGTAGTGATACCCTTGCTTTGCGAGAAACGGCTCCCATGCCGGCCACGCTGGCGCAAGCGTGTAAGGTGCAAGCGCCTCCGCCACTACCACCTTCGGCCGAAAGCTCTGCCAGTCGCCGTTCAACAGCACCTCCTGCTCAGCGCCTTCGACGTCCACCTTTAGGAATTCGAACACGGGCGGCGCGTGCCGACGGCAAATTTCCTTGAGAGTCGTGACGGGCATCTCAATCGCTTGAGATGATTTTCCAAACTGCATTTGCGCCGCGCGGGCATGGGTCTCGATCATGGTCGAGAGGCCGTGGAAATCATTGACTAGATAAAAGGTGGCCTCGCCGACCGCAGCTCCGAGGAGAGCTTCCACGTGATGGTCGCGCGGCCGTACCGCTCGGCTAAGGCGGGCGAGGGAAGGGTTGGGTTCTACCGTGACGCCGCGCCAGCCCTCGAGATAGAACGCGAACGACGCGTTGTCGTAAACCGGATGTCCTGATCCGACGTCGATGTAGAATCCAGTATGTCGGCCGCCGAAGCAGCGCATGAGATGGAGGTCCTCGAAGCGCTGAGCATAAGAGATCGTCGGCTTCGGCATGAATCACATGTGCGATGGGCGCGACCTGTTGCGAGGCGCGGTAACTATGTCGGGCCCGGGTCTCTCATTTATCCAGCTCGTAGAGGCTATGCAGGGTGCGGACCGCAAGCTCGGTGTAGTTGGCATCGATCAGGAGCGAAAACTTGATCTCGGAGGTGGTGATCGCGCGGATGTTAATTCCCTTTTCTGCCAGCGCCTTGAACGCCTTGGCAGCGACGCCGGCGTGGCTGCGCATGCCAATGCCGATCACTGAGATCTTTGCAACGTCATTCGCGCCGTCCAGGCGCTCGTACCCGACGTGGCCCTTCGCCTTGATCAGAGTCTCTGTCGCCCGCTCATAATCGGAGGCGGGAACGGTGAAGGTCACATCGGTCGTCGCACCGTCGGCGGAGACGTTCTGCACGATCATGTCGACATTGATGCTGGCCTCGGCCAAGGGACCAAAGATGGCGGCCGCCACGCCGGGCTTGTCCTGCACGCGCCGGATCGAGATCTGCGCCTCATCCTTCGAGAATGCGATGCCGGTGACGACCTGCTGTTCCACTATCTCCTCCTCGCCGCAAATGAGCGTTCCAGGGGGCGTCCCGTGCGGGTCAATGTCCTCCGGCCTCTCGAAGGTCGAACGCACGAAAATGCGCACGTTATGCATCATTCCAAGCTCGACGGAGCGCACTTGCATCACTTTGGCACCGAGCGAAGCGAACTCCAACATCTCCTCGTACGCAATCCGCTCCAGGCGTTGAGCGCGCGGCACGACGCGCGGGTCACTGGTGTAAACACCATCGACATCCGTATAGATATCGCAGCGTTGGGCGGCGATCGCGGCCGCAATCGCAACGGCGGAGGTGTCTGATCCACCGCGCCCCAGAGTGGTGACGCGGCCGGTCTCCTTGTGCATGCCCTGGAAACCGGCGAGCACGGCGACCTCCTTGCGCTCCTTGAAACGCTTGATGAGTTCGGCGCCGTTGACGTCGAGGATGCGCGCTGCAGCGTGTGCGTTCGAGGTCAGGATCGGCAACTGCCATCCCTGCCATGAGCGGGCATTGACGCCTAAGCCCTCCAGAATAATCGCGAGTAAGCCGGCGGTCACCTGCTCACCCGAAGACACCACCGCGTCATATTCGCGGGCGTCATGCAAGACCGCGGCCTCGCGACACCAACCAACCAGCCGATCGGTGGTGCCCGCCATCGCCGAGACCACGACCGCGACTTCGTGGCCAGCGTCTACCTCGCGCTTGACGTGCCGAGCCACGTTGCGAATGTGCTCAATATCGGCGACCGAGGTGCCGCCAAATTTCATAACGAGGCGGGCCATAATGGGTTCGCGGACTTCTCCGGTCTGAGTCCAGGCGCGCTCTGCTTTTGGGCTGAGCCCGCGCGCGAAAAGGCGCGTATACATAACGGGGGAGGCTGCATGGCCGCAACCGCGCCTTTGGAGAGCTAGATGGCGACCAGGACGAAGCCGGGTTCAACCGTCGACGAGGCGGAGGTCGCGCATTTTTCTGCGCGAGCCGCCGAGTGGTGGGATCCACGCGGCAGGATGGCCATGCTGCACAAGTTCAACCCGGTGCGGCTCGCCTTCATCAAGCAGACCGCGTGTCGGCATTTCGGCCGCGACGAGCGGTGGCTCGATGCGCTCGCGGGCCTGCGGTTGCTCGACATCGGCTGTGGCGGCGGCATTCTAAGCGAACCGTTGGCGCGCCTGGGGGCTCGCGTGTTGGGGGCTGACCCCTCGCAAACAAACATCGAGGCAGCAAAGCTGCATGCAGCCGCGGCGGGCATTGCTGTCGACTACCGAGCAACCACGGCCGAAGCACTGGCAGACGAAGGCGAGCGCTTCGACCTCGTGCTCGCCATGGAGGTGGTCGAGCACGTGGCTGATCTTGCCCTTTTCATCGGCCGTTGTGCCGAGATGGTCAGCCCCGGCGGGCTCATGATCACGGCGACGCTCAACCGCACACTCAAGAGTTTCGTTTTGGCGATCCTCGGCGCCGAATACGTGCTGCGCTGGCTGCCCCGTGGTACCCACCGATGGGATAAGTTCGTGACTCCGAACGAACTCGAAGCGGCGCTCGAGTCCCATGGGCTGCGCGTCATCGACGAGACTGGAATTATCTATAATCTTCTCGCCGACCGCTGGGAGCTCTCGACCGATACAGCAGTGAACTACATAACGGTCGCGGAACGCGGGCTTTCCTAGGACAATCCAATTTGCTCGACCCCTCATGGCTTTGGGCTCTCTTCACGATTATTGCTGCCGCCGCGCAAACCGTGCGTAATGCCACGCAGCGCGAGCTCACCGCAAAACTCGGCACCGTGGGTGCCACTCACGTGCGGTTCCTCTTCGGCTTCCCCTTCGCGCTTGTCTTTCTCGCCGGCGTGATGGTCGCACTCGGGCAAGGATTGCCGCGCCCGCCGCCGATGTTCTGGCCTTGGGTGGTCGTTGGGGCAGTCGCGCAAGTGGGCGCTACCCTGTTGATGCTTGCCGCCATGACCGAGCGGTCTTTTGTCGTCGTCTATGCCTACATCAAAACAGAGCCGGTACACGTTGCACTGTTCGGTTTGGTGTTTCTCGGCGACGCGGTGACGCCCGTCATGGCAGCAGCCATCGTGACCGCCACCGCCGGGGTCGTCACGATGGCAATCAAGCGGGATACGCCGTCAAGCCTAATGGCCACGCTGCTCGGGCTGGCCGCTGGGGCGATGTTTGCGCTTTCCGCGGTAGGCTTTCGCGGGGCGATCCTGCGCCTCGACGGGTCGAGCTATGTCATGGCGGCGACGCTCACAGTCGTCGTCGGTCTCATGCTGCAATCAGTATTGCTCTCGTTTTACCTGCGCCTGCGCAATCCCGGAGTCCTTACGGTCATCATGCGTGCCTGGCGGCCGTCACTATTTGCGGGGTTCATGGGCGCGCTCGCCTCACAGTTCTGGTTCCTCGCGTTCGCGCTTGCGACTGCCGCGAGCGTGCGCACGCTGGCACTGGTCGAGGTGCTATTCGCGCAAGCGATTTCGCGATTCGCATTCGGGCAGAGGACGAGCCTCCAGGAAGGCGCCGGTATCGTTCTGATTGTGATCGGCGTGATACTTGTGCTGTGGGCGCAGTAATAGGGCGAGCCGTGCCGGCTGGGGCATAAGAGCCTCACGCGGTCCTGCCAGGGGATCGACTGATGCTGGCCGTGCGAGCCGCGCCACATCCCGCCCCGCCGATGAATCGTCTAATTATGCTCGTCGGGCAGCACCGGCAGCGGGTGAAATTCGATTCCTTCCTCGTGCAGGTCTTTGGCCTGCTCGGGCGTAGCCTCTCCGTAGATCGAGCGATGCTCGGTCTCGCCGTAGTGCATCTTGCGCGCCTCTTCGGGAAATTTGCGGCCGACATAATCGGCATTTTTTGTCAGGTGATCGCGCAATTCTTTCAACTTATTGCGGAAGTCGCGCTCCTGCGGCGTCATCATCGCGACCGGGGAGGGCGTGTTGGCGGATTGCTGCGGGGAAGGTGGCGTCTGCGGCGACGGCGAGGAAGGTGGCATCTGCGGCGACGGCGCATCGCGGCGCTTCTTCTTCGTCCCCAGGACGCCCGGCGCCATCATCGTCTTTTCCACCTTCACAGAGTTGCAAACCGGGCATGTGATCAGGGACGCCTTGACCTGCTTGTCATAGGCTGCCGAGTTTTGGAACCAGCTCTCGAATACGTGCCCCTTATCGCAAGCGAGCGTGTAGCGGATCATGAGAGACCCCGGACTGCGCGCAGATGGGCTGGCTCCGCCATAGGTTCGATGATCTCGAACCGGCGCCCGTGTTGAAGGGAGGGGATTTTCGCGCGCGCGGCCGTGACTTCGGCGGGATCGATCACCGCCAGGAGGACGCCCGGCTCGGTGCCGGCTTCGGCCAGAATGCGGCCCCAAGGGTCTACAATAAGGGAATGTCCAAATGTTTCACGGCCATTCTCGTGCTTGCCGCCCTGTGCCGCCGCGAGCACGAAGGCGCCGTTCTCGATCGCACGCGCGCGGATGAGCACATGCCAATGCGCCTCGCCGGTCTGCTTGGTGAAGGCTGAGGGAATGGCGAGAAACGAGCACCCGGCTTCGGCGAGCGCGCGATAAAGCGCGGGGAAACGCAGATCGTAGCAGATGGTGAGGCCGAGCCGACCCCAGGGCAGATCCGCCGCAACGCCGATCTCGCCTGGGCGGTAGTTGCGCGATTCGCGATAACTCTCGCCATCCCCGAGCTCCACATCGAACATGTGGATCTTGTCATAGCGTGCGAGGATGTCACCCTTGGGGTCGATAAGGAACGAACGGTTAACCGCCTTCTCCGGCAGCACCTTGATGGCCAACGAGCCAATGTGCAGAAAGATGCCCAGTTTGCGTGCAAGCTCGCGCAATGCGGCCAGCGTAGCGTCGCTCTCCTCGGGCACGATCGTCGCGAACAGTCGTTCGCGTTTAATCTCCAAGACGTTGGTCATCTCGGGCGTGAGGACGTATTCGGCGCCGGCGTTCTGGGCCTGCTCGATGAGCCTGATCGCGTCATCCAGGTTGGCCTGCGGCGACAGGCCCGCGCGCATCTGCACGAGACCGGCGGTGAACGTCGCATTAGCCGTGGTCATGCAGAGAGCCTTTTACCAATACCCGCGAAGGATCGTCCCGGCCAAGCAGCAAATCTAGCTTGCCCGCCCGATCGAGGGCGAAGAGATCATCATAGCCGCCTACATGGGTCGAGCCGACGAAGATCTGCGGCACGGTCGTCCGCCCGTTCGCCCGAGCTACCATGTCGCTGCGCCGTTTCGGATCGCCGCTCACGTCGACCTCATTGAACGCGACGCCCTTGCGAGACAACAGTCGCTTCGCGGCGTGGCAGTAGGGACAGTAGCGGGTGGTATAAATCTCGATCATGATGCGGCGTGAAAGCTTACCGATTGCTTTATATGGGAGCGCGGCTCCCCGCCACAACCCGGGCGAACACCAGCACGTCGCCGCAGGTGGCGCCCGCCCGCAACAACGCGCGTGCGCAGGCGTTGACGGTCGCGCCCGAGGTGAGCACGTCGTCGATGAGCAGCAGTCTTCGCCCGACCACTTCGGGCCCCGCCGGCCGCTGGCACACGAAAGGCGCCCTGCACGTTTTGGGCTCGCTCGGACTTATCGAGCCCGACCTGCTGCGGCGTCGCCTTGACCCGTTTGAGAGCCCTATGTGCGACCATTCGGCCGCTCGCATTGGCTATGACATGGGCCAGCAGTGCGGATTGGTTGAACCGCCGCGCCCACTGGCGACGCCAATGCAGCGGCACCGGAACGAGCGCTTCGGCGTCGGCAAGGAGCTCGCAGCCGGCGCGAGCCATCCAAGCCCCATGGTCGGCGCAAGGTCGAGCCAATCGCCGTACTTCAAGCCATGGACGAGCTTACGAGCGATATCGTCATAACGCACCGCCGCGCGCGCGCGATCGTACGCTGGCGGATCGGCGATCGCTTCCATCGATAACAGTCCCGGTCCACTATCGAAGGGGAACGGGATGCCGAGCCGCTCGCAGTAAGGCGGCGCGATGAACGAGAGCTTGGCCCAGCAGGTCGGGCACAGGCCGACGCCGTCGACCGGCTCTCGGCAGCTCGGACAGAGCTGCGGAAGCGCGACATTGACGACGAGCCCGAAGCTTGCGCGCAGCGCGCCGGTCAGCCGCGCCAAGCGCTTGGTCGGGAGTTCGGTCATCTCCCCCCGCATGGTGGCATTACGCTAGCGTTTCGAATTGCCAACCTCAACGGCATCACAAATACCTCGAGGCCGGGGTTGCGCACGATCCAGCGTCGTCTCTGCGCTCTCGTCGTGCTAATGCAGACCTGATGATTTCGCCGCATGCCGACATTTTCGACCGCGCCTGCCAGCGTCAACGTCGGGTACGCGCGGCGGCTCTGGGTCCGTCGACGTTTCTCATCGACCGCGTGGCCGAAGATTTGTCGGATCGTCTAGCGGCGGTACTCCGGCGCTTCGAAGATGTGCTCGACCTCGGTACGCCGACGGATGCTGCGCGCCGGGCGCTCGCGGCAAGCGGCAAAGTTGGCACCATCATATCGGCCGATGTGTTGGCCGGCATCGCCGCGTCCTGGCATCTGCAAGCCAGCGGCGGGGCATCGGAAGCAAGGCTCGTCGTTGCGGCAGACGAGGAGACATTGCCGTTCCGCGAAGGCTCATTCGATCTCGTTGTGTCGGCGCTCGCACTCCAGTTCGTCAATGATCTGCCCGGTACCCTCGTCCAGATCCGCCGCGCACTCAAACCCGATGGCCTGTTGCTCGCGGCGCTCGCGGGCGGTGAGACGCTAACCGAGTTGCGCCAAGCCTTTGCGGCTGCGGAAGCCGAGATCGAGGAGGGGGTATCGCCACGCGTCATTCCATTTCCAGACCTACGCGAGACGGGCGCACTGCTTCAGCGCGCGGGTTTTGCTCTGCCAGTGGCCGACATAGATCGGGTCACGGCGCGCTACGCATCGCCAATTTCCTTGATGCATGACCTGCGTCGCATGGGTGCGACAAACGCCCTGCGTGAGCGTAGCCGGCGGCCGCTCAGACGCACGACGCTGATGCGTATGATGCAAATCTATGGCGAGCGTTTCGCCGATTCCGACGGCCGCATCCGGGCAACATTCGAAATCATCTGGCTGTCCGGCTGGGCGCCGCACGAGACCCAGCAGAAGCCGCTGGCGCCTGGTTCGGCGCGCCGACGCTTGGCCGATGCGCTCGGGGCGAAGGAAATTCGGCTGCCGCGCGACGACGATCGTTAGTCCAACTTGAGGCGCAGCCTAGCGGAAGCGTGTGGCGTCCTGCTTTGCTGTTCTTCGATTTCACAACAGCGTCATCAAATGAGCGATCAGCGGCTCGTCGGCGGGTGGCATCGAGTAGTCGCGCAATCGATTGGAACGTACCCATGCCAATTTTTGGCCTTCCAAGGGCGTCACCGTTCCCTGCCAGCGTCGGCATACATAGAGCGGCATCAGCAGATGGAAATCCGGATAGGTGTGGCTGGCGAAAGCGAGCGGTGCGAGACACTCCTCCTCGACAATGATTCCTAGTTCCTCTTTGAGCTCGCGCATCAAGGTGTCCTCGGGCCGCTCACCCGGATCGACCTTGCCGCCGGGAAATTCCCACAAACCGGCCATCGGCCTGCCAGCCGGTCGCTGCGCGATCAGCACGCGCGCGTCCGTGTCGACGAGGGCGCAGGCCGCGACGAGGACGAGCTTCACCTTCACGAGTTTCTAGACCGAGGCTAGGCCAGTATTGACGCTTGGACCGGATGACAGGCGTTCTCCCGTCGCAACATGTTGATGTACGGACTAGCACATCTCACGATGTCCATACGCCAACCGCGTCAGGAGCGATAATCGCCATTGATGGCGACATATTGCTTAGTGAGATCACAGGTCAGCACCCGGTCGCGACCGCGACCAAGCCCCAGCGCAACCTTCAGCGTAATCTCGGGCTTCTTCATCACTGCCGAGACCGCGGCCTCGTCGTAAGAGGGATCGCGCTCGCCTCGGTGAGCGACGCGGATGCCGCCGAACCAGATCGAGAGCCGGTCGCGATCGGCATGCTCGCCGGCTTTGCCGACTGCCATCACGACGCGGCCCCAATTCGCATCTTCGCCGGCGATGGCGGTCTTGACCAGCGGCGAATTGGCAATAGACAGTGCGATTTTGCGCGCCGACGATTTCGACACGGCACCCTCCACGATGATCTCGACCAACTTGCGCGCGCCTTCGCCGTCGCGGGCCACTTGTTCAGCAAGGTTGGCGAGCACTGCGTCGAACGACTTGCGGAATGCCGGCAGCCGCGGATCGGATGTCTGTACTATCTTCGGCGCCCCGCGCATGGCGGCGGCGCCGGTCGCGAACGCGAGCAGGGTGTCGGAAGTCGAGGTGTCTCCGTCGACTGTGACCGCGTTGAAGCTGTCGGCCACGCCTTGCTTGAGCAAGTATTGGAGCACGCGCGACGAGATCGGCGCATCGGTGAAGACGAAGGAGAGCATCGTGCCCATGTCAGGCGCGATCATACCCGCGCCCTTGGCGATGCCGCAGATGGTGACGGGCGCTGCGCCGATCCGCGCCATGGCGGCGGCGCCTTTGGGAAACGTGTCGGTAGTCATGATGGCCTTGGCAGCTTCGTGCCAGGCATTGGGCGCAGCGGTTGCAATCAGGCGGTCCATGACCGCGCCAAACCTATTCGCGTCGAGCGGTTCGCCGATCACGCCGGTGGACGCCAGAAACACCTGAGAAGGTTTGCATCCCGCGGCTGTGGCCGCAATGTTTGCCGTGAGTCTGGTCGCCTGGCGCCCGGACTTGCCGGTAAAAGCGTTGGCATTGCCCGAATTGACGACAAGCGCGCTAGCCGCGCCGGCTTTAAGATGCGCGCGGCACCAATCGACCGGAGCGGAGGGGCATTTCGAGCGTGTGAAAACGCCAGCGACGGCGGTGCCTTGATCGAACAGCGCCAGCAACACGTCGGTGCGCCCGGCATAGCGGATACCGGCAGCGGCGGTCGCCAGCTTGACACCCGCCACCGGTGGCATGTCGGGGAATTGCGCAGGAGCAAGCGGCGAGATGGCGAGTGCCATATGAGCGAACGCGGCGCTAGTCAGTTCTTCTCCCGCTCAGCCGCCTTGTCGAGGCGTTCGACTTTCGCGCTCTGGCGCAGCCTTGTGATGAATTCTGTTTGCGCCTTGCGCGCCAAATAGGCTTCGATCTGATCCTTTACCTTGTCAAATTGAGGCGGCTGTTTGGTGCGTCGGTCCTCGACCTTGATCACGTGCCAGCCAAACTGAGTTTTGACCGGGTTCGAGAGCTGTCCTGGATACATCTTGAAAGCCACATCGGCGAATTCCGGCACCATCTGCTCCTTGGTGAAGTAGCCGAGATCGCCGCCCTCGGCGGCGCCGGGGTCCTTAGACTTTTCCTTGGCCAGCGTTGCAAAATCGGCGCCGCTCTTGAGTTGCTCAAGCACGCTCTTCGCCTCGTTTTCGTCGTCGACCAGGATATGACGGGCATGTACCTCTTCTTGCCCCGTCATCGATCGCACCGCTTCATCATAGGTCTGGTGCAATGCTTCGTCAGTGAGGGCAGTCTTGGCTTCCCGCTGCAGCTCATAACCCATCAGCAGCTTGTTGCGCAGGAACGCCAGACGCCGCTTGAAGTCAGGATTGTCGGCGAGCTTCTTCTGGTCGGCGGCTTGCGTGACCATAATGATGTCGGCGAGATAGGAAATCAGATGTTCGCGTTTTGCCTCGGGCGATGTCGCCTGCATGTCGGCGCCCATGTCCTCTTCGGCAACCGCCAGATCGCCCTGCGTGATGTCGACACCATTGACGCGCGCGATGACCGGGTCGGATGCGGAGGTCGGTGCTTCTGAGGATGAGTTTCTCGAGCAACCTGAGGCAGCCGGTACGATGAAAAGTAAAGCCGCGACTGTGGCGAACGCGATTGGCCGCCGGCGCGGCGCGGGACGGGGCAGCATGTTAAGGGGGGGCATGGCGGGATCCTGGATCGAGCGGCCATTGAAGGACGCGCCGGAGAGTTAGGTAAAACGGCGCTGCTTGGCAATCGCTAAGCGAGATTGTGACGAGAACGTGAGCGTCTGGGCGCCGATTGACAAGGGTGTGACCCCCTCCTATGTCTCCACAAGCCTGGCCGATCCGACCGCAAGCCGCCGCCGTTTGCATGAAAGACGATCGAAAAGCGCGGCATTTCCGCATCCCACGCCCATGGATGCTCGCAGGCACTGTTGCGACAAAATCCTCTTCTGCCGTGGCGTTCCTCTCCGTCGGATTTGGTAAGGTACGGCATCAAGCCCTGAGAGGACGGGAAGGACTCATCGCATGATCGGCGCCATTGCCCGCAAGCTGTTCGGTTCTTCGAACGAGCGGCGCATCAAGTCCTATTTTCCGCGGGTGGCGACCATCAACGCGTTGGAGCCTCAGCTGGAGAGTCTCTCAGACGAGGCGTTGCGTGCCCGCACCGATGCGTTCAAGCAGCAGTTGGCGGATGGAGCGAGCCTCGACGACATTCTGGTCGAGGCATTTGCCACCTGCCGCGAGGCCGCCAAACGCACGCTTGGGCAACGGCACTTTGACGTGCAGCTCATCGGCGGGATGATCCTACACGAGGGCCGAATCTCGGAAATGAAAACCGGCGAAGGCAAGACGCTGGTGGCGACGCTGCCGGTCTATCTCAATGCGCTGGCGGGACGCGGCGTGCACGTCGTAACGGTGAATGATTATCTGGCCAAGCGCGATGCCGAATGGATGGGACAGATCTATAATTTCCTGGGGCTGACCGTCGGCGTCATCGTCCACGGGCTGGACGACGAACAGCGCAAGCGCGCTTACGATGCCGACGTGACCTACGGCACGAATAACGAGCTTGGCTTCGACTATCTCCGGGACAATATGAAGTATCGGCTCGAGGACATGGTCCAGCGGGGGCACATCTACGCCATCGTGGACGAGGTCGATTCGATCCTGGTCGACGAAGCGCGAACCCCGCTGATCATCTCGGGTCCGTTGGATGATCGTTCAGAGTTCTACAATACGATCGACGCTTATATGCCGAAGCTCGAGAAGGCCGACTACGAGGTCGACGAGAAGCAGCGCACGGTGACGCTGACGGAAGTCGGCATGGAGAAGATGGAGCAGATGCTGCGCGGAGACGGTCTGCTCAAGGGGCACTCGCTCTACGACGTGGAAAACGTCTCCACCGTTCACCACGTCAACCAGGCGATGAAGGCACATAAGCTGTTCCATCGCGACAAGGATTACATCGTACGCAACGGCGAGGTGATGATCATCGACGAGTTCACCGGCCGCATGATGCCGGGACGGCGCTATTCCGAGGGACTGCACCAAGCGTTGGAGGCGAAGGAGCGCCAGCCTGTTCAACCGGAAAATCAGACGCTGGCTTCGATTACGTTTCAGAACTACTTCCGCATGTACGAGAAGCTCGCGGGAATGACCGGGACGGCCATGACCGAGGCCGACGAGTTCATCGACATCTACAATCTGGAAGTGATCGAAGTGCCGACCAATATGCCGATGATTCGCGTTGACGAGGACGACGAAGTCTATCGCACGGCGGCGGAGAAGTACCGCGCCATCCTCGCGTTGATTGACGACTGCAAAGCGCGGGGGCAGCCGGTGCTGGTGGGCACGACCTCAATCGAGAAATCGGAGCAATTGGCGGAGATGCTGCGCCAGCGCGGATGGGAGCAGCACGACTTCTCTGATTCGAATGCCTTTGCTGCACTCTATTCGGTTGACGACGGAGCTTCCAAGGCGAAGGTGTTCGCTATCCTCAACGCGCGTTACCACGAACAGGAAGCCTACATCATTGCACAAGCTGGCGTCCCGGGCGCGATTACGATTGCCACCAATATGGCCGGGCGGGGCACCGATATCCAATTGGGCGGCAATGCCGATATGCGCATTCGCCAAGAGCTGAAGGATGTCGATCACGAAAATGGCGAGCACGCGCGGCAGGCGGCGGATATCCGTGCCCAGGTGGCGCGGCTCAAGGAAAAGGCACTCGCGGCCGGCGGCCTTTACGTGCTCGGCACCGAACGGCACGAGAGCCGGCGCATCGACAACCAGCTGCGTGGGCGCTCCGGCCGGCAGGGCGATCCTGGACATTCCAAGTTCTTCCTATCGCTGGAAGACGACCTCATGCGCATTTTCGGCACCGACAAGCTCGATAGCGTGCTGCAGCGGCTGGGGCTTAAGGAGGATGAGGCGATCGTCCATTCCTGGATCAACAAGGCGCTGGAGAAAGCGCAGCAAAAGGTGGAGGCGCGCAACTTCGATATCCGCAAGAATCTGCTCAAGTTCGACAATGTGATGAACGATCAGCGCAAGGTGATCTTCGAGCAGCGTGTGGAGTGGATGAGCGACGAGGCGGTCAACGAGGTCGTGGCCGACATGCGTCAGGCTGCAATCGAGGATCTGGTCGCCAAGCACGTTCCCGAAAACGCCTATCCCGAACAGTGGGATACCAAGCGGCTGCGTGACGAGCTCAAGCGCATCCTCGATCTCGATTTGCCGGTCGATGAATGGGCAAAAGAGGAGGGCATCGCCGACGAAGAGCTTCTTTCGCGTATCGAGCGGCGTGCGGACGAGCACATGGCGGCGAAGGTCGCGCAGTGGGGCGCTGACGTCATGCGCTATGTCGAGAAATCGATCCTGCTACAGACCCTCGACCACCTCTGGCGCGAGCACTTAGTCACCCTCGAGCATCTGCGCCAAGTCATCGGCCTGCGCGGTTACGGACAGCGCGATCCGCTTAATGAGTACAAGGCGGAGTCTTTCAACCTCTTCGAGAGCATGAGCACCAATCTGCGCGAGGCAGTGACGTCGCAGCTCATGCGAGTCGAGATTAGGGCGGCACCACCGCCGGAGGAGCCGGCGAGCCTGCCCTATATGGAGGCGCACAAGATCGATCCTTCAACCGGCGAGGACGAGCTCGCGCTCGCGCGGGCGGGCGCCGAGACGCTCGCCCGCCACGGGATCACTGCCGGCGCAGCGACAGCGGCTGAGCGCAATCCAAAGGATCCTTCAAGCTGGGGCAAGGTCGGCCGCAACGAGAGCTGTCCCTGCGGCTCTGGCAAGAAATATAAGCACTGCCACGGACGGTTCGCCTGAGCGGCACAAGGCGACAGGAGAGGACGGAAATTTAAACGTCGTCCTCGAATGGTATCGGCGTTGTGTTGATCCTAATTCCAGGCGCCGAAGCGGTTATCGAAACCGCCGGAAGGTACGCTCGGCGCGGCGCCATTGAGGACGCCCGTGGTACTAGCCGTGTTTCGCTCCGGCTCCCCATGCTTTTCGTCTTTCGGCGCGGACGCTTTGCCCGCCGTGGCAGACTTGGCCTCTCCCGGTTGCTCGGGCTTCGGCCGTGGTGCCCCAGCCGCGCTTTGCCCAGGCTTCGCGGCAGCGGTGCGCTTCGACTTTGAGGTAGACGTTTCGGAAGCTTGGCTGACATTTGCAGCCGCGCCCTGATCCTCACTCTTGGATCCGAAAAGCTTGCTGAAGAAGCTGCCAACTCCGCCTGAGCTCGCCGGCGCCGCGGAAGCAACCTGCACGGTTGAATTAGGCGCGGGAACCAACCTTGATTCCGCTGAAGCGAGGCTCAACACGGCCGCGCTCCCCATGCTCGCGCCCGCGGTCTCGCGCTCAGCGGGCGGGTTGACGTGAGGTGGGATCGTGCCCGCGGCAGTGCGAATGGTCGCGCCGGGCCCGCCGTGGCTCTTCACGGCCGCCAGGAAGGTTGCATTCATGCCGCCGTCGATCCCTGTTTTGACCGCCACGGCGGGTGTGCCGCGGTTGATGAGGTCGGCGGTCTGAGTATCGTCGCGGCGCTGTTTCTCTCTGACTGCGGCGGCGATCTCCTCAGGGACTTTGTAGGCCGGGCATCGGTCGGCAGGACTGAATTTACCGGACGCTTCGGCATCGAACACGTAATTCTTCTCGCACACGTCGACTTTGGGCTCGTGACGCGTGACCTCGAAGTGGTCATAGCCCTGCTTGAGCACTTTCCAGAACGCCATGTGCGGCGAATTTCGATGCCTCGCCATGTTGAGTGGCGTCATCCGGAACGGATAGGCTTGGATCTGAAAGGACTTCTGTCCGCCGAAAAACGATTCGCGTGCGAGGGTGTAAATCTCTGCAATCTGCTCATCCGTCATCGCGTAGCAGCCGGCCGAAGAGCAGTCGCCATGAATCATGAGGAAGGCACCGGTGCGCCCGTTCGCCCGGTCGTAAGCGTTAGGGAAACCGGTATTGATCGCGAGATAGTAGTTGGAGTTCGGATTCATGAGACCCGGAGTGATCGTGTAGAAGCCTTCCGGCGCCTGCCTGTCACCTTGCTTGAATTTCGGACCGAGTTCGCCCGACCAGCGGCAAATCGGATAGGTGTTAAGGAGGGCAAAGCGTCCGGTCTTGTCCTCTTTCCAGATCTCGAGCTCCGACTCCTCTTTGAAGATTCGCACCAGGATCGGCGAATCCTTCGCCATGTTCTTGCTTTCGATCTCGGCCAGCATCCGATCCGACAGCGGCTGCATGTGGCGGCCGCTTACCGCAGACGTGCCGTCCGTGTCGCAACTGGCAAGGGCAGACGCCGCCGCGATCGCAGCGGACGCCAAAAGTGCGCGCAGCAAAGGCCCACGTTTCAACTGAACGCTCCCCCGACCGCCAGGCTTCCCCAAGCCTGCCCCCTGCCCGATGGCGATCCGCCAGCTTTCATGGCGGAGCGCAGACCAAGGCTACCGCAAGCGGTTGCAGGCACCACCTCGCACTACAGGCGCCCCGCGATTTGCTTACGGCAGCGGCAAGCTAGGCCAAGACTTGGGTAAGATCAGGGCAAAGGTCGAGAATCGAGCTTTCAAACATTCCTTTGCAAAACAGGGGCTTGCTTCGTTTTCGGCGGCCCGCGGCGGGTCGGCATCCTCACCCCAACATGCGCCCGATGGCGAGGAATTTCTCGCGCCGCTGGCGGCGAACCGTCTCCCGATCGAGGCCCGCAAGCTCCTCGAGCGCATGCGCGATGGCTTCCCCGGTCGAGGCGATGGCCGCCGCCGGATCACGGTGGGCACCCCCAGGCGGCTCCGCCACGATCTGATCGATGACTCCGAAGCGCATCATATCATCGGCGGTGATCTTCAAGCTGGTCGCCGCCTCCTGCGCTTTCGATGTGTCGCGCCACAGGATCGAAGCGGCGCCCTCCGGCGAGATCACGGTGTAAACCGCATGCTCGAGCATCAGGACCCGATTGGCGGACGCAATCGCAATGGCCCCGCCGGAGCCGCCTTCCCCGATGATAACCGCGATGTTTGGCACGCCGAGTTCGAGACTAGCATCGGTCGAGCGTGCAATGGCCTCGGCTTGGCCGCGTTCCTCGGCACCGATGCCCGGATAAGCCCCAGCCGTGTCGACCAGCGACAGGACCGGAATCCCGAAGCGATCAGCCATGTGCATCAAGCGCTCCGCCTTGCGGTATCCTTCGGGTCGCGCCATGCCGAAATTGTGCTTCAGGCGGCTTTCGGTGGATGATCCTTTCTCGTGCCCGATGACGCAGACGCTCTCGCCCTGGAAGAGTCCGAAGCCCCCGACGATCGCCACGTCCTCACCAAATTTGCGGTCCCCCGCCAAGGAAACGAAATCGGTGATCAGCGCCGCGACATAGTCGAGGCAATGGGGACGCTCGGGATGGCGAGCTACCTGAGTTTTTTGCCAAGGCGTGAGCTCCGCGTAGAGCTCTTTGAGCGTCTGTGCCGCTTTGCTCTGCAGGCGGGAGATCTCTTCGCCGATGGCGGCCGCACTGTCAGCACTCTCCAGCGCCCGCAGCTCCGCCACCTTGGCCTCGAGTTCCGCCACCGGCTTTTCGAAGTCGAGATAGCTGCGCATGTCCCGCCCGGAGAATGGCTAGCGCGTCTCGGCGAGACCATAGCGTGCAAATTCCTCGGCAATGTCGGCCTGAAGCGCCTTGGCCGCGGCCGAGTCGGCCTCGCCGGAGGCATCATCGTTCTTCAGTCGCGCCAAGCCGCGTCCGTAGAGCGCGAAGGCAAGCTTCGGGTTGTTTCGCAAGACCGCGTCGAAGTCTGAAACAGCTGCATCGAAATGGCTCATTTTGAGAAAAATGAAACCGCGGCTCTCGAGCGTCGCGGCGTTGTTGGGCCTCAGGCGGAGCGCTTCGTTGCAGTCGGCGAGTGCCGGCTTGAGGATGCCGACCACCGTCCGCGCCCAGCACCGGTTGTCGAAGGCGGCAGCGAAATCCGATTTAAGCTTGACGGCCTGGTTGTAATCGTCGATGGCGCGATCGTAGTGGCTCCTGCCCAGCTGCGCGTTGCCACGGTTGAAGTAAGCCTCAGCCGACGGCTTGAGCTTGATCGCTTGATCGTAATCCGCAATGGCGCGGTCGTACTCGTTCTTGTATTCGTGAGCCACGCCGCGATTGTTGTAAGCCACGGCGAATCTCGGGTTGAGCTTGATCGCTTGGTTGTAGTCCTGGATGGCGCGATCATAATCTCCCTTAAGTCGGTAACCGATGCCGCGATTGTTGAAGGCCTCCGCGAGCTTCTCGCTTCTATCGCGGGCTGCTTTGATAACTGCGGAACAACCCTCGATCCGCTGATCGATAGACACCGCGTCTTCGCCCTCGCACCAGGTCCGCTCGTTGGGCGTCTGGGCAAGCGCCGGCGCACCGGCCAACAAGCAGCCAGTGACTATCCAGCACAGATGCTTTGCTGCCAAGGCGGGCATCGGCAACTCCATAGTTGGCGCTCAAGCTAGCCATGTCAGGCTGCATTGTCATTGTCCGCTAGCGGGTGCAGTTCGCGCACCAACCCTTTCAGGCGCTCCGCGAGCACATGCGTATAGATTTGAGTCGTGGAGATGTCGGCATGACCCAGCAGCATCTGCACCACCCGAAGATCGGCTCCATTGTGCAGGAGATGGCTGGCGAAGGCGTGGCGGAGCACGTGCGGGCTCACCTGGGCAGCCCGGAGTCCCGCTGCGGCGGCAAGCGCCTTGAGCTCGCGGGCAAAATGCTGGCGCGTCAGGTGCCCCACTTGGCCAAAGGAGGGAAAAAGCCATTTCGTCTCCCGGCGAGCATTCGCCGACCGCAAGAGCGCAAGGTACTCATGCATGGCTTGCTTGGCCGCCTCGTTGAGTGGCACTAGGCGCTCCTTATTGCCCTTGCCGCGCACTGCCAGCATGCGCGCATTGCGCTCGGCTGCCGACATCGGAAGCGCGACCAGTTCGGAAACTCGCAATCCGGTGGCGTAGAGCACCTCGATCAGGCAAGTGAGCCGGGCGGCACGAAGCCGCTTCGAAGCCGGCTGATCTAACTGATCCATGCTGGCCCGCGCCTGCGCCAGCAGCCGGTCCACTTCCGTGATGCTGAGCACCTTGGGCAGTGCACGGTTGCGTTTTGGCCCTTCGATCACCGCGGAAGGATCATCGGCGCGGTACCCTTCCGCGTACAGGAAACGATAAAGCTGGCGGATGGCCGAGAGCCGTCTCGCGACCGACGAAGCGGCGAAGCGACGCTTGGCAAGTGAGCCGAGATAAGCGCGAAGATCGTCGGTCGAAGCGCGGCCGATGGCCCGTCCCGCCTTGCCGAGTTCCGCGGAGAAATCGGCGAGATCGCGGCTATAGGCGGCAAGCGTGTTCTTGGCCGCTCCACGCTCGGCCGCAACCATGTCGAGGAACAGCTCGATTAATGCCTGGTCGGAATCTTTGGCCGTCGGGGCCATTCGGAACTGGCGCGCTTAGGGCTGTTTGGCGAACTTATCCGGCGGAATCGAAACCGTAATCTCGCGCGGCTTAGGGGCAAACCAAGTCGCAAGCATGAACATGGCGCCATAAGCCAGCCCCCCTAGAATGCCAATCAGAGTGAGGAATCGAAGCAGGCTTGGCATGGTTCTATCTCGGCCAGAAACTTTGCATAAAAGAATGGAGAAAATAGGACATCGCGACACCGCCCCAAGGATGGTTAATAGCGCGGCCTCCGTGTGCTACGAAGGCGCTAGCCCGTGGCGTGTTAGAAGAGAGAGTCGAGTTTCGTCGGTGCCCAAGCAAGCCCGGTAGGATTGAAGACTATGCCGCAAGGCGCAACACCCGACCTCGCCGCGCGGCCGGAGGCTGCCGTCACAACGGCCCTTGGCCGGCGCTCGATCGTGCTCGTGGGCATGATGGGCTCCGGTAAGTCGTCGATCGGCCGCCGAGTGGCGCTTCGGCTTGGGATTCCGTTTGTCGATGCCGATGCGGAGATTGAACAAGCGGCAGGCATGAGCATTAGCGATATTTTCGCCGTGCGAGGAGAGGCGGAATTCCGCGGGGGCGAAGCGCGCGTTATCGCCCGGCTGCTGGAGGGGGGTCCGCAGGTGCTGGCGACCGGGGGCGGAGCGTTCATGAATCCGGACACCCGCGCTGCCATCGCCGCCAAGGGCATCTCGATCTGGCTCAAAGCGGAATTCGAGGTACTGATGAGGCGCATCAGGCGCCGCCACGATCGGCCGCTGCTCAAGACCGAAGATCCCGGCGCCACGCTGCGCAAGCTGATGGAACAGCGTGATCCGATTTATTCTTTGGCCGATCTCACCGTGGAGTCGCGCGATGTGTTACACGACAAGATCGTTGATGAAATCGTGAGCGCACTCGCGACCTGGCTCGGCACGGTCGGCGCGCCAGCGAGCGCTTCCGCCCAAGGAGATCGCCGGCCATGACTGTGCCATTGCGCGCGAGCGATCCGGTCATCGTCAATGTCGCGCTTGGCGAGCGCAGCTACGATGTCGTCATCGGACGCGGCCAACTGGCTTTACTGGGCGCAAAAGTCAGCATGCTGCGGCCGGGGTGCAAGGCCGCGATTGTCAGCGACGAGACTGTCGCAGTTCACCATCTTGCGACAACTGAGAAGGCACTTGCCGCTGCCGAAATCGCGGCCGTGGCGACCGTGGTGGTGCCGCCCGGCGAGAGTTCGAAAAGCTTCCCAACGCTGGAGAGAGTTTGTGAAGCGCTAATTTCCACACGGATCGAGCGTGCCGACATTGTGGTTGCTCTCGGCGGTGGCGTCATCGGAGATCTTGCTGGTCTTGCCGCCGCCCTTGTACGTCGTGGTCTTGCCTATGTGCAGATTCCCACCTCCCTGCTCGCGCAAGTCGATTCGTCCGTGGGCGGAAAGACGGCTATCGATTCTAAGCACGGCAAGAACCTCATCGGCACGTTCCACCAGCCGCTGTTGGTGATTGCCGATACCGCTCTGCTCGACACACTGCCGGCGCGCCAATTCCGTGCCGGTTATGCGGAAATCGTCAAATACGGGTTGATAGGAGATACTGGCTTCTTTGCTTGGCTGGAGTCGAATTGGCGGGAAATTTTTGCCGGCGGCGCGGCGCGCGAGCATGCAATCGCGGTGAGCTGTCGTATGAAAGCGGCGATTGTAGCGCGTGACGAGCGCGAGAGCGGGGAGCGTGCGCTTCTTAATCTCGGCCATACTTTCGGCCATGCACTTGAGGCCGCGGCCGGCTTTTCTGATCGGTTGTTGCACGGTGAGGCCATTGCGCTCGGCATGGCACTCGCATTCGGCTTCTCTGCCAAGCGCGGGCTGCTGCCGAAGTCGGAGACCGAGCGGGTTAAACACCACCTTGCGGCGGTCGGCCTGCCGATCCATCTCAGTTCCATTAGGGGCGCGCTGCCCGACGCTGATCGCCTGATGGAACTCATCGCCCAGGACAAGAAGGTCAAGCGAGGCAAGCTGACGTTCATCCTGGCGCGCGGAATCGGCGCAAGCTTCATCGAGTCCGATGTCGATGCCGCCGAGATCCGCGCTTTCCTGGCCGAGAAGATCGCCGAGCGATGACTGCCTACGATTGGTTCGCCCTGGTGGCGGTTCTCATTTGTATCTTCCTCTCCGCCTTCTTCGCGGGAAGTGAGACCGCGTTGACCGCTTCCTCGCGTGCCAGCATGCACCGGCTCGAAAAGCAGGGGAATCGGCGCGCGGTGCTGGTCAATCATCTGCTCAGTGCTCGCGAAAGAATGATCGGTGCGCTCCTTTTCGGCAACAACGCAGTCAACATCGCCGCGTCCGCGCTCGCGACAGGTGTGCTTCTCGCCTGGTTCGGCGAAGTGGGTGTGATCTATGCCACCGTGGTTATGACCATTGCGATCGTGGTGTTCGCCGAGATCTTGCCGAAAACCGCAGCCTTCAACGCGCCTAACCGCATTGCGCTCGCTGTTGCGCGTCCGATCGATTGGACGGTCCGGCTACTCGCGCCCATCCTTGTCGCTGTCGAATGGGTCGTAAAAGGTGCGCTGCGGTTTGCCGGAATGAAGCTCGGTCAAACCGAATCTATCCTTTCGCCGCATGAGGAGCTGCGTGGAGCGGTCGATCTCTTGCATCACGCGGGCGGCGTCGAGCGGCTCGACCGTGACATGCTGCGTGGGCTCCTGGATCTACGCGATCTCACCGTTTCAAACGTCATGATCCACCGTACCGAGATGGTTACGGTCTGCGCCGATGATCCGCCCGAACAGGTGGTCAAGGCGGTGCTGGAATCGGAGGTCACACGGGTGCCGCTATGGAAGGGAAAGCCGGAGAACATTATCGGCATCCTGCACGCCAAGGATCTGTTGCGTGCGATGCAGGTAGCGGAAGGCGACCTCGACAAAATCGACATTACCGCGATCGCTCGGCCTCCGTGGTTCGTGCCCGACATACGCCCGCTTTCGGAACAGTTGAAAGCCTTCCGCCGGCGTAAGACGCATTTCGCGCTGGTGGTTGATGAGTACGGCGAGGTTATGGGCTTGATTACCCTCGAGGATATTTTGGAGGAGATCGTCGGCGACATCTCGGATGAATACGACGTCGCGGTGCCCGGCGTGCGGCCACAGCCTGACGGCTCAGTCAATGTCGACGGCGGCGTACCCATCCGCGATGTCAACCGTGCGATGGAATGGAATTTGCCCGATGATGAGGCAACCACCGTCGCGGGCCTCGTCATACATGAGGCGCGTTCGATCCCCGAGCCCGGCCAAACCTTTACGTTTCATGGCTTCCGCTTCCGCGTGCTGCGCCGCGACCGCAATCGCATCACTGCCTTGCGCATCACGCCTTTGGTGCGCAAGGCACTGGCAAAGCTGGCTTGACCGAGACGGTTGGGGGTTGGAGCCGCTGACGCCCCGATATCAAGCGCCGGCTTCGCCGGGAGCGGCGGCATGAATGGCGAGCGCATGCACGCCGCCTTGAAGCTCGGCGCCAAGTAAGTCGTTGATCATGCGGTGGCGTTCGAGTCGGCTCTTCCCGCGAAAAGCCTCCGCCACAATATACACCCTGAAATGAGTCTCCCCGCTGACCCGATACGCAGCATGCCCGGCGTGCTGATGGGATTCGTCCAGCACCTTCAGGCTCTCGGGGGCGAAAGCTTGGGTCAGCTTGTCCGCGATCAGATCGCGCCTTGCCATGACGTCGCATACCGGGAACGAGACCTGCCGGTCAACCAGGCTCAAAATTGCGCAAACGCAGTTGTCAAGACTTGAAGATATCTCTGCCACACGCGCATACTGATCGGTCATGAAAAGCGACTCGCCCCTGTTCGATCGCATCCGGGTCAAGCCCGACAAAGACCGTCGGCTGCGCGGGCAGTGCCCAGCCTGCGAATGGCCGGATTGCGCCGCGGCCGCGACCCACCGCGCCCCCAAGGGGCGGCTGCGAGAGCGGGAATATTGGCGGTTTTGTTTGGAACACGTGCGCGAATACAATCATGCCTACAATTTCTTCGCCGGGATGAGTACCGAGGATATTGCCCGTTATCAGAAGGAAGCCGTCGTAGGCCATCGCCCGACCTGGAAAATGGGGATGAGTGGCGGGCCGCCCAGTTCGCGCTCCCACTCCTCCCGGTTTGATCCCGAATTCACTAACGTCGGTGATCCATTCGGGATTTTCCGGGAGTTCGGCGCAGCAGGTATTCCAGGGCGCGCGTCCCGGCGCAGCGCGACAGAATCCCGCACGGTGCGCAATGCCGAACGCAAAGCGCTCGACGCGCTCGGGCTCGAGGCGGACGCCTCCGCGCAAGACGTCAAAGCGCGGTTCAAGACGCTTGTGAAGCGGCATCATCCCGACGCCAATGGTGGCGACCGCTCCTCGGAGGATCGGCTGCGGGAGATCATCCAGGCCTACAATTATCTGAAATCGATCGGCTTCCGTTGACGCAACGAGGTCGGGCCCCTGGAGCCGTGCGGCGGGCCATACCCGGCACGCCTCGTTTTCGATCGGCAGCCTCATCCCGAATTGCGCCTGACGCGGCTCTGCCATGACCACTTTGCAGTTGGATTTGCAGGTCATTCGGGAACGTGCGCGAACAGGACGCGGCGTCGCGCGCTTTTGCAGCGGCGAGGGGGGACGTGAAGGCGCCACTTCCGGGCGGCAGAGTGGAAATCCGGCCGGGCTAAGCTCCCGAACGAGGTAACGGCAGCTTGAACCAGGCGTGCAATGCGCGCGTTCTCATGCTGGCTTGGGCTCGCTGCGTTGACCTTACAATGCGCGATACTTATTTGAAATCATGAGATTTTCAGTCTACCACATCGCGCCTTTCACGGGCCGTCGGCTTTCTGCTAAGTTGGCGGGCGATTCCGCACCGCCTTCCGTCGACCGAAAACGGGTCTCGGTCGCTTCCGAGATCACGGAGGAGCAATGACCGCCCCAACACAAGAGATCGCTAGCCTTCCCGATATGAAGGTGTCGATCCGTCAGCTCTTCGGTTTCGACAGTGACATGGAGGTGCCGGCCTATTCGGAAGCCGATGAGCATGTTCCAGATATCGATCCTGATTATCGGTTCGATAAGCCGACGACGCTCGCCATCCTCGCTGGCTTCGCGCACAATCGCCGCGTCATTGTCACGGGCTATCACGGCACCGGCAAATCGACCCATGTCGAGCAGGTGGCCGCTCGTCTCAACTGGCCGTGTGTGCGCGTGAATCTCGACAGCCATATCAGCCGCATCGATCTGATTGGCAAGGACGCCATCGTCATTCGCGACGGCATGCAGGTGACTGAGTTCCGAGACGGTATTCTGCCATGGGCATACCAGCACAACGTCGCGCTGTGTTTCGATGAATATGATGCGGGCCGTCCCGACGTGATGTTCGTCATTCAGCGTGTGCTGGAGTCCTCCGGCCGGCTGACTTTGCTCGACCAGAGTCGTGTGATCAGGCCGCACCCGGCCTTCCGTCTGTTCGCGACCGCGAACACGGTCGGACTCGGCGACACCTCCGGGCTCTATCATGGCACGCAGCAGATCAACCAGGCGCAGATGGACCGTTGGTCGATTGTCACCACGCTCAATTATCTGCCGCACGACAATGAGGTCGACATCGTGCTCGCGAAGGCGAAGCACTATCGCACCGATCAAGGTCGCGATGTCGTCAACAAGATGGTGCGCGTCGCCGACCTCACGCGTAATGCGTTCATGAATGGCGATATTTCCACTGTGATGAGCCCGCGCACGGTAATCACCTGGGCGGAGAACGCCGACATCTTCAAGGACATTGGCTTCGCCTTCAGATTGACTTTCCTCAACAAGTGCGACGAGCTGGAACGTCCGATTGTAGCGGAGTTCTATCAACGGTGTTTCGGGGTGGAGTTGCCGGAATCCTCAGTCAATGTGGCGCTGAGTTGAACGTTGCCATGCTCGCGACGCTGTGATGTCGTCTAACCTTCGGCCAAGAAATTCCTTAAAAGAATCCCCGACCGAGCCATTCAAACGCGCGGTCACGGGGTGCCTTCGCGCGATCGCCCGCAAGCCCGACCTCGGCGTGGCATTCGCCGCCGAACGCCCTGGTATCGTGGCCGGAAAGGCGCGCCTGCCCGAACCCCCGCGAAAGCTCAGTGGAGCGGATGCCGCGATCGTGCGCGGCCACGCCGATTCGATCGCGCTCAAGCTCGCCTGCCACGATCCTCTGGTGCATCGCAAACTTGTACCGGGCGGCCACCAGGCACGTGCCGTCTTCGAGGCGGTCGAGCAGGCCCGTGTCGAGGCGATTGGCGCCCGCCGCATGTCTGGCGTTGCCAAGAATCTTTCGGCCATGCTCGATGACCGCTTCCACCGCGGCAAATTCGACCAGGTCACCGACCGGGCGGATGCGCCCATTGAGGAAGCGGTCGCGCTGATGGTGCGAGAGCGACTGATCGGTCAAATGCCGCCGGCAGCAGCTAGGAGGATCGTCGATCTATGGCGTCCGTTGATCGAGGATCGCGCCGGACGCGATCTCGATCGTCTCGAGCGGCTCATCGAAAACCAGGCGCGCTTCGGAGATGTCATTCACGACCTGCTCGACGCGCTCGACATGGGGGAGGACCGCAGTACCGAATCCGACGAGGAAGAAGGCGAGGAGGGAGAACAAGATCGTCGCAAGGAGGAATCCGGGGAAGACGGGGAGGGTGCTGATGCCGAGGACACGCAGACCCGCCTCGATGAGGCCGACGTTGCTGGCGAGGACGCATCCGATTCTACGGCTGAGGCGGCGGAGGCGCTCTCCGCAGAGATGGCGGACGACGCCGAGCTGGGTGACGCGGAGGCCCCGGCCGAGCCGCGGCGTCCTCGCCGACATGGTCAGAACGAGCCGCGGGGGCCGGACTATCGCTGCTTCGTCACGAGACATGACGAAACCATCGCCGCCGAGGAGCTGTGCGAACCAGAGGAGCTCGAGCGGCTGCGCGGCTATCTGGACAAGCAACTCTCGCATTTGCAAGGCGTGGTCGCGCGGCTCGCGAACCGTCTGCAGCGCCGGTTGATGGCGCAGCAGAACCGCGCTTGGGAGTTCGACCTTGAGGAGGGATTGCTCGATCCGGCGCGACTCTCACGCATAATAGTCGATCCGCTCCACCCGCTCTCATTCAAGCACGAGAAGGAAACCAGCTTCCGCGACACCGTCGTCACCCTTTTGCTTGATAATTCCGGTTCGATGCGGGGCCGGCCAATCACGGTGGCGGCTACCTGCGCCGATATTCTCGCGCGCACGCTCGAACGATGTGGCGTGAAGGTGGAGATTCTTGGCTTCACCACGCGCGCGTGGAAAGGCGGACAATCGCGCGAGGCGTGGCTCGCCGCCGGAAAACCGCCAAATCCCGGGCGGCTCAATGATCTGCGCCACATCATCTACAAGTCGGGCGATGCACCCTGGCGACGCGCCCGCAAAAATCTCGGATTGATGATGCGTGAAGGCCTACTGAAGGAGAATATCGACGGCGAAGCGCTCGATTGGGCGCACAAGCGGCTGCTGAGCAGAACCGAACAACGCAAGATCCTGATGATGATCTCCGACGGCGCGCCCGTCGACGATTCGACGTTGTCCGTGAATCCTGGCAACTATCTCGAGCGGCATCTGCGCTGGGTTATCGAGGAGATTGAGACGCGTTCGCCGGTGGAATTGATCGCGATCGGTATCGGTCACGACGTCACGCGCTACTACCGACGCGCTGTCACCATCGTCGATGCCGAGGAGCTCGGTGGCGCCATGACCGAGAAGCTCGCCGAGCTATTCGACGAGGAGTCGCCTGGCGCGCCGCGGCGGAGGTTCGACGCGTGACGAACCGTATGACGGTTCGGCCTTGTAGCGTTGCATGGCCAAACCGACGGATGATCACAGCGTTCATCGCAGGCGTTTCTTTGTTTGCAGCCATTCCCGGCGCAGCGCAGATATCGCCGTCTGCTGCGCCCCCACTCGCAATCGATATTCAAAGTGAGCCGATTACGACGTTCGATGTTCGTGATCCCTCCCGTCGTCAGTTCGGCCTCCTGGAGTTCCGCGGCGGTCTCGTGCTGCGTTCGTCCCACAGCAGCTTTGGGGGCATATCCGCCATTCGCGTCGCCGCCGATGGCGCGCACTTCATCGCATTGACCGACAAGGCCTGGTGGTTTCGCGCCGCCTCGTTTACGAAGGCACGCGGCCGAGCGGTGTCGCAGATGCGGAAATGGCGCCGATGCTGGGCGCCGAGGGAAAACCGCTGGCCGCGCGGGGTTGGTATGACACGGGATCGATCGCGGAGGACGGTGGCACGCTCTATGTGGGGATAGAGCGCGTGCATCAGATCGTCCGGTTCAATTACGGGAAGGACGGCCTGTTCGCCCGCGGCCATCCGATCGCGCTGCCGCCCGGCCTTCGTGCGCTTCCCGCGAACAAGGGCGTGGAGGCGCTGGTGTTCGTTCCCAAGGGCCTCCCACTTGCCGGATCGCTCATTGCAATTTCCGAACGCGGCCTTGACAAGATGGGTAACATCATCGGTTTTCTCATCGGTGGACCGCGCCCCGGCAGTTTCGCGATTAAGCGCATTTCGAACTATGACATCACCGACGCTGCCCTCCTGCCCCGCGGTGACGTTCTGCTGCTGGAGCGCAGATTTGGCTGGGACAGCGGTTTGGGTGTCCGTATGCGGCGGATAGCACTCGACGAGATCAAGCCGCGCGCTCTGGTCGACGGTTCCGTTCTGTTCGACGCCGATCTCGGCTATGAGATCGACAACATGGAGGGGCTGAGCGTCCACCGCGGCGCCGCCGGCGAAATCGTGCTCACGCTCGTTTCCGACGACAATTTCTCCGTGGTTCAGCGCACGCTGCTACTGCAGTTCATCCTGGCGGAATTTTAATCGATCCACGTCGTCGGCGCGCGCGAAAACGCTGTCCCATTTCGAGCTTGCATCAGCGTCATCCCGCTGCGGCAGCTTTTTTCTTTCTGATCTGCCGTTTCAGTTCGAGCGCCTTATCTGAGAGTTCGCCGTTCCTCGCTTGCAACAGGAATGCGTCAAGCCCGCCGCGATGATCGACGGTTTTCAACGCGTTCGCCGATACACGCAATTTGACCGTGCGGCCAAGCGCGTCAGAGATTAGGGTGGCGTTGAGCAGATTGGGTAGGAACCGCCGTTTAGTTTTGATATTCGAGTGGCTCACCTTATGCCCAACCTGCGCACCCTTGCCGGTCAGTTCGCATCGCCGCGACATCGAGAAGGCCCTGTATTCGTAGCCAGATTGTCCCACCAAGCACTCGGCAGAACGGCGCTGCGACTTTGCGCAGGCCCCGGCGGACCTATAATGACGTCATCAAAAGGCGTCAACCTGGCGTTTTGTTTGAGATTGCGGGGGGCAGCGACTTTGTGCCTTTGTCCCCCAACGCAATGCTGCGCTGGCGATATTCGAGCGCCTTGATCGGGCCAAGATGCCCGTCAAGGGTGCCTCGGTCGCGAGCCCGTCGGTCCGGCCGTAGATGGCAGCCTGCTTTAGGCCGGCGGTCCAATAGGAACTAGCAAGACAGCAGGGATCCTTCGTGAGCTCGTACCACGTCACCCGTCATGCGATTTTCGTCAGCATGGCCGCGCTCGCGCTGACCATGGCGGAGGCGCCGCAGCGTGTGGCTTTTGCCCAGGGCAAGCTGGACGCCCGCTACGTCGTCACGTTGAGCGGCCTTCCGATCGGCCGTGGGGCCTGGGTGATTGACATTGGCGAGGATTACTTCACCGCGGCGGCGAGCGGAGCGACGGCTGGTTTGTTGCGCGTGTTTGCCAACGGCGAGGGGGAGAGCTCCGCGCGCGGTACCATTTCCGGCGGCCAGCTCGTGCCCTCAACCTACGCCTCGCGCATTGTCACGGGTGACAAGTCCGATGAAGTGCGAATGGCGTTCAGCGCCGGCACAGTGAAAGAATTGACGGTCAATCCGCCAACCGTACCCGGCCCGGACCGCGTTCCCCTCACCGAGGCGCACCGACGCGGGGTTTCGGATCCAATGAGTGCTTCGCTGATGAGGGTCCCCGGCAGCGGTGACACGCTGGTCCCGCAGGCTTGTCAGCGTACGCTGTCGATTTTCGACGGCCGGACGCGCTACGACCTTCAGCTTGTTTTCAAGCGGCTTGATCGCATCAGCTCCGAGCGGGGCTACCAAGGCCTGGCCGTCGTCTGCGCAGTCTATTTTTCGCCGATCGCAGGGCACGTTCCGGAGCGCTACGCGATCAAGTACCTCATGCAGTTGCGCGACATCGAGTTCTGGCTTGCTCCCATCGCGGGCACGCGCGTGATGGTCCCCATTCGTGCCGCCGTCCCGACGCCAATCGGGCTCGGAGTGTTGCAGGCGACCCAATTCATTTCGGTGGCGCAGCCCAGCAAGGCCAAGACGCAGTGATGGCCAGCGCCGGCTCCGAGGGGCGGTCCCGAACTCGGGCGGTTGGCGCACTCTCGGTCGCGTTCACCGTAGGCACGGCGAACTTGTCCGCTTTACACGATGTTGGGGTGGGCACCGGTGACAATACAAGATGTGGCCGTGAACGAATTCTGACAGAAACGGAGTCAGCGATTCGGGCGCGATTCGTTCGGGACTCGTTCCACTACGGCACCAAGGCGTCAGGGACCGACGATTGGCGGTCGAACCTCACTGCATCCACTAGAAACACTGCTCATTGAAACGGCGGCAATGGAGGTTTGCCGCCTCGGCCGCAACAGCAAACGTCGCTACCGCGTAACGTAGTCCACTGCACTTCAACGGCGCATATTCTGTTGCTACGCCGATAATGGGGCTGATGGCCGACCGCTATGGCGAGCACTTCGGCTCCTTCCCAAAAACCTGCTAACCGCAGATTGATTAAGTGAAACCCCAACGTGATGCCTTTGACTTTCCGGGAACACTGCCGGCGGCCCGCTCGGATAGGCAATTGGACGAGCGCTTGGAATGGGTGTTGGCTGGAGGGGGTAGAAGCAGGTATCTTCGATCGAGCAGGATGTATGCGCGATCCCAAGACACCTGCGTGATTATCGGCGCGAACTCAAACGCGCGGCGCCATCTCTCATCTCGTAGCCTCGAGGGCTTCGCCGCGCTCGATGCACAAGTGTGACGGATAGCATCGCGCGACACCAACGTCAGTGATCGCCTCGTCGGTCGATGCCTATTTCCTTTTCCTCTCCAGCTAGTCGCGATTCCGGCGCCCGCGGCAGCGGTGTAACGGCGGTGCTTGGTCCGACCAACACCGGCAAGACTCATCTCGCAATCGAACGTATGCTGGGCCACTCCTCCGGCATCATCGGTCTGCCGCTGCGATTATTGGCCCGCGAGGTCTACAACAAGGTCGCGGCCCGTTCGGGCATAGATGCAGTCGCACTCGTCACAGGCGAGGAGAAGATCAAGCCACCAACCCCACGGTATTGGGTCTCCACTGTCGAGGCGATGCCGCGCGACCTCGACGTTGCCTTCGTAGCTATTGATGAGGTGCAGCTCGGTGCCGATCTCGAGCGAGGTCATGTCTTCACGGACCGCATGCTCAACCGCCGAGGACGCGAGGAGACCCTGGTGCTCGGTGCGCAGACGGTCCGGCCCATGGTCGAGAGATTGTTGCCCGGCGCTCATGTCTTGACGCGACCACGGCTGTCGCAGCTCTCATTTGCGGGCGAGAAGAAGATAACGCGGCTTCCGCGCCGTTCTGCAGTCGTCGCGTTCTCGGCCGAGGAGGTCTATTCGATCGCCGAGCTGATCCGCCGACAACGCGGCGGTGCTGCCGTGGTGTTGGGAGCGCTCAGTCCTCGCACGCGCAATGCACAGGTTGCGCTCTACCAATCCGGTGACGTCGAATATCTGGTTGCTACAGATGCCATCGGAATGGGACTCAACCTCGATGTCGATCACGTCGCTTTCGCCTCCGACCGGAAGTTCGACGGATACCAATTCAGAAGGCTCAATCCGGCCGAGCTTGCGCAGATCGCGGGCCGCGCTGGCCGAGCTACGCGAGACGGCACCTTTGGCACCACCGGCAGATGCCCGCCGTTCGAAACTGAACTTGCGCAGGCGCTCGAAAGCCATTCGTTCGAGCCGGTCAAGGTGCTGCAATGGCGCAATACTGCGCTTGACTTCACATCTGTCGGCGCACTGCAGGCTTCTCTTGCCGAAACCCCGAAGCAGAACGGCCTGACCCGCGCGCCCGTCGCCGAGGACATCCTCGTTTTAGAACATGTTGCACGCGACGACGAAATCCGCGTGTTGGCGAAAAGCCGCGAAGCAGTCGAACGATTGTGGGACGTCTGCCAGGTACCCGATTATCGAAAGATCTCTCCAGCTACCCATGCAGAGCTCGCGACTACGCTTTACAGTTTTCTGATGCGGGAAGGAACCATTCCCACCGACTGGTTCGCTCGCCAAGTCGAAGAGGCAGATCGCACCGAGGGGGACATCGATACGCTGTCGAACCGCATCGCCCACATCCGTACCTGGACATTTGCCGCGAATCGTCCGGACTGGCTGGTTGACCCCGAGCATTGGCAAGGCGTTACGCGCGCGGTCGAAGATAAATTGTCGGACGCGCTCCATGACAGGCTCACCGAGCGCTTTGTCGATCGCCGCACCAGTGTGTTGATGCGTCGGCTACGCGAGAACGCGACCCTCGAGACCGATATAGGCAAGAGCGGGGAGGTCGTAGTCGAGGGGCATGTCATCGGCCGGCTCGACGGATTCCTGTTTACGCCCGCCGCTTCGGCCGCGGGGTCCGAGGCGAAAGCGCTCGCCAGCGCCGCGCAAAAGGCGCTAGCAGGAGAAATCGATGCACGGGCCACGCGTCTCGCACAAGCGGCGGACGGACAGTTGGTGCTCGCGGCTGATGATACGATCAGGTGGTTGGGCCAGCCCGTCGGCAAGCTCATTGCTGCGGAAGAAACGCTCAAGCCACGCGTGCGCCCCATAGCCGATGAGCACCTCACCGGCGCGCCACGGGATGCGGTGCAAGCACGGCTCGACCTGTGGCTGAGATCTCAAATCGAGAGGCTACTGGAGCCGCTATTCCGCCTTGCCGCTGCCGAAGACATTGTCGGCATCGCCCGCGGCGTGGCGTTCCAGCTCACGGAAGCGCTGGGCGTACTTGACCGCCACAAGGTTGCGGATGAGGTCAGGGGGCTGGAGCAGCCCGCGCGCGCGATTTTGCGCAAATACGGTGTGCGCTTCGGTGCTTACCACGTGTATATGCCGGCATTGCTCAAACCTGCGCCGCGGCTATTGGCGGTGCAGCTATGGGCGCTCAAACACGGCGGCTTGGAAAAGAAAGGCCTTGATGCGATCGAGCAGCTCGCCGGCAGTGGGCGCACGTCGATTGCCGCCGACGAGGAAATCCCGAAGGCATTTTACCGGGTTGCAGGTTATCGCGTCTGCGGCGCGCGCGCCGTCCGGGTGGATATTTTGGAGCGGCTCGCCGATCTCATTCGCACGGCGCTCGCATGGCGCTCCGGCGGAAGAGAATCCAAGCCGCCGGGTGCGACCGCAGGCTTCGGCTTCACGGTCACAGGCGACATGACGTCGCTTGCGGGCTGCTCTGGGGAGGATTTCGCCTCGGTGCTGCGCTCGCTCGGCTACCGCATGGAGCGACGGCCGAAGCTGACTGAGCCGCCGCCCGCGGCCCTGGATGCGACGCACCCGGCCTCGCGCTTGGCGCAAGATAGCTCGGCAGATACGCCGTTGAGCGAGGACGGCGCCGCGCCTCCCCCTATTTTTGAACCCACGGCGATAGCTCAAGTGGAGCCAAGCGTAGAAGAGTCGCTCGAGCCGACCGAGGCGGGAGCCGCAGAGCCACCGGTCTTCGCGGCAGCGCAAGTTGAAGCAGCTGCGACTGCGCTCCACGAGCCGGTCGCCAGCCCAACCGCGGGATCCGAGGCATCCTTGATCGACCCCCACGCCGCGTCGGCGCCTGCGTGCCCGACGCGGACTGAGGATCTCGCGGGTGAAGTCGCGGGGTCTCCACCACCATCCGAGATGGCGCCCAGTCTGCAACCTGCAGCGGAGGAATTCATCGAGGTTTGGCGACCCGGCCGCCGCGACGAGCACGCACGCAAGCCCCGCCATGAGCGTCGTCCGCGGCAGCGTCGCCGGCAGGAAGAACCGCAAGCACCCCGTGTCGCGCCTACCGCCGCGTCAAATGTGAGCGCGAAGGACGGGGCAGCGCCCGCGCCCGAGCGGCTCCGCGATGCCAAGCTCGATCGCACGGGCCGGCCGCATCGGGACCGCGGCGGGGCTCGGCCCGAGGGTGGTCCGCCGCGCCGGAAACGAGGGGGCCGCCCGGAGGGCGATGCCGAACGGCCGGCGCGAGGCGATCGCGGCGGCCGAGCGCCGCCCACCGACCGTCCGGATCGCGATCCGGCGTTGCGCGCGAAATACATCAAGGGCCGGGGGGGCGACCGGGACCGCCGCGAACCCGACCCGAATTCGCCATTCGCGAAACTCGCGGCGCTTAAGGAACAGCTCGAGGCGGGCAACAAGGAGTCGCGGTGAGGGCCGCTGGCGCTTGGATCGCCAACGCATCGACAAATGGCTTTGGCACGCGCGCGTAGTGCGCACGCGCTCGGATGCGGCGGCACTCGCCGCCGCCGGCCACGTTCGTATCAATGGCCGGCGGGTCCATGGTCCTAGCCACGCCGTGCGGCTCGGGGACGTGGTTACGGTTGCGCTCGACCGTGCGGTCCGCGTCCTCAAAGTCGTAGCTTTTGCCAACCGGCGTGGGTCCGCGGATGAGGCCCGCGCCTTGCGTGAGATGCTCGAGTGACAAGTTGCCCATCCGATGGGCGCTGCGCACTAAGGACAAACGATAAGGGCGCTGGCACCCGATTGCTCGGCGAGAGTGCAGACCGCGCGTCTAAGGCCCCTCGTCACGGTGGCGCCGTCATCAAAGCGATGGCCAACTCTGAAGCCTACGGCGCGCTCGCAACTCTTGCTTGCCAATGGCCCATGCGCTAGTCAGCGCCGGCCTGGAGAGCTCGGAAAATGACCTATGTCGTCGTCGAAAGTTGTATCAAGTGCAAGTACATGGACTGCGTCGAGGTCTGTCCGGTCGATTGCTTCTACGAAGGCGAGAACATGCTCGTCATTCACCCCGACGAATGCATCGACTGCGGGGTCTGCGAGCCGGAGTGCCCGGTCGAGGCGATCAAGCCCGATACCGAGCCCGGGTTGGAGAAGCTGCTGAAGCTCAATGCCGATTTTGCGAAGGTCTGGCCAAACATCACCCAGAAGAAAGAGCCCCCTGCAGATGCCAAGACTTGGGAGGGGGTTTCGAACAAGCTGGAAACGCATTTCTCTCCCAATCCCGGAACCGGGGACTGATCGCCCCGTTAACCAGGCGTGGCGAAAATGTAATGCTCAGAAGCCGGGAATTGGGCTTTTGCAGCGCCGCAAAGCTTTGATTTTTGCGGAAAATGTGCTATATAGTCAGAAAATGAGCAAAACACCGCACCCGAGCCGCTCCCCCGTGGGGAGCGTTATTTTTCGGGTCGTTTCCGAGGAACCTCAACCAGGGACGTGAGACCCACGCAAATAGCCGTGGCAGGAAAAACGCGCCATCGGTCGAAAAAGACCACCGCCGTGAGCCGGCGCACCAAAAAGACCTCAGCCGGCCCCCGTCGGAGGTCGTCGCGCACCTCCCGTGCGGCGCCACGCCGGCGAGCCCCCGTGGCCAAAGCACCCGTCCGCCGCAAGCCGGACGAAGGAGTTTCCTCCGGGATGACCAGCAAGAAGACGACCCAGCGTCAGGGTTTCAGGACCAACGAGTTCATCGTCTATCCTTCCCACGGCGTGGGCCAGATTCTCGCGATCGAGGAGCAGGAAGTCGCGGGCGCCAAGCTCGAACTCTTCGTCATCAATTTCGTCAAGGACAAGATGACGTTGCGAGTTCCGACGGCCAAGGTTGCAGCGGTCGGCATGCGCAAGCTCGCTGAGCCGCCGCTGGTCAAGCGGGCATTGGAAACGCTGAAGGGCCGGGCGCGCATCAAGCGCACCATGTGGTCGCGTCGCGCGCAGGAGTATGAGGCCAAGATCAATTCCGGCGACATCGTCGCCATCGCCGAAGTGGTGCGGGATCTTTACCGTTCGGAGACGCAGCCCGAGCAGTCCTACTCCGAGCGCCAGCTCTACGAGGCGGCACTCGATCGCCTGTCGCGCGAGATCTCGGTCGTGCAACGCATCACCGAGACTGAAGCGATCAAGGAGATCGAAGCGGCGCTGGCCAAGGGACCGCGTCGCGGTCCCAAGCCCGCCGAGGGGGAGGACGATGACGCGATGGTGGAGGAAGAGGCCGCCTGAGCCTACCCCCGTCTGCGAATGGACCAAAGCCCGGCCGTGATGTCGGGCTTTTTCGTTGCTGCAAAAATGGCGCGTCGATTGCCGCTAACTCCCTGTTGGATAAGGAAAAAGCGCCGAACAAATGTCCCGGCGCAGCCATAATTACGCTTCCTTTGCAAAGAAGATGAACGCCATTGGGACGTAAGCAGGTCGGGAGACTATGCGGGGGTTATCCAGCGGTATCAGCAAAAGCGTCGTCGGCTGTGTGGCTATTCTGGCGGGAGCAGGGGTGGGCGGCCTGGCCGGAGGCTTGAATACGCGCGCGGGCCTTGCACCGCAGGCATCATCGACAATCGTCGCCACCATCGCCGAGATGGCCCCATCCGATACGGTGAATTTGCGCTTTCCGGCGGACTGGGTCGAAGCCTCCGCGGAGCCAGTATCCAGCATGCTGATGCTGGCGTCGGCCGATCCGGGAATGACGTTGTTCAATCCGCGGCCGACCTATGCCACCAACGAGGTCGAGGCTCCGGCGACCATCGAGGCCAAACCGAAGCCACCTGCGCCTACCAAGGTCGTGCTCGCCTCCGCATCGGCCAAGCCCGCCAAGCCTCGCTCCAACGCCGTGCTCAACGATTCACAGCTCGCCGGAATCAAGAAAAGGCTCAACCTGACGCCTGAGCAGGAACGCTATTGGCCCGCGATCGAGGCCGAACTTCGCAAGATGGAATATACGAAGAAGCTGCAGGGTAACAGCCGCACGGCATCGATCGACATGAGCAAGGTGAATGTCGAGGGACTCAAATCGGCGGGATTCCCGTTGGTCATGAGCTTCAGCGACGACCAGCGGCGCGAACTTAGATCGCTCGCTCATCTGCTTGGCCTTGAGAGCGTGATGGCCGGCCTCTGAACGGCAGTGTGGGCGCTTTGAGCAAATGCCCGGCTAGCGCCGGGCTTTTTGCTGCGCGATCCTCGAAACGACCAAGCATCAAAGCGCGTATCCCAGGCGCTTCAAAACGCGCTAGACTTCGGTTGCACGGCATCAGAACCGGAGACGGATATGGACATGAGCGTAAGCGTAGGGGCCGCGCGCGAACCGCAAACCGCGAAAGCCGAAGGCCAAAAAGTTGGTCGCGGCGCGAACTCGAGCGACCTCGATGCTTGGCTGGAGAAGGTCGAGGCGCTCGGCGAGCTCAAGCGCATCAGCGCGGAAGTCGATCCCGATCTCGAAGCTGCGACGATCACCTATCTCGTCGCGGGGGAGAAGTCGCCGGCGTTGCTGTTCGAGAATATCAAAGGCCATCCCGGCCACCGCGCCCTTTACAACATGGTCGGATGCAACCTGTCACGCTTTTGTCTGATGATTGGCGAGCAGCCAATGGACCATCCCCTCGAGGCGGTGCAGAGGCTGCAGCAAAAGCTCGGGCGGAAAATGCCGCCGAAGGAAGTTTCGGCCGACCAAGCGATCTGCAATCAGAACATCGTCGAAGGGAACGACATCGATATCCGCATTTTTCCGGCGCAGCGGATGTGGCCGCTCGACGGCGGCATGTATCTCGGAACCGGCGATGCCGTAGTGACCAAGGATCCCGAAACGGGCCGCATCAACGTCGGCACCTACCGCATGATGATCAAAGGTCCGCGCGAGGTCGGCGTCTATACCTCGCCGGGCAAGGACGCCACCATCGATCGTGAGAAATGGTGGCGCATGGGCAAACCTATGCCGATCGCGGCCGCTTATGGCATCGATCCGCTGCTATTCCTGGTCGCCGCGACCAGCCTGCCGAAGACCGAGTCCGAATACGAATATTATTCCGGCATCAACGGCGCACCGATCGAGGTGTTCACCAGCGATGTCACCGGCCTGCCGTTGCCGGCACGAGCCGAGATTGTGCTCGAAGGCTTTCTCTATCCGGACGAGACCTTTGCCGAAGGACCGTTCGGCGAGTTCACTGGCTATTACGGACGGCCGAGCGGGGCGACGCCGTTCATGCGGGTCGAGCGTGTTCGCTACCGAGACAATCCGACCTTGACTTGCGCCTTGATGGCCGACGGCGCGGCCAATGAGTGCGGCCTGTTCTGGGCGGCGTTGCGCTCTGCCGGCATCTGGGCCGACCTGCAGAAACTCGGCGTGCCCGGGGTCAAGGGCGTATGGTCGATTCCCGAGGCGGCGGGTTGGGGCATGACCGTGGTCTCGATCAGGCAGATGTATGCCGGCCATGCGGCGCAGGTAGTGGCGCTCGCTGCGCAATGCACGAGCGGGGCTTATTTCGGAAAATACGTGATCGTCGTCGACGACGATGTCGATCCGAGCAATACCGGTCAGGTGCTGTGGGCCATGGCAACACGTTCGCGCCCGGCGCAGGCGATCGACATCCTGCGGGAGACCTGGAGCACCTATCTCGATCCGAGCCTAAACCCGCCGGAGATCAGGCCTTGGGGATCGAAATGCCTGATCAATGCCTGCATGGACTATCGCTTTATCAAGACCTTCTCCAAGCGGACCAGGTTGTCGAAGGGCGCCTACGAGAAAGTGGTCGCGCGCTGGCAGGAGCTCGGCTTGAGTGGAACGCCGCCCGCGATCTCCGTGTTTGAGGAGGAGACCTCCTCGGAGAGGGCAATGTAGGCCCGCCTGGCGGGCGCTTGCCATTACCGCGTCGGCTGGATGCCGAGCGCCTTCGCAATCATGGCGATTTGCGCGCGCTGGCGCTCGATCGAAGCGGCGAATTCCTTGGCCCCGCCGCGACTCGGAGTCTGTGCAGTCGCATTGAGCGTGTCGTCGATCGCCTTGTCGTCCGACACCGCGACTACGTCGGCGCCGATGCGCTCGCGCAATTCTGCCGACAGGGCCTTGCTTCCGAACAGGCCGACATTGCCGTCCATTTCCAGTTCGGGATAGCCCGCTTCGATGCCGGTCGGAATGTCAGGGAGGCTCGGTGCCCGCTCCCGCCCCATCTGCGCCACCACCACGATCCTGCCAGCCTCTCGATGTGGCCGCAGGATCGCGTATGAGGCCGAATAGATCTGCAAGCGATCTTCCGCGAGGTCGTTCACCGCCTGGACAATGTCTTTGTACGGCACCTTCGTCATCGCGATCTTCGCATTGTGCGCGAAATAGTCGAACGCGAGTTCGGTAATCCCCGGAACCGCAGCCGCGTTGAACTTGCCGGACTCGGCGCGCGCACGTTGAACGAAATTCGCGAGCGTAGCGATCTTCATCGAAACCGGAACGCCGACGCCGAGAATAGTGCTTGAGAAACGCGCCACCGGCACCAGCTCGGCCGGATCGTACGGGAGCTTCTTGTATTGATACGGGTGAACGATGAAACTCCCGCTCGGGCCCCACAGGAACGTGTGATCATCGTTGGCGGACAGCACGGCTTGGATCGCGATCATGCTATCGCCGCCCGGCCGGTTCTCAATCACCACCGGCTTGCCCCAGCGTGCCTGCAGCCGGTCCTGAATGAGGCGCGCACCGATATCGGCGCCGGCGCCCGGACCGAACGGAATGACGAAGCGGACCGGCCGCTGCGGCCAGTCAGCCGTCTGTGCGCGTGCCGGCGGTGGCGGCAACGCGAGGAGCGCGATAACGGAGACAACGCAGGCGCAGAGCTTCGACATGTCTCACAGTCCTGATGGCGGGGCGGTGCAAGGCTAATCAGTGTAACCGTAAATCGGTTCTGTGATTAGCCGAAGTTGACCTTCGCTTCGCGCCTGGGGCGAGCGGGCCGTGCAGCGGTCGAAGGCTCTATCCGGCCACTTCGTAGCCCGAAGCCTCGATCGATCCGGCGCCCATCCATCCCCACACTAGGACGACGTCCTCGTTCGAGGTGTTGTTGAAGCCGTGCCAGCAGGTCCGCGGCGAATACACCACATCGCCTTCCACGGATGGGACCTCGCCTCTATCGGTATAGATGTGGCCGCGGCCTTTGAGCACGATGAAGAACTCGTCGCAATTGTGATGTCGGTGCCGCTCGTGCCGTGCTCCCGGCTTGAGCACGGTCCAACCCACCACATGGTCAGCGTCGGCGGATTTTTTGTCGATCAGGAACTGCACCTGCATGTCGACCCAGCCGTCCTTGCGCTTGAGGCCTGCGGCCTTCGGCACGTCGCGCATATTGGCGCGATACATTTTCGCCGCCCCGCCGCGGCGGGCAATCTTTCGTTTGGTTTTCCGCACGGCTTGCTTCACCATCGCACTCCACCATCCCGTGACCGCGGTTCCGGCTGTTCAGAAGAAATTTCCGGGCTGGTTCACTGCACGCACGCTATGCCAATGCGGGCAGTCCTGAAAAGTCCCGCAACGCTCGCGGCTTCGTCGCATCGCAGCGGGTCTCTGTGGAAACATCCGCGGGCAGCGCTAGGTTTGGCCTCCAAGGCGGCGATAGACTTCGTGCGCAGTCACGAAATCGCGGTGCTCGAGTCCGAGCCCGCGGCACGCATTCATGATTTCGTTGGCGGCCGCTGCGAGCGGCACGGGGCTGCCGAGTTTGCGGCCGAGTTCGAGCGCGAGCAGCATGTCCTTCTGCTGCAGCGTGACGTCGGCAAGCGGGGTCGCCGGCATCTTTCCCTCGAGGATGAACGGCCCGCGATAGGCCAGCACGGGCGAGGCGGCGACGCTCTTGAGGATGGCGTCGAGCGCGATCTCTCGCGCTACACCGCCTTTTTCCGCAAGTGCCACGGCCTCGCCGAACGCGATGACCTCAACCATGAGCAGCAAGTTGACGGCGATCTTCATCTGCACCGCAAGCCCGCTGCCTCCGACATAGGTCACCTTCGGGCCGATTGCGCGCAGCACCGACTCGACCCGCTCGAAAGCGCGCCTGTCCCCACCCACCATGAGCGCGGCGCTCCCTTGCGCCAGCGTCACTGGACTGCCGGAGATCGGCGCATCAAGCATCACGAGGCTGCGCGCAGCGAATTCGGCAGAGATCGTCCGGCTGGCGTCCGGGGCAATCGTGCTCATGTCGGCATAGATTCCACGGGGCTTGAGGCCAGCGATGATGCCGTCGCTCCCAAGCGCTACTGCTTTGACTGCAGGCGCGTCGGTCACGATCGAGAACACGATGTCCGAGACGGCGGCCACCGCACGGGGCGTCGGGGCAACGCGCATACCGGAAGCCACGAGCGCGTCGCTTTTGTCCTTGCTCCGGTTCCAGCCCGTGACTACGTGGCCCGCAGCCATGAGGCGGGAGACAATGCCGGAGCCCATCGCGCCGAGCCCCACGACACCCAGGTTCATGCCTTCACCTCACATTATTTTACGTAGGCCGCGATGATGGCGCCGAACGGCAGGAAACGCTAAAGCGTGGTGACTCTAGGTTAGCTCATATCCTGAGTTTCTGAAGTAGTTGGCGCATTCGTCGCGGGTGAAAGTGCCCAAGAGCTGACCGATTGCAGCGCAGACAGCCTCAACGGTTCGCGCGGCGGCCTTGCGAAGTAAATGTTTGAGCTTGGCAAAGACTTGTTCGATTGGGTTCAGATCGGGTGAGTATCTCGGCAGAAAAAAGAGCTTGGCACCGGCGGCGCGGATTAGGCGACGTACAGCTTTGCCTTTATGGCTGCCGAGGTTATCCATAATCACGATGTCGCCGGGACGAAGCGTGGGGACAAGGACTCTTTCGACATAGACTTGGAAGGTCTCACCGTTGATCGGACCCTCAAGAAGCCACGGCGCCTCGATCCGATCGAGACGCAGCGCAGCCAAGAACGTCGTCGTGTTCCAGTGACCGTACGGGACTTTGGCTTTGATCCTTCTGCCCCGCGGCCCCCATCCACGCAGTGGTGCCATGTTGGTCTTGGTCCAAGTCTCATCGACGAAGACGAGACGCTCGGGCTCGATCTTGTTTTGATACTTCCTCCACTGTGCGCGCCGCCGTACGACGTCGGGACGGTCGCGCTCGCCGGCCACCACGCTTTTTTTTGAAACTGAGTTTCTCGGCGTGGACGAAGTTCCAGACGGTCCGGTAATCCACTTTCAGACCACGTTCGGCAAGCTCGGCCACCAGTACGCGCAAGGTGAAGTCTCCTTCCTTGATCCTTTGCAAGAGCCACGTCCGGTGCCGGCCAGAGATCAATTTTGGCCTGTGGCCGCCCATCTTGCCGGGGGCAACGCTACCGGTCTCGCGCAGGAGCCGCACCCAGTTAATGGCCGTGCTGATGCTCACCCCGAACTGCTTTGCCGCCCGGTGGCATGAGATGCCGCCAGTCTTGACCGCCGCTACGACCCGCTCGCGAAGATCGATCGAATAAGGTTTCCCCATCCATGCTGGCCTCCTTCCCAGCCAGCATGGTGAATCAGAGATCGGGTGATTTGGGAATCCCAAATCGATTCAGGCTAAACTCATCACGCTTTAGGCGAGGGAATGCTTGCAGCGGTCAGGGAGAATAATCACAAGCGCTGCTCACTCGACCACCACCTTGACCTGGTCGCCCGCGCTCACGCGCTCGCCAGGGCCAAGACCGTTGAGCACGCGAAAGCGCTCGACCGGGCGGTCGGTAATCGCCATGCGAGCAGCCAGGCGCTCGACCGTGTCGCCTGAACCTACCGTGACGATCCTGATGTGCAGCGGCTTTGCCGCTTGGCTTTCCGCCAGCGTCACACGGCGAAAGCTGTCAACCGACTCGCGAAAACTGCGATCGATCTCCGCGCTGGTGCGCTTGGAGGCGAAGATAAACCGATAGACATCGGTGCCGAACCGCACGGCATAGAGCCGAAACACCCATTGATCGCCCTTGGCGGGGGCTGTTGCTGCGGGCAGGCCGTTAATCGTAAGCGCCTCGACGCTTTTCGGATCGATGTTCTCGATCCAACCGGAGTTGAGATAGTCGGCGAGCGTTTGCTCCGCGGGCACACGCACCACATCGAGCCGCAAGGCTTGGCCGCCGCTCTCCTTCACTCCGAGCACGGCCTGCGCGGTATTGTCGAGCGTGAAGCCCTCGGGAGCCATAAATGTGAATCCGAGCTTGGGGTGCAGGAAGCGGCGGCCGCGCACGAAGCCCTCGCTCGGATCTTCGCCGTAAACCAGGCCGTCGATGCCGGCGAGGTAGGCTCCTTTGTCGCGCTCGTCGGCGCCGGGCGCATTGACCTGGCGGGCGCTTGCCTGCGCGTTCTTGATCCGGTCAGGCGTGGCCGGGTGGGACGAGAGAAAATCGGGGGCCCTGGGATCGATGTGCGATTGCCCCGGGCTGGATTTGAGCTCGGCATTACGGCCCATCGAAGTGAGAAAACGCACCGCCCCATAAGGATCATAACCGGCGCGCGCGGCAATGCCGACCCCGATGGCATCGGCCTCTAATTCCTGCGCGCGAGAGAAGCTCGCCAGCGCGATCTTGGATTTCGCGAGCGCCAGCGCTCCCGTCTCCGGGTCGCTCAATACGTCCTGGACCACGCGGCTTACCAGTGCGACTTGACGCGCCTGGTCCTCGCGCATGGCGGCATGGCTCGCGATCACATGGGACATCTCATGCGATAAAACGGACGCGAGTTCGGAGGTGTCGCTGGCCAGCGCGATCAAGCCACGTGTCACGTAGAGCTGACCGCTCGGTAGCGCAAAGGCATTGATCGATGCTGAGTTGAGGATGGTGACGCGATAGTGCACCTCCGGCCGCTCCGATGCTGCCACCAGCTTTGCGACGACCTGGTTGAGAAGTCCTTCGAGCTGGGGATCTTCGTAAGCGCCGTTGTAGGCGGCGAGAATGCGTTGATGCTCGCGCGTATTCGGTGGCGGATTTTGCTGCTGTGGTTGGACCAGGCGCGATGCTTCCGGGAGTGCCCCGGGCGGTGCTCCGGCGGTAAGCAGGGACGAGCTGCAGCCCGCGAGGGCCAAAGCAAGCACGGCGAGAAGCGCGGTCGCCTTCCATGTGGCGCCGAGAACGTCGCGCTGTTCCACTGAGGCATGCATGATGGCATCAGGTCCGTCAGTTGCCCTCGACGATCTCGATCTGCTCCGGACGGGTAGCCTCGATTCTGGGGCCA
>DATFQX010000363.1:0-2421 GCA_035263865.1 Xanthobacteraceae bacterium
GGCGTTCGCTTCTCGCTCGATGAAACCTTCGACATCGGCCAGGACACGGGTACGCCGGTACTGGAGGAATACGAAAGCAGGATGCCGTTCGCCTTCACGGGAACGCTGAAGAAGTTCGTCGTGGTTCTGCAGCCGCAGAACGTCAGCGACGAGGAACGGCGCCGGCTGCATGAGGAATTGGCGAAGGCCCTGATGGCGGTTCAATAGCTTGTAAGCGGCGGAGCCTAAGGAGACTCCGCTACTAAACGCAGCCCGCGCGAATGTCCGCTTCTGGCAGATTTTGTTGCAAAAGTCGCCGATAGGAGAGGCAATTGCGCCTTGCGCCGAGTTAGAGCCTTGGTTGCCGCCTGCTCCGTTGAAGCAATAGCTTTGAAGCGAGTGCGCTGACGCCGCAACGCCAACTCTACGTGACGCTCACGCCACAGCTGTGGCGGCCAGCGGTGGCGGCCGGGCGACGAGCTTAGCCAACCTGCACAGGTTCTGGGCGATCGCCGCTAGGGTGAACTCGAACTGAGCACCCCGCGGCCCGCGCAATCGCAGGCGGCTAAGCCGCAGGATGCGCTTGAGATGTGCAAACAGCATCTCAACGCGTTTCCGATCACGGCGCGATCGCTCAAATGCGGCTGTCTTGGCCAGCGCCCGAGCAACGTCACGAGCCTCTTCGTAGATGCTGCGTGGCACCCTACGCAAGGGCGCCTTTGGGCAGCATTGCGCCTTCAACGGGCAGCTACGGCAGTCCCGCATGCTGGCCATATAGAGGAGTGTCTCCCCATCGTTGACCAACCTGTCCGTCGTCGTGAGGGTCTTGCCAGCGGGGCAGGTGTACACGTTGCGCTGTTTGTCGAACGTGAAGTCGTCCCGACTGAAGGTCCCATCCTCGCGCCTCGACTTGTCGATGACCGGGATGTGCGGAGCGAGCTTCTTGTGCTGGACGAGCCAGTTGAGGTTTGCTCCTGAGCCGTAGGCTGTATCGGCTGCCAGCCGCTCGGCCTTCAGACCAAAGCGCTCCTCGGTTCGCTCGATCATAGTCCTGGCGGCGCCGACCTCGGCTTGCCGGATGGCGCGCGAGGCTTCGACATCCATGATGACGCCAAACTTCACGTCGATCAGATAATTGTCGGCATAAGCAAAGAAGGCTGGCCCGCGCATCGCGCCCGTCCACTGGGCGGCCGGATCGGACGGTGAAACAAATTTCGGGGTGACGTCGCTCGCCGCGCCGAAAGCCGCATCGTCGAGAGTTGCGAGATACTCTTTAACCGCCCGGCTCGCCCTCGCTGGATCACGATTTTTGTCCCAGTCACAGCCTGGGATCGAGCGTTGCTTGTTGGCGTCAGCGACGATCAGGCTCGCATCGACCGCAAAGCCTTCGCCGCCAACTAAGCCCGCCGCGAGGCAAGCCTCCACAACGCGCTCGAACACCCGCCGGAAGATAGCACTCTCGCGGAACCGCTCGTTGCGGGCGCGCGAGAACACCGAGTGATCCGGAATTTTGTCCTCAATGCTCAGGCCACAGAACCAACGATAGGCCAGGTTCACCTGTACCTCACGGCAAAGCAGCCGCTCCGAGCGGATGGCGAAGACATAGCCCACGATCAGCATGCGGATCATAAGTACCGGATCGATCGACGGGCGCCCCAGCGGCGAGTAGCAGCACGCCAACTCCGCATGCACCCACGAAAGGTCCAATACACTGGCGATCTCGCGGACACGGTGATCGTCTGGAACCACCTCATCGAGGCAGAATGAATAGAAAAACTGACCTTGGTTTCGCTTGAGCCGCCCCATCATCGCTCGCCTCCACAGCGAATCGCGTGACAGCAACGGAATCAGCCTTCCCCTAGATCATCAACGACTTTTGCAACAAAATCGGCACTTAGCGACAATTCGTTGATTCTTGAATCTTGTCCGCTTTTGGGGTGAACCGGACCTGAGCGGACGTGCAGCCTCGGCGGACTCGGTCGCCTCTGACCCAAGCGGTCATCGGGACGCATTCGCGGAACGGGAGGTTATGGAACGTCAGGCGAGATCACTCCGGCTTGATGCCCGCGAACTTGACCACCTTGGTCCATTTCTCGGCTTCGGCTGCAACGAAAGCGCCGAACTCGGCGGCGCTAAGAATCATTGGGATGGTGCCGACATCGCTGAGCCGCGCCCTGATGTCCGCCGTAGCGAGCCCGGCATTGATCTCGCGGTTGAGCCGTTTGATGATCTCCACTGGCGTGCCGGCTGGCGCGCAGACCCCGATCCAGGTCCTCGCCTCGTATCCAGGCAGCGTCTCGGCTATGGTCGGCACGTCCGGCAGCATGTCGAATCGCTGGCTGCCCGCCACCGCGAGCGCGCGCAGGCCGCCTGAGCGGATGTGCGGCAGCGATGTCACCATCACGTCGAAGGCCACCTGCACCTGTCCGCCGACCAGATCGG
>DATFQX010000364.1:0-5906 GCA_035263865.1 Xanthobacteraceae bacterium
GGTGAGTTTCTTCACTTGCAAGACCATCTGTCGTGCGGTCAGCTTCAATCCCGAAGGAAACTTCCGCACCTCCTTCTGACCGGTGGCGAGGATCTTCACGTTGGTCCCGCCCACGTCGACGACCAGTATGTTCATTGGCGAGACCCGACAGCTCTCATGTGCGGGCGGCGCGCGTCAGTGGGCCGGTGAATGGCGAACGTGAGGCCTTCCAGGCGCTCACTAAGTCGACGCGCGTTGCGTTCTCCGCGCTCAGTCAGGAGAAGATCGGTGAGGCCGGTATGCTGGCCTGACAGGCTCCATGCGGTCTCGCCGTGCCGAGCAAGGTAAACGATGGGGAGGCGGCCACTCACGGTGTCATCCCTAGCTGCGCGGTGGGGGCATGCATTTGCCGGCCCGGTTCGCACACTTTACCAGGCGGCTGAGATGATACCTGGCGACGGCGGGTCACGAAGCGCCAAACTGTCGGCTGCCCAGGGAGGCGCATAGTCAAGCGCCGGACCGGCTATGCGCCGCCCGGCGTACGAAGCGGTCGATACCACACCCCATCCTCTCCCGGTTCGCCCGCGGCCCGCCATCGAAATACGATCCGGCGCTGAGCGGCCCATTAGCGGCCATTGCGATGAGGATGCTCTCACACTACTGAGCCTCTCCTTGCAATAGCTCGCATAGTTTTATCGTCCCTCGAAGTAACCTGTGCAATAATCGATCGACGAGACCGGGCAGAAGAGGCCCCATGCACGATTCCAAGCCACCGTCCGATGCATTGGTCTTCTTTGGCGCAACCGGCGACCTCGCCTACAAGAAGATCTTCCCCGCGCTGCAATCGCTGACCCGCCGGGGCCGCCTCAACGTTCCCGTCATCGGAGTCGCCTTCTCGGGCTGGAACCGCGACCAGCTCATCGCGCGCGCCAAGGCGAGCTGCACCGAGTACGGGGGGCTCGACCCGGCGGCGTTCGAGAAGCTCTCGGCCAATCTCCGCTACGTCGACGGCGATTACAAAGACCCGAAGACCTTCGAGCGGCTCAAGAGCGAGCTGGGCAAGGCCAAGCGCCCCACGCAGTACCTGGCGATCCCTCCGAGCATGTTCACGACGGTTGCCGAGGGGCTCGCGAAGGCAGGCGCCGCCGAAGACGCGCGGGTGGTCGTCGAGAAGCCGTTCGGTCGCGACCTCGCCTCGGCGCGCGAGCTCAACCAGGTGCTGCACCGCTTCTTCCCTGAAGAATCGGTGTTCCGCATCGACCACTACCTGGGCAAGGAAGCGGTGCAGAACATTCTCTACTTCCGCTTCGCGAACGCGTTTCTTGAGCCGATCTTCAACCGCCACTACGTCGAGAACGTGCAGATCACGCTCACCGAGAGCTTCGGCGTGAAGGGCCGCGGCAAGTTCTACGACGAGACCGGCGTCATTCGCGACGTGATCCAGAACCACCTGCTGCAGGTCGTCAGCTACCTCGCGATGGAGCCGCCCTCGTCGACGTACCCCGAGGCCATTCGCGACGAGCAGGCGAAGGTGCTGCGCACGGTGCGCCCGATGAGCACCGAGCGCATGGTGCGCGGCCAGTTCAAGGGATACCGCGACGAGCCGGGCGTCGCGAAGGACTCCTACATGGCGACGTACGCGGCGCTCCAGCTGTGGATCGACTCGTGGCGTTGGGCCGGCGTGCCGTTCTTCGTGCGCGCGGGCAAGAGCCTCAAGCAAACGATGACCGAGATCTTCATCGAGTTGAACAACCCGCCGCAGGTGGTGTTCAAGGAGGCGGCTCCGCACATGGGCAACTACGTGCGCTTCCGGCTGAGCCCCGAGGTGCAGATCGCGATCGGCGCGCGTGCGAAGAAAGCGGGTGAGGGCATGGTCGGAGAGCCCATCGAGCTCAGCGTGCTCGACACCGCCGCGCAGGGCGCCGGCGGCCGCATGGAGGCGTACGAGCGGTTGCTCGGCGACGCGATGCTCGGCGACGCCACGCTCTTCGCCCGCCAGGACGTCGTCGAGGCCGCCTGGGCCATCGTTGACCCGGTCATTCATGGCCCCAGCCCGATGTACGAGTACGAGCCCGGCACGTGGGGGCCGCAGGAAGCCGACAAGCTCGTCGAGGGCGTGGGCGGCTGGAATACGCGGTAGGTCAAGGGCACCCGTCGAGTCGATTTTGACTCGGGCGGACGGCACCCGCAGGTGGGCCGGGGGGTCCCGTTTGAATTCCTTTGATTAAGGGGGGTAAATCAAACGCGAACGGGGAACCTGTCCTGCCGACGTGGCCGAGTTTCTAAAGGTAGTGTCCAGAATCTTTCGCAGTGCGTCGGGAGACCGGCAACGAGTAGTCGGTGCAAGTCCGATACGATGAAGGAGTAGCGACCCACATCGACCCTGAGCCGTGCGTGGAGGTCCGTGAGGGCGGCAGCGAAGCGTCGGCAAGGGAGCGCATAGGCCAGCCATTGAGCCCCGCAAAGATTCATATCCCGGGTGCCGACACCATTGCGAAGGTGGAAGGCGATTCAGACAGGCGCGTAACCGCGAGTGCCTGGATGACCCGGCGTGGTCGAAGAACCTGGCATGTGTGGAAGCTCGTTGCACAGGAACCGGGGGATCCTGTGTCTGACCAGCCGTCACGAGTCCTGGTCTGCATCGGGAAGGCGTGGAGCCATAGCCGATGATAAACGGACACGGGAGGTCAAACTCCGCGATAGTAGCTGAGAGACCGACGAACAAAGCCGGGCAACTGGCTGCGGAGCCGGGGGAGCGAAGGGCGGAGACCAAGGGGAATGCGGCACAGCAAAGCACGCGCCGGGCTCAGAACCGGGAAAGCGTGTTCCGAAGTGGATGGGCTGACATGGCAAGACCTCCACGGAAGGCCGCCACAAGCAACGTGTATCCTCCGGTCCGCTGAGGAACCCGATCACCGGCATCGCCGGCTGCTGCGCGCGCACCGCAAGCGGCCATGCAGCCATAGCGCCGCCGAGCAGCGTGATGAACTCGCGACGTCGCATCACTCGATCACCTCGTCGGCGCGGGCGAGCAGCGTCGGTGGCACTTCGAGGCCGAGGGTCTTCGCGGTCTTGAGATTGATCACCAGCTCGTACTTGGTCGGCGCCTGCACGGGCAGATCGGCAGGCTTCTCGCCCTTGAGGATGCGGTCGACGTAGCCGGCGGCTTGCCGGAACTGGTCGACGATATCGGGACCGTAGGAGGGCCGCCGCGGTCGACGAATTGGCGTGTGAAGTAGACCGCGGGCAGTTTGTGCCGCGTGGCGAGCGCGACGATTAGATCGCGATGAGCCGCCGACAACGCGCTTCCGGTGACGATCAGGCCGCCATTCGGTCCGTGCGCGAAGGCCGTGATGGCGCGCTCGATCTCGGTCGCGTCGCGCACGTTGACCGGGCTCACCTCGATCCCGAACGATGGCGCCGCTGTCTGAATGGCGCCCCACAGGCCAACTCCGGCGGTTATTGCTTGTCGCGACGTTCCTCGGTCTGCGCTTGCTCGGCTTGCCTGACGCATTCCCGCGCGTAGGCGAAGTACTTATTTGCCTCATGCCCCATGATTTGCATCCGAAATAGTGAACCCGTTCTGTGCCGCACGAAATGAATCCCGCCGAGACATGGCGGGGTTCGAAATTCGGCAAGGCGGGAGGTCGCCGCATCCCCGGGACGACGATTGTGCTGTCAAAGCAGCCCTCTGTCTGTCTGGAGCACGACTCAAGCCCTTGGAAATCTTCATCATCTCCAAACCGCCCTTGCACGACACAAAGAATAGGCCTAGCCATCGGATACAGGTCTCCGCAGCACGCGCTATTCGGCGCGTCCAGTTCCCATGCCGCGGTCTCTGCCCCACCGAAGGGGCGACGGAGGCGGGCATGTGCAATCACAACACATCGTAAAGAACCGCATTCTGCGGCAGCTCTCGGCTGACGAACTCAAAAGCCTCCAGCCCTGGCTCGTCCCAAAGCAGCTCGAGCCGAATGCCGTGCTTCATGAGCAGGGCGCCGCGATTGATCGCATCTACTTTCCGCTGAGTGGCATGATCTCGCTGCTCTCGATCATGCAATCCGGCGAAGCAATTGAGACCGGCATTATCGGCGCCGAGGGTTTGCTCGGGGGCGACGCCGCCATCAACGGGCATCTGTCCTCGCAGGCGACCGTCCAGCTGAATGGCACGGCTCTCATGATGCCCAAGTCGCAGTTTGTGGATGCCTATCACGCGCATCCACGCTTCCGGAACCTGGTCGACCGCTACCAGTTGACGCTCCTGATGCAGGCACGGCAGAACGCTGCCTGCCACGCACTCCATTCCGTTCGTAGTCGGCTTTGCCGCTGGCTCCTACAATCTCAGGATATGATTGGCAGCAACAGCTTCACGCTGACGCAGGAGTTTCTTTCCCACATGCTTGGGGTGCGCAGAACCAGCGTGTCGATCGACGCTCATGCTTTGCAGGAAGCGGGACTGATTCGATATAGGCGTGGGAATATCAAAATCCTCAACCGTAAGGGTCTCGAGGACTGCGCCTGCGAATGCTATTCGGCCATCCGCGCAGAGACTGACAACATGATGGGGTCATGATCAATCTCCACGGCTGCCCGGCCTGGGGATTGAAATTGCATCGAAATTGGTCGCGCACCCATCGACAAACTGATCGAATGACGATGTTGTTTGCTGCATTGCAGTCGGTCGCTGTTGGCACGTCGCGACGGTTCGTTGCGAGGCAATGATTTGGTCGTTGTTGGAGGCAGAGCGGACATAAATCGACGTGTGAACGGCGACCTCAGAATTAAACTTGGCTGACATGGCGTGCTCCTCGTCTTTGGTGCCCCTTGCCAGCTTCCCTAGCTGGCGGGGCCAGAGCACGGCCGGACCATCCCATTAGTCGACATTGAGCGGCTGCTTTTGCTGCGATGCACGGTCCCTCACCTGCTATACTGCCATGATCCTTGGGGTTGGGTCAGCGCATGAAGCGGCGCGAGTTCATATGGCTCATCGGCGGCGCGGCGGCCGCGTGGCCGCTCGCGGCGCGCGCGCAGCAACAGATGCCGTTAGTAGGTTTCTTGAACAGCGCCTCGCCCGATAGCTATCGCTTTAACGCCGACTCCTTTCGGGAGGGTCTGGCGAAGGCTGGCTTCGTCGAGGGCAGAAATGTGCGCATCGAGGAACAATGGGCGCGGGGCGACTATGCGGCACTACCGGCGCTTGCGGCTGAACTTGTAGCCAGGGGCGTCGGTATAACCTACTCACTCACCTCTGCCCTGGTCGCTTCAACAGCATGGCACCCATTCATCTGACCCCCAGGATCGCCTTCGCCTGCCCGCGTAAGCTGGATTATCAACTTCGCGACTGCCCGCATAAAAGATGCGTCACAGTCGCATTACAGCACCTCCGTGCGCTCCCAAATGATCTCGACGTTAAAGAGATAGTTAATCTTCAGGCCGGAGGCTCCGCGGGAGTGAAGTCAATACTGGGCAGGGTGGAATGAATGCACGAGAGCTCGGGATTACGTGTGCCTTGCTTGCCGCCATGTCGAACCTGGTTGGCTGTGAGAGTTCGCGGAGCCACGACTATCAATTCGAGAAACAGGTCAAGCGAGCGCAGGAATGTCGCCACTTGCAGGACGAGCTCGTCGGCGATCAGCCCCTCACGCCTGAGCGCACTGAAGAGATAGCCAAGACGATGGATCGGAGCGGATGTACGGCCCGGCTCCCTGCCCACTGATGCTGGTCTTCCCCACGCGGGCGCGCGTTATCGCCGTGGCGAGTCTTTGTCCCGTTTTCTCGTTTTTAGAGACTGAAGCCAGCGCGGCTCGGATGGCGGCTCACTGCAAGGCGCTGCTTCGCGCAATGGACAATGTGATGTCACGGCGCGTGAAGTCGCAATAGGCAAACCCCATCCATGAGCCGCGGAAGCTGCGGTCATCGGTCTTCTC
>DATFQX010000365.1:0-29964 GCA_035263865.1 Xanthobacteraceae bacterium
GCGACCGTAAAGCTGGAGAGACGTGCTCCGCGACGTCTCCTCCCGGCCCAAAGGCGAACTTGGGCGATGTCCGCTTTTCCGACGCTGTTGGGTGTTGAGCGGACATTAGCTGGCCAGCCGCTTTATGAGTACACGGCCTAGACAGAACGTATCAATATCGCGATCTGACCGACTCTTATTCGACGTCGATAGAGCGAGGTCATGACAAGCGAAGGCGCGACGGACACCATGTCACTGATATTTGCCGCCGGAGAGCTGCGGCGAGCCATGCTCGCAATGCATGCCGCATGGAACGCTCCTATGCGAAAAGCAAAGTGAAACGCTTCGGGCCAATACACGACGGGCCCGATGCGCTCGTCGATGAGGTCGTTATAGCGGCTGAAATCGTAAGTCGGGGTGAGCTCAGCGAGAGTGCGCTTAACTCCTCCAACTGCGGCCATAGGCCCAAGTAGTAAGCTGCGAATAAGGCGTCGGCATGCAGCGGGCTCACGAAGAAATGGCAATTTACCTGGTGAAGCTTACAGTCCTTGATCATTTCTTTTGCCGTCACCATCGTGACCGGAGCTACGGTTTGCCCGCGTCGCCAGAGCCCGGTGTACAGAACGAAATTAAAGACGTTGCGCACGCTAAAGTGGTGCGGCGCAAGGGCGATCGGCGCAAAGCCGTCATCGCGCAAAGTACTCCCTGAGGGCGAGTTGCGATTGATAGCCACGGTGCGAATGGCAGATTTCACGCCTCCGACGGAGAAGAATACCGATGCAAGGTCGGCGAGATCGCTCGCGAAGCCGAATTGGACTATTGGCGGCCGAGTGTTGGCGGGATTCGCCAAGTCCGCATCTTTCGCGACTTGTGCAATCACGGATGGCCCGGCGGGGACCTCCCGTGTCGCCACTGGCTCCTGATCAACAAGAAGCGCGGTCGCGAAGGCCTCGATGAAGACGTGGCGTAGATTCCGGTCGGCCGTCAGATAATAGTGGAGATAGGAATTGACCTCCGGAAAAACGGCACTGTTGTTGATCCCGGCATTGTATCGAGAAAGCCGCTCCACTCGAAGATGCCGCGCGTGTTCCACGACATCCAATGACCATCGTGATTGCCATACATTCCCGCAAAGCTATCCGGCACCAGCCACAGCCCAGACAAGACGACGCAGAAGATAGCGAGCCCTGGCAAGACATATGTCAGCACAACGCGGAGGCGAGCGACGCCACCGAAATGCATGACGGGGCGAGCAACCGGCAACGACGTCATTATCGGTCCTCGAGTGGATCGCCCGATGCAAAGGATTCCGCACAAGTGCCCAGCCGTCCGACGAGGTAAGGCCAGCCGCGAACGGAGTGATTACCCGCGGTGCGAACCCGTAAGCGATGGGGTTGACTGGGTCAAGGATGGTCGTCTTCTTGGTGGGGAGCTTGAAATCGTTAGGCAAAGATCCTCATGGTAGGGAATGGCCAGTCTGCGGAGCGCTGATATGACGATCGATTTGCCGCGGCGTGTCTCGCACGCTGCCGCGGCGTGGGCCGATCTGGCGGAAGGCATGACCAAGAGTTGGATGTGGTGGGCCATGGCCACGCAGGACATCAAGATGCGCTACCGCGGCTCGCTGCTGGGGCCGTTCTGGCTCACGATCAGCATGGTGATCATGATCGCAGCCATGGGCCTGATCTACGCGCGCATGTTCAACATGGAGATCACCCACTATCTGCCGTTTCTGACGGTTGGACTGGTGATCTGGAACTTTGTCTCCACAGTGATTATCGAAGGCTGTCAGACTTTCCTGTCGGCGCAGAACCTTATTACGCAGGTGCGGTTGCCATTCTCGATCCACGCTTGGCGCAACGTGTGCCGTAACTTGATTGTGCTTGCACACAACATGGTGATCGTGCCGTTTGTGCTCGTCCTCTTCGGCGTGCATATCGGATGGTCCGTACTCGCCATCATCCCGGCGCTTGTCGTCCTTACGATCAACGGACCCTGGATTAGCATTCTTCTCGGAATGATTAGCGCTCGCTATCGCGACGTCCCGCCCATCGTGATGAGTTTCGTGACGGTCATATTCTTCATTACCCCGATCTTCTGGCCGCCAGAGACACTGGGCATCTGGATGCAGGCACTTCCGCTCAATCCACTGTTTGCGGCCGTCGACGTCGTGCGCGCACCGCTGCTGCTCGGCAGCTCGCCCCTCAAATATTCGTGGACCGTTCTGTTGGCGGTTACCATCCTCGGCAGCGCTGCGACGTTCTACCTGTTCGCCAAGTTTCGACCGCGAATCGCGTACTGGGTCTAAGCATGCCCTTCCTACGCGCTCGCAATCTATCGGTCGAGTTCTCGATTTATCAGGGCAGCAGCCGCTCGCTCAAAAAGATGGTGTTTGCAACTGCCATGCAAGGCAACTTGGGGCGCGACTCGGCCGACCGCATCAACGTACGCGCATTGAACGACGTCAGCCTCGACATCGAGAATGGAGATCGCGTGGGCCTGATCGGCGCGAATGGGGCGGGCAAGACGACACTGCTGCGGGTGCTTGCTGGAATTTATTTCCCCACCCGTGGGAAGCTTTACTCCTCGGGAAAAATTTCCGCGCTACTGGACGCATCGGTTGGCCTCAACGCCGAGGCTACTGGCCGCGAAAACATTATACTGCGTGGCATGTACATGGACATACACCCCCGCGAGATGCGCGCGCGTGTGGATAAAATCGTCGAGTTCACTGAGCTTGGCCCTTACATCGACATGCCTGCGCGCACCTACTCCTCCGGCATGATGGTGCGATTGGGATTTGCCATCTCCACCTGCATGCCGGCGGAAATCCTGATCATGGACGAATGGCTTTCCGCCGGCGACATCCGATTTTTGGAAAAAGCGCAACGCCGAATGGAGCAGTTTGTCGGCGGCTCTAGCATCCTCGTGCTCGCCTCTCATTCACCGGAGTTGCTGCGCAAGTGGTGCAATCGCGGCATTATGCTTCAGAATGGACGGATCGCCGCGCATGGAAGCATCGATGAAGTTATCAAGGCTTATGTCGGCACGCCACCGCGGGAGATCGCACCCGGCGGGCACGCCGAAATTGCGCCGCTGCTCGACATAGTTTCGGACGATAGCGATGGGCTCGCGCGTCCACTCGAGACGGTAGTGAGAGAACGGGACTTGGCAGTCGGGCTGACCAACCTGCAGGCCGACCGGCTGGCCCGACACGTCCATCGCCACGACATGGCGGTGCGAAGGGCGGCGGCCAGCGCTCGTTCGAGCCTTTCCGCAAGCGCGGCAGGGACGCGCGATCGGATCGTGCTATTTCTGTTTCTTCTCAAAGCCGGCGGCGAGACGCTGATGGATGTGTTTATCCGGAATCTTGAGACAAAGGATTTTCTCGTCATTGATAACGATGATGTCCACACGTCAGCTTTGGGCACCTGGTCCCCTGTCGCGATCGATAAAGCTTTGGGCCGTCTGCAGAAGAGTCAGATCGATGACTTGCGGTTCGTGTGGGGCCCCTACCGGCATGGCATCGATGCCCGCCTTCCAAAGCCCTGCGCCGGCGTGACGTTGCTGCACGACCCGCTGGAGCGAGCGATTTCCCATTATTTGTGGGCCGACCAAAGCCAGGATCCAATGAGCAGCTTAAAACGTCATCTGTCGTCGTCCGATTCACATTGCCCGTTACTTCTCGACAACTACATGACCAGAATACTCAGTGGCGTTGCGGAACTCGATCCCGAGCCCGGTGCCACGACAGCACGTCATTCGCGCGTATCGGACGCAGATTTCGAACTCGCAGCAAGCAATCTCGATGGCTACATGGTCGTCGGGTTGACGGACCAGTTCGATCAGACGCTGCTTGTCATGGGCCGGGATCTGGGCTGGTCGCTCAGCGATCTCCTCTACAAGCCGCCTGCCAAGCCCGCGCTGCCCACAGCCTCGATCAGCGCCTCCTCGCGCGACAGACTCATGGATTGGAATCGATACGACGCGGCGCTGATTGAGCGTGCGCGGGCGCATCTCACGCGACGCCTGCACGAGGATCCTTACTTCGAAAAGGAACTCGCGTTGTTTCGCAAGCTCAATGCACTGTTCCAACAGGGCACGCCGGTCGAAGACCTGCGTCGCCTGGAATACGCCACCGTCGCCCGGTAGGCCCATGGGCACCGTCGCAGTTGTCCTCTGCAACTTCAATCATGGCAAATACCTGCCCGAGTCCCTCGGCCACATCTGCCGCCAGACGAGGGCCGCAGATCAGATCCTCGTGATCGATGACGGTTCTACCGACGACAGCTGGCGCATCATCGAGACATTCGCACACGAATATTCCAACCTGCAGGCGCTGGCGAACGAGCGCAATCTCGGTCTCGAAGCTTCGATTGCTAAGGCTCTGCGTCTGGTACATTGCGATTATCTCGTCTGGACGGCCGCGGACGACCGACTGTTGCCATCGTTCCTTGAGCGCAATATGGAGGTCCTCGCCCGCTATCCTGGCGCCGCGCTGAGCTTTTCCGAGGTGGTCGTGCTCAAAGGCGATACGGAGAAGATCGATCGCTTTTCCGCCAATCCAGCAGCTCCGCGCAATTTCTATCTCGGCGGTCTACCGGCGTACTTGTCTCCAGATCGGCTCCGCGGGCGGATGAAGGATGGTTACCTGCCGATAGCGTCGAATACCGCGGTGATTCGCCTCGATATGCTTATGGGGTTTGGCGGATTTCCGGCGCCGCTGCGCTGGTTTGCCGACTCGTTCACTTGCACAGCCCTTGCAATGCGCCATGGCGCGTGCGTGCTCGCGGAGCCGTTGGCGCTTATCCGCTCGCGGCCTGAAAGCTATTCCCAAACTATGCGCAACGTGCCGCAACAAACGCAGGTGTTGAATGCGTTGCTGGAGTTATTGGCGCAGCCTGAATTGCGCGACGTCCGCGCTTTCATGAAAGAGTGCCCCTCTAACCTCACGGTTTACGATCCGTTGCTTCTCAAGGTTTTGGCGAGGAAGCCGCGCGATTGGGATGTTTTCGTCGCCTACGGACTCTGGAAGTTGCGCGAATACGCAACCCGACAAAGATATCGCGCCCGGCATGGCGGGGCTCAATTGTGGAGCACTGCCCGCAAGATCTGGCATAGAACCGAATCCTAAACAAACGAGCGCCGCCGCACAGCTCTATGTTCCAGCTCGTGCTCAGGCTGTCTTGAACCCGTTCGCGCGAGGAGGCTTGGGAGCGTAGATCACTGCATTCTTTCCGAATAGCCTGGAACAAAAAACATCGAATAGCTGGGAAACTGGAAACATGAATTTGTCCAACGTGAGCAGCATAGGGTTTAGTTTCCCTCACAATTACCGATTCCTTTGAACAAGCGAGCAAATAAAAATCCCAGCGAGTCTTGATAGAAACATTTCTCGACTTGAAGCCCCGCCTCCCGGAACGACTCCTCGAGCGTCCTAGGGTATAGCGGCGGCAGTGCTCCGCCCGATCCCGCTCCACAGACATTCAAACGCTGGCACCCAGAATTTCGAGCGGCGGCCCGGTTTGAGACTGGCATAGAGCTTTCTGAGTGCCTCGATGTTGTTTTCGATGTGCTCCAGCACCTTCGAGGAGTAGACCAGATCGATCGAGTTCGGCGGCACATCTGTCGCGTCAGTGATCACACTAAAACCCTCACGCTTGAGGACATTGTTGGCGTCTATTTCAAGACACAATATGCTTGCGGCTCGCGCCCGTTCACGAATGAGAGTCGAGATCGTGCCGATGCCAGCGCGGAAATGTAATAGCGATTGTCCTGGTCATTGCTTCCCGCCGGGAATCGCTTTGGATCCAAAGGAGTGTTATTGAGCCGGAGGCTGCTCATTGTCGCCAGAGAGACTCGCCTCCCGCAACACGTGTTGACCGGCTACTCGCGCGGTAGTCCCGCTCCGAAATCGGGCTACAACAGACCTTCGAATGTTGGTAATACGCGCAATGCCGAAGAATAGATATAAGCGAGCAAAAGCCATGAGTGCTTGTCAAAATGATCGCTGAGTCCCTCGATCAGGCTATTTGCACCGCCGCAAGCCGTGGGGAGTTAGATTCTGTCCGCAGGGCTCATAAACGTGGCGCTAATCTGCGGGCGCACGATGATGAACCGCTCTGCGAGGCATGTGCGGGTGGCTACATCGCCGTTATCCGGTACCTCCACGCAAATGGCGTTCCGCTGAACGCGCGCGATGATGAGCCACTCTGTCGGGCATGTGACGGAGGACAGCTAGAGGTCGTCAGTTACCTTCACAAAAATGGCGTTACGCTGATTGCACGGGACAATGAACCTCTCTGTCGCGCCGCCGCAGCCGGCCATCTGGAATTGGTCCGATACCTGCACGAGCTAGGGGGGGACATTTCCACGCGCGAGAATGAGCCACTGCGCCGCGCGGCGGCCAGCAGACATGCGCCAGTTATACGGTATCTGCACGAGGCCGGCGCTGCCACACGCTTGCTCTCCCCTGGAGCTCGTCAGGCCATAGAGCAGATGCGGGAGGAATTGCGTGCCGCGCCGGTGGTCGATCACGCATCCGCCTTCTGGACAGACATGGGCCGCGTTAACGAGCAAATCTTGGACTGGGCTGGGGAAAACAATTTCAAGCGCACGCTCAACCAGAATTACTTCAACTTCGTCCCTGTCGGTCCTGACGATCCGCGCATGCTGCGTATGCGCCGGCTGGTCAATCATCTCGGTCCCATCAAGCTCGACCGATACGCCATGGACGACCCCGACTGCGATCCAGCATCCTGGATATCGTGGTATCCAAACTACTACATCTTCAAGGAGCCGAATCGCGATGCCAAGCGCGAGCTTTACCGCGAGTATCTTGCGCTTATGTATGAATATGTGCTGCAGCGCGACCGCTCTGGACTGCTCGCAAAAGTCGAGGAGCCCGAATTAGGCAAACCCATGTCGGTCCGTCGCAATGGCAGGTTGATTTCGCAAGACATCGTCAATTCTCTCCGCGAGCGGAACTCGATCATGTCCTCGGTTCAGCTAGGCAGTCACGCACCTTTCGATCTCGCGGAGCTCGGCGCCGGCTATGGGCGTCTCGGATATCTCATGCTGAAAACGACGGCGTGCCGGTACTTCGTATTCGACATTCCTCCTGCACTGTATCTCTCGCAATGGTATCTCACCACGCTTTTTCCCGAGCACCATGCTTTTTTCTTTCGTCGCTTTGAGCGATTCGACGAAATCGAAAGCGAGCTGTCCCGGGCGCGCCTCGCTTTCTTTACGCCGAATCAATTGGCCAACTTTCCGTCCGGCTATTTCGACGTCTTCGCAACCATCAGCTCCATTCACGAGATGAGGCGCGATCAGATCAGCCACTACATGACACTGATGGGGCGAACGACAAGAACGGCGCTTTACCTGAAGCAGCAAAAGGATTACGTGAATCCCGTTGACAACCTTGTCATCGGAAGAAATGACTACCCTCTCCCTGCCGGATGGTTTATGAGCCTCGAACGGTTCGATCTGATAAATCCCGGCTTTTTCGAACGCATCTACCATCGCAAATAGCCAGCAAACTTGGGCTCATTAGAGCTCTTCCCCTGCTTTATCCCGCAGATTACGCGTGACGAGAAACAGATACGCCCTCAAAATTTGCCTCCACGCGCGAACGGAAAGCGACACCGGTCTTAGGTGCATATTTCGGTGCCAATCTAGCTTTGCAGGCCCGCATCCAACTCGCTGCAAAGATACAGCAGAAGTTCGCAATTTCCGACCTTTCGAGGTCATGTCTCGCCGCTCGGACACCACTCCACGCGGCACGCCTCACCACGGCTCAGGGAGAAGTTGCCCTCACATAAAGGACAGTCCGACGAACCAACCCCTTGCTCCCGCTGGTCGCGCTCGTTGTCGCGGCTGGGATCGAGCTTGGTGGGTTTCTGGTCTCTTGTTCGAACACCCGGCGCGGCGAGACTATGCCCGCGGCCTGAGGCACAATCGCAACTTGAATAGATTGGAGCCCGCAGATTTCAAGCACTCTACGTTGTGGGGGAACGGTGCCACACGGAAAGCCGCAATACCCGCGCCCTTCGTATGATCTGTGACGTCTGCAACTCCACGCAATCCGAGGTTTTGTTCCAAGCCAAGGATTACGAACATGGCATACCCGGCAGCTGGAAGATTGTTCGATGCAGCTCTTGCGGTTTGCTCGCCCAGGATCCGTTGCCGGCGCCGAGCGGCATCGCAAATTTCTACCCGGCCTCTTACTCGGCTTACAACAGCGATACGATCATCAGCTGGATGTCCGAGGCGGTATTTGCCCAAGATGCCCGGCAGATTTCCCAGCTGGTGCCCAAAGACGTCTGCATTCTGGACGTCGGATGCGGAAACGGGAGGGCGCTGCTTGCCATGCGGGGCCGGGGCTTCAGACGGCTTGCTGGGCTCGAGATAGATCGCGAGGCTGCGCAACGTGCCAAACAATCTGGATTGGATGTGCGTTGCAGCGAGCTGATAGATACGGATTTCGCTGACGGAAGTTTTGATCTTATGCGCATGGGGCATGTCATCGAGCATGTGCTCGATCCCATGGCCACACTTCATCGCGCCTACCGCCTCCTCAAGCCCGGCGGCATTCTGATGGGCGAGACCCCGAATACGGATTGCCTCGACTGGCGGATTTTCAAAAAATATTGGGGACCGCTGCATGTCCCGCGCCACATATTCATCTTCGACGACCGCAATTTGCGGCAGGCATTACAACGTGCCAATTTCGTGGATATCGAGACGGGGTTTGGCTTGCGGACCGTGGGCTGGAGTGCCAGTGTGCAAAACCTGTTGGCTGATCGCGCCGGCGTTTCCATTCCGCCGTCCGGGCGAGTACCGTGGTACAGTATCTTGATCGCGATTTTCCTTCCGGTCACGCTGATTCAGGCCGCCGTCGGCGAGACCGCAACGGTCGCGTTTCGAGCGCGAAAGCCCGCGCGCAACCGACTACGTTCTCGTGATCTTCCCCCCGTAAGTTCCAATTTTCGTTGCAGTTAACGTGTCGCGTCTGGCATAAAGCCGCCGGCCCGCGATTACCTGCAGGGGTTCACATGTGCGAATTCAAGCCTGCACTCAATTCAATCGTCTCGCCCCTTGTCTGGCGCTCGTTGCTGAAGATAGATGAGTCGCTTCATTTCCCGTCGCCCCCTGGTCACCGTATCCAGCACAAGGCCTGCGACGATCGACAGAAAGGCCAACAGCATGAGTCCTGTAGCAAGGATTGCCGTCGGTAGCCGCGGAACGATTCCTTGCTCGAAATAGGTAATGAATATCGGGATGGCGAGGCCAACTGACACGATCGCTAATATAGTGCCGAGCCCAGAAAAGAAACTCAGCGGCCGCTCCGAACGGTATAGCCCCACGACAGTAGCCAGGATGCGGAGACCATCGCGCCAGGTGCTAAGCTTCGATGCCGATCCTTTCGGCCGTGCGTAATAAGGTGTAGGAACTTCGCCGGCCGCGAGATCGAGCTCGACCACGTGCGCCGAGAGTTCGATTTCGATCTCGAACCCGCTCGACAGCACTGGAAACGACTTCACGAACCGCCGCGAAAACACGCGATAACCCGAGAGGACATCAGTAAACGTCGCGTTGAAAGTCACAGCGAAAAAACGGGTGAGCAACCGGTTCCCAGCCTCATGGCCGGGGCGGTAAGCACCCGGCTCCTCCGGCACTCGCGCCGCTATGACCGTATCGAGCCGGTCTTCGATCAGACGGGCGATCATAACGCGGACGCTTGCGGGATCATAGGTTGCGTCGCCGTCAACTAGAACGTAAATGTCGCCATCGACGTCAGCGAACATCCGCCGTACTACGTTGCCCTTACCCTGACGCATTTCTCGTCGCACCAGCGCCCCCGCGGCACCGGCGATCTCGACCGTGCGGTCGGTCGAATTGTTGTCGTAAACGTAGATCGTGGCTTCGGGCAGCGCAGCGCGGAAATCGGCGATCACCTTGGCAATGGTCGTTTCCTCGTTGAAGCAGGGTACCAGGACTGCCACCCGCTGCCCGAGCGCGCCGCGCAATCCGTCCGCGCCTCCCGCCATCTCCAGCTTCGACATCAATCCGCCCCTTCCGCAACCGCTGACACCGAGGTAACTTACTCTCGCCAGAGGTACTAGCCGCGTGTATGTACATGTACTCGCGAGTACGAAAACCGTCGCGGAGTCACCACTTCCGCCGTTGAGTTGCATGATCGGTTTGTTCGCAGGGGGATTCCGACAGCGCGCGTGAACAACCGCCATTCACGCGTGCAGTGCAATCGCTTGGGCGTTGCCCAATCAATCGGCGGCCAACTTCACGCCGCCAACGCGAGTTCGCGCTCTTCGCGCCAGCGTTGCGCAAGATAGCCGATATATCCAGTACCCAAAGGAACTTGGATCCCCTTGCGCTCCAGAATCTGCCGGACGGCGGGTAGATTGTAGTAGGGCGCAGTCGGAAGGAGGTGATGCTCAAAATGGTAATCACTGCCAAGCGGGCCGACAATGAACCGCTCGAGAAAGCTGGCGTTCGCACTACGTGACAGCCAGCGGCCTCGCGACGCTACATCATAGCCGGCTTCAAACGAGTGCTCGCAGGCGGAACGTAAACGGATCTGTGCTGGATAGAGCGTCGCCAAAGGCAGCAAGTAGAAAAAGAAATAATACTGTGGACCAATCACGATCCAATAGTACCCAAGCAGCAGCGCTTGGGCCGCCGCGATCGGCACCATCATACCCAGCCGGTTCAAGAAGTTCCTAATGATAATTTTTTCCCACGGGTCCCACGGGCGCTGGTCATAGGTCTTCCGAGCGGTCTGCATATATTGAAGGAGGCGCTTGAAAGCCGTCACCAGCATCAAATCCTGCAGGCACATGAGCAAGAGCTTCCGCGTCGGCTCATCCGGCCGGCCAAAGAGGATGTCGCCGTCATCTTCCTCGTTCAGGAAGGCATGGTGCATTTGAAGCGACAGTGCAAATCCAGCCCGGCTGAACCCGCGCAGAGCACACGCTATTTCACCGGCAACCGTGTTTCCACCTGGTGTCCGACACAAAAGAGGCATGACCACTGGCATGGCCAACCTGTGTTAATGCATTGAAGTTATGGATGGAGAGGACGACGCAGACGACGACAGTAATCCAGCTCGGATAGATCCAGTACGGCCAAGGCACCGCAGCCGTCGTTGCCAGTGCACCCAGGAAATCGAGGACGGCGCGGCGATCATTGAAGGCGTAGATCGCCTTCAGTTCTTCCTTCGAAAAACCAGCGGCTTTCAGATACTCCCGATAGGCATTTGGACCGACGGCGGGCGAAGCGCTGCCGGCGGCAGAAGGTGATTGGCATGGCGAAGAGAACCCCAAAAGATGCCGGCCCGACGGTTGCGGGCATGAATAGCCCATTTCCGACTTCTGGCAAGTAGCCGGATCAACTAATATTTGCGGTATGATATTACCAGCAAGCTTCGCTTGGACGCAGGCATCCGGCATGAACCCCTCCCGCACCGGAATCGAACCCCTGTGTGATCGAGCTCCGGCATCCCTCACCGTTGAAGCTGCGCGCCATAGACCAGCGAGCCGTCCGGGCGCAAATGCGCTGCATCGGTCATGCGCGCCGGCTCGATGCGCTCGGCACCGAGAATGTGAAATACGGACTCACCCGCTGCCAGCAAATAGTCCGCAATGATTCGGCGATGACATCGCCACCAGACCGCCTCGGCGCACATGACGGCGCAGCGCCGCTCGTGTCCCAATTCGCGCAACCGGGCGAGACCACACCGAAACGATTGAGTGAGCGCGTAATCCGCGTAGTTATGAAAGCTTTGGTTTTCCCAGAACGCGTTGACATCCGGCGAGACGTCATGCGCTCTCGCGCGCCGGCCGCCCAGCGGCAGAATATGTTCGTAACCGATGGCAAGCGGCGCCAGTGTTTGGACAAACACATCGCCATTGTACTGCGGATTCGTGCGCGAGCGGGTCATCTTGCGGACATCGGCGACCATTCCGATCTTCGCGCTCTTGAGCAGCTCGACGAACTCGCTCGCGGGGCGAGTCGAATGCCCGATGGTGAAGAACGGATGCGCCATGTGTCACTTTGCATTACCGGCGTATGCGTCGAAGTGCGCTTGCCTTGTGTAGAGCCACGTGGTCGGTCTTGTCGCTCTTGATTTCGTATTGCGGTTCTTCCTTGGTCGCGTGGTGGACGTATCCTTTGTAATCCACGTCCTTCGTGTGCACCCTGATAATTCTCCCGCTGACTCGCCCGGCCTCCGAATTCCAGCTCACCCGGTCACCCCTCTTCAATCGCTTTGGACGGCCGGTCACGTCGTAAATCCTCGTCGGTGGAGACCGCCCACTCGAACCGCGCACAAGCCGGAGAAGTTCCGCTTTTGCGAAGCTCGAAAAACAGCCGGACGCTTTCCTCCGAGGGAACTCGGAAAGCTGCACGACGGTTAAGCGTTTACGACGAATTTAAGGCAACGCGCGTCTCTCGAACCCGAGAAGCGCGTGAAGGAGGCATTACATGGCTGATACAGCGATTATTGAGCGTGACGTGATCGTCCCCGACGAATCCGGAGCCGGCCGCACGCCATTCTCCTGGAGTGCCGCAATCGCCGGCGCATTGGCGGCAACGGCCGTCACCCTCATCATTGTCGCGCTAGGCTCGGGCATCGGCCTGTCCTTTGCTTCGCCCTATGGCGGACCATCGGCAACGACCATGACCGTCGCCGCAGCCGTCTGGTTGGTCATGGCCGAGACCATGGGGTTTGCCACCGGCGGCTATCTCGCAGGCCGGCTGCGCAGGCCGGCGTACGATGGGGTGATGGGCGAGACCACCTTCCGTGATGCGGCGCAGGGCCTGATCGTATGGGCGATTGGCGTGATGGCCATGGCCCTCCTTGCCGGCTGGGTGAGCTTGTTCGCCGCGGGTGCCACGGCGCACGTAGCCGCAAGCATGAACCCAGCAGCAGGCAATGGACCTGCCAACATGGCTTCGACGAGCGGCCCGACCGACTATTTTGTCGATCTTATGTTCCGCCCTGCCCCATCAACCGCAACCGCCGGCGGCCAGCGGCCAGCGCCGGAGACGGTCGGCATCGCACCGGCGGGCGCGCAGGGTGCACTCAGCAGCGAAGCGCGCGCCGAGATGACGCGGATCCTCGCGCGCAGCCTTGTTCAGGCCCGCATCGACGACGCCGATCGCGCCTATCTCGCGCAGGTGGTCGCTGCCCGCACCGGCCTCTCGCCGGATGAGGCGCAGCGCCGCGTCAGCGAGGTCGAATCGCGGGCGCGCGACGCCGCGGACAAGGCCGCCAAGGCCGGAGCCTACTTCTCGTTCTGGGTCTTTATGGCGCTCTTGTTCGGCGGCGCGGCGGCAACGCTCGGCGGCATCCTCGGCGGGCAACTGCGCGATGCGGAAATTCGCCCGAGATAGGAACGCAATAGCAAATTAGAGAGGCACATCATGTTCGGTTTGGTTGTCACGCTCCTGATCATCGCGCTGATCGCGGCGGTGTTGGGATTTGGTGGAATCGCATTCGCGGCCGTGGAAATCGCGAAAATCGTGTTTTTCATCGCCCTGCTGCTTTTCTTGATCACCCTGCTCGTGGGAGCGGTCGGCGGCGCACGACCCGTGGCTTAGCCCCTGTGAGAGGGCGCGCATCGCAACCATGCCGCTTTCTCGCGACGTGGCTGTGTGAAGGAAACAAAAAGAAGCCCCGGTTTGCGTCGAGGCTTCTTCCATTTGCGGGTTTCCGCCGTGGCGCGGCTTAGCGCCTCGGAGCCGGTGCAGCCGGACCTCCGACCGTGCCGCCGCTTTCGCAGACCTTCACGGTCTTCATCCCGGCCTCGGCTTCTGTTCGTGTGGTATAGGCCGTTCCCGGACCCACGATATGCATCGTTGTGGTGGTGGGTCGCTGTTCGACGATGGAGCAGCGCTTCGTCGTGGTGTCTTGGACGATGTAGAACTCTGCTGCGAGCGAGGGCGTGACAAATGCAGCCAGTCCTGCCGCGGCAATCAGCAATTTAAGCTTCATCGAAGTCCTCCTGGGTTGCAGTAGGAAAGAAACCAAATTCCCACCCCGTTTGTTCCACCGCGTTCCCTTGCCGTCCCGTGCCACCGGCCAAACCACAGTCGGAACGGGCAGCTTGACGAGCTCATTGACATGGAGAGGAAGGACGACAACAGAACATGCGCCAGCAGCCCGTATTTGAGTGGATGGCCCGGCTCGGCTATGCGGCGCGCGGCATCGTGTTCTTGATTGTCGGCATCTTTGCCGCGTTCGCAGCGATGGGAGCGCGGCAGCGTGCACTTGGTACCGAAGATGCCTTGCGCGCCGTTTTGAGAGAACCCTTCGGCCACCTTATGCTCGCCGCCCTTGCCGCCGGGCTCTTGTGCTTTGCGGGCTGGCGCTTGGTGCAGGCTTTCTTCGATACGGACGAAGACGCAGACAGGGCGAAGGCGCTCATGCGACGCATCGCTTATGGAACAGCGGGGATATTCTACCTCGGCTTCGCCGGCATAGTGCTGAGCGGGCTAATGAACGAGCGTCGCGCTGGAAGCAGCGATCGAGCCGCCCAGGATTGGACGGCCTGGCTATTGGCACGGCCGTTCGGTCAAGCCATCGTCGCGGCGATCGGGCTCGGCATTGCAGCGGTAGGCGTTGGGATCGGCGTCGTCGGGTTTTGGGGTGAATTCAAGCAGCGGCTGGAGCTGAAACAAAGCGAGCGACAGCTCCTCACGGCGTTCAGCCGATTCGGCTTTGCAGTCCGCTCGGTTGTGTTCACCATAATTGGAGGGTTTCTCCTCTCCGCGGCACTTACTGCCAACTCGCGCGACGCAAAAGGTCTTGCGGGCGCGCTGCGGCTCATTCAGCAACAACCCTACGGGTCGATACTGCTGGGTATTGCCGCTGCGGGATTGCTCGCCTTTGGGATTTTCGAGGTGGCCGAAGCCCTCTTTGGTCGGATCCGGGCGCCCTCGCTTCATCGGGCAGGCGCTAAGAGCGGAGTCGCACGCTGATGACCCACGAATCCCCGCCCGTGTTGGATTTTCCAGGCATGGCACAAGCAGACCTCGCAGCGCTACGGAGCGCGGTCCAAGCGCTCGAGCGTCCCAGCCTCGCTGCGCGACTTGCCAATTTGGCGGGCAAGCCGATCGAGCTCATCGAATATGCGCTTCCGACTTCCGCGTCGCAGGCGATCACCGCAGCCGCGTCGAAAGCGCTCGAGGTGGCGCTGCAAGTGGCGCTTCGGACCATCCAGCGTGGATCTCTCCCGGCGTCACAGCGCTTTCACAAAGCATTGGCCACGGCCTCCGGCGCAGTCGGAGGCGCTTTCGGCTTGGGCGCGCTCCCCTTGGAGCTTCCCGTTTCCACGGTCATCATGCTCAGATCGATTGCGGAAATCGCACGCAGGGAAGGCGAGGATCTCTCCGATCCTGAAGCGGCACTCTCATGCGTGCAGGTCTTCGCCTTGGGTGGACGCCCTGGCTCGAGCGATGCTTCTGAGAGCGGATATTTTGCCGTGCGCGCCATGCTGGCAAAAAGCGTGACACAGGCTGCGCGATTTATCGTCGAGCGCGGCGTCCTCGAAGAAGGCGGTCCAATTCTCGTTCGCTTCATCAGTCAGGTGGCGTCGCGTTTTGGCGTCATCGTGACGCAAAAGGTCGCAGCACAAGCCGTTCCACTCGTCGGCGCGCTGGGCGGCGCTGCCGTCAACTATGCATTCGTCGAGCATTTCCAGGAGATCGCGCGAGGACACTTCACCGTGCGTCGACTCGAGCGAGCATATGGCAAGGACATCGTCCGCAGAGAATATGAGCGGCTCGCGCAGTCGCAATGATCGCGATCGTCGGTGGAACTAACTGAGGCTATTTAACGTTCCAGTGCGGACGGTCGAACTTCAGATGCGGCGCGACGAGACGGGAGAGTATAAAATCGGACGGGGGCATCTCAGCGGCATACGCCGAAATGGCGCCTCGGCGCCCCCCATTGCGATGGCAAAACGTCTTGGATTGCGCTACGTCGCCGCCGATGGGTTATCGATAAGGCGTCGACGGGCGGGCAAGGGTTGGTCCTATATCGGAACCAACGGGCACCCCATCGCCGATCCGAAGGTTGTGCGGCGACTCACGCGCCTCGCTGTGCCGCCGGCTTATCGTGACGTGCTTTATGCAACGGACCCCGCGGCGCATCTTCAAGCCATCGGCCGCGATGCCGCCGGCCGGCTGCAATACCGCTATCACCCGCGTTGGGAAGATGTGCGCGAGAGTCGCAAGGCTCGGCGGCTGGCTCGACTGGCACAGGCACTGCCGCAGGTGCGAAGGAGCCTCGGCCAGTATCTCGCGGGCAGCGAGTTGACGCGAGAATTCGCGTGCGCCGCTGTTATCGAGCTCGTCTCGTGCAGCGCTATAAGAGCCGGGACCGAGGACTATAACCGCCTGCACGGCACGCGCGGCGCTGCGACTTTGCTCAAATCGAATGTCTCGATGTACGGCCGGGACATCACCCTGAGATTCCGATCGAAGGGCGGAAAGATCGTCACCAAAGAATTCGCGGCGCCGCGGCTCGTCAAAGCCATCCAGCTGCTGCGGCAGTTGCCTGGCCGCCGTTTTATTTCAGTACTGCACGGAGAGCATCACAGTGCGAAGCGTGACCGCGCGAGAGGTCAACGCCTTTCTGCGCGAGATCGCCGGCGCGAAAATCTCCTTGAAGGATTTTCGGACGCTAATGGCATCGGCGAGCGTCCTCGAAGCTCTCGCGCGTATCAAACCCGCAGCAAACGCGCGCGCGCGACGCAGGCAGGTGCTTGAAGCTATCAGCGCAGCAGCCAAGGATCTCGCGAACACGCCCGCCATTTGCCGCAAGAGTTATGTGCATGACACCGTCGTCACGGCTTTCGAGCAAGGCATACTGCAGCGCTTCTCGCGAAAGCTCAAAAATTCGCCCTCGCCCACTCGCCTCGCGAAGGTATTGGCACAAATCGTCGCGGATCAGAGCATAGAGCGATCCTGGCTTCGCGCCAGTCACGCGGAGAGACGGCAGAGCACCGGATGGACTCTCTGGGCACAGAGAAAACCCTGCTGCCCTGTCGTGAGCCGATCCCGACGCTCCGTGCCGGATCCCCTCGAGACCCGATGACGCATCGGATCCGCCCCCGCGCGTGGAACCTTCTCGTTTGCATTTGGTTCACAAGTCAGCCGATAAGAAAGGATCAGTCATGGCAACACGCAGCCACGTGCGAAGTGTTGTTGGGAACGCGCAGGACAAAGGACGCGAAGCGGTTCAGACTGTCAGCGAAGTTCGCGACAACGTTGCAGTCGCGATCGACAAATCTTTGAAAAGGCGCCCGTACACAACATTGGCGCTGACACTGGCATTTGGCTTTGTGCTCGGCGCGATGTGGGCCCGCTAGCGGGAAGGCACTCGCGTGATGGGCAACTTGCGCAAATACCTGGCGCTCCAAGCCCAGGCAAAGACCGGTTTGAGCTCCGGCCTGTTCGCGTGCGGGCTCGTTGCTCTCGTATGCGGGATTCTGACCGCGGGATTCATCCTGCTGATTGCGTTCATTTGGCTCGCCGAACGCTACGGGCCGCTGATCGCAGCGGCGATATTCGCCGGGATATTCCTGTTGGTCACGATCGTCGCAATCGTTTGCAGTCTGCAGTCGCGGCGCCGAACTGTTGAACGGGCCGAGGTGGCGCTCGCCGCGCGCAAACAGGCGGTTTGGCTCGACCCGAAGCTGGTTGCGGGTGCAGTTCAGACGGGTCGCGTGGTCGGCTGGCGCAGGTTCGTTCCGCTGCTCGCTCTCGGCGTTCTCGCCGCCACTGTGGGAATGGAATGATCGGGCCGCAGCAAGCCGCAGAGCGGGAGCGATGAGCAAGATGGCCGCCGTCCGTTCGCGCGCGCCGCATGACAACAAAAGCGATGCGGACACAGATCGCCTCGGCGGGACTGCCAAAAACGTTGGCGGACAGGTGGAGGAAGGATTCGGACGAGCGACCGGTGATGTGAAAACGCAGGTCCAAGGTAAGGCAAGGCAGATGGAAGGTACGCTGCAGGAGGTGTACGGCCAGGCGAAGGAGACCGCGGCGGACGCGGCGGAAGCCATCCGCGAAGCTAGCAGCGAGGCCGGCGACTTCCTGCGCACCACGATCGAGCAGCGCCCCTACACGACCGCCGCCGTCGCGCTCGGCATCGGCTACTTGATCGGGCGCTTCGGCCACAGCCACTACTAGGCGTGCGGTATCGACGAACGCACCTCAGCGGCCCGATCTTCGATCCGGCGCTGTTACAGGCGCGGATGCCGTTTTCCCTATCCGCCTGAGTAACCCCCGACGATCGGCAGGATTTCGCCTGTAATGTAGCTCGAGCAGCTCGGGGCCGCCATGAAGACGAAGGCGGGCGCGATCTCTTCGGGCTGCGCAGCGCGCTTCATTGCGGTCGTGCTGCCGAACTTCGCGAGCTGCTCGGCTTGTCTGTCCGCGGGGTTGAGCGGGGTCCACACCGGCCCCGGGCAATCGCGTTGACGCGAATGCCGCGGTCGATGAGGTGCGCCGAAAGCGAGCGGGTAAATGCGTGAATGCCGCCCTTCGTCATGGAGTAGTCGAGGAGACGTTTGTTGCCCTCGATGCCGGTCACCGAGCCGTTCATGACAATGCAGCTGCCCGGCTTCATGTGCGGAACCGCCGCCTTCGCCATATGGAAATAACCATACAGGTTGGTCTTCAGCGTGCGGTCGAAATGCTCCTCGGTGAGATCTTCCAATCGCGTGACGTGCTCCTGGAAAGCCGCGTTGTTGACCAGAACGTCGAGCTTGCCGAATTCCTCGATCGTTTGCTCGACGGCGGCTTCGCAGAAGCGCGAGTCCGCGACGTCTCCGGCCATGGTGATGCACCGGCGCCCCTCCGCCTCAACCGCGCGCTTGGTCTCCTCGGCGTCGGCATGCTCGTTGAGGTATGTGATTGCCACGTCGGCGCCCTCGCGCGCGTAGAGAACGGCAACCGCGCGGCCGATGCCGGAATCGCCTCCCGTGATCAAAGCCACCATGTCCCGCAGCTTGTCGGAGCCGCGGTAATGCGGTGCGTCGTACATGGGCTGTACCGCGAGTTCGGATTCGACGCCCGGCTTCGTGAGATGCTGTTTGGGGAAGGAGGTCGGATAGGCGCACGCGCCGGTCTGCATCGCTTGCGGTTTCTTGGCTTTACCTTTGCCGGCGGCCTTCTCGGCGCGGTCGACCTCCCTTTGAATCGCCCGCTCGCGGCGTGCGGTTTTTTCGGCGTTTTCGGCGAAAGCCTGCAGTCTGCGAGATCTGATCATGTGCGAACCCTGGTTCGGCCGCCCGGCGGCAGCGTTCGATGCTGATTAGACTGTCCGTGACGACGACGAGATTTCACCTCTTGAGCGCTTCGTCGCGTCATCGATAAGGGCGTTGCGCGCCTCGCAACAACGGCAGCGCCAGCGCCGCGACCTCCTCCCCCCACAGCGCATGCGCGCGCGCATTGGGATGAAAGCCGTCACTGGCAAACAGCTCCGGCACGAATAGCGACGAAAATCGCTCGACCACGAGACGGGGCAGCCGTTTGCCGAGCCCCTCGGCCGCCGCCTGCAGCGCGGCGCATCGCCAACCGAGAATCGTCCGCAACGGCAACGGCAGGCCAGGGAAAAACCGCAGCGGCGCCACACCGCCTACAACAACCGCTGCATCGCCGACTTGACGGCGCACAGCGTGCACGAGCGCAGCAAGATCGTTGGTAAAGCCCGCCGGCGAACGATAGGCCATCGCATCATTCACGCCGAAAGCAACGATGATGAGGTCGGCCGGCTCAGGCGCCAGGAAAGGCATGACCTCATCCATGGCCATCTTTGTCGTCGCGCCGGAGAACCCGACGGCTCTCCAAGCCACGCACCGTCCAGTCAGGCGTGCCAGCGAACGCGCCGTTGTGGCGCAAACTGTCTCATCGCCGTGCGCGACGCCAACGCCGGAAATCGAGGAGTCGCCAACCGCGAGTATGCGCAGCAACGGGCCTGTGCCCGCGATAAACCCGCGGTGTGGCGGCTGCGCCGGCGGCAAAGACGGCATGCGGCGACGGGTGAGAACACCCTGCACGGCGACTAATGGAAATAGAGCAAGTGAACCGAGAAGGCCCGCCGCTAGCCTTGCGCGCCGTCGACCGGTGCGGGAGGCGGAGAATGCATGGCTGGCGACGGGTTGGAGCCCGGAACCTTCGCCTAAGCTAACGGCCATACTCATTCGGCCGCACTCCGGTCTCATCGAACGGAGGGCCGCACCGAAATGGCCCGACTTGAAAAAAAACAACTGCAATCATTTCTGGTTCTCGACTCCAGGCGCCGCTCTCGTCAGCGCTGGACGATGCCGCTCGAGGTATCGCTGAGGGATTAATATGACAGCGCGAATGGTCCCGCGCGCGGGGAATTGCACATCGCAAACTCCATCACAGCACCCGCGCCACCCCTTAAACGCAGAGCATTATTCGAGGTTCCCCGTCCCGTCGGGGGTGCGACTCGTATCGATCGCTCTCGCTTGCGGGCTGCCAGGGGCTCAGTGGCAGGTCGTCTGCCGCTTGTGCCTCAGATAGCAGGGGAAGCTCAGCTCAACCTGGCCGCCACCCATCCACCGCTGGCTTGGCAGAGGTGGTGAGAAGATCGAGCGCTTGCCACTCAGCTTTGCGCCGCGCGAGGCCTCATTCTGGCCCGAGCGTGTGCCGCCAAGCGCTCGTAGTCATCCGCGATTCGCAGCATCATCCGTCTCGATTCCGGATCTTCGAGCTGGTCGGCGATGCTGCGCGCCTCCTCGGCGCGTTCCTGCCAGTGCCGGGGGTTGTCCAGGATCGAGTCGGGCACGGTTGGTGCACGTGAGTTGTAAGTCGCGGAGCGGAACGATAGCGCCGGGATTGGCGTTTCACAACTTGGATCGCTGTCATGCCTACGCCAAAAGAATGCCGACAGCACGCAGAAGAATGCCTGAAGCTCGCGAGCGAGACCACGCAGATCTACGCGAGGTTGGCATTGCTCGAACTTGCAGCAGAGTTCCGCCAGGTTGCCGCCGAACTGGAGCGCCGCTCTCATTCAAGCCATGTGAACCGGCGGCGCGTACCCCCTAGCGCCCCGACGGCGGCGCGGCGTCGTCGGATCTGAAATCCGGTTCGCCGGTCAATTCAAGCTGCAAGTTCCAACTCCTGTTCCAACACCTCGAGCACTCCATGGCGCGATCGATGATTGATCGTGTCGGAACCGGCCGACCCTTCGCACGTTGCCGATTGAGAACGTGATGGCGCCACGCGCGCCGGGTGCTGTCGCACCCCGATAAACGCGAGACCCAAAACACCGAGACCCAAAACACAAGGAGAAACGCATGGGCTTCTTTTCGAAAGACATCAAGACCATGGATGATCTGTTCGTGCACACGCTGCGCGACATCTATTACGCGGAAAAACAGATCGTGCAGTCTCTGCCGGAGGATCGAGAAAGCAAGCGATCCGCAGCTCAAGCGCAATTTCGAGACGCATCTGGGCGAGACCAAAAACCACATGACGCGTGTGGAACAGGTCTTCCGGCTGCACGGCAAAGAGCCGCGGATGGTGGACTGTCCCGCTATCGACGGCATCATCGACGAGGCTGAGGATGTGGCAGGCGAGGTCGAGGACAAATCGGTTCTCGACGCTGCGCTGATTGCCGCGGCGCAAGCGGTCGAGCACTATGAGATCACTCGCTACGGCACATTGATCGCCTGGGCGAAGGAGCTCGGACGGCAGGATTGCGCGGCCTTGCTTCAGCAGAATCTCGACGAGGAAAAAGCGGTCGACAAGAAGCTGACTGCCATGGCCGAGAGCAAGGTGAACCGGCGCGCCGCGTAACCTCTCGCACTGCGCGGTCCCTTCCGGCACCCTTGAGCGAGTTCCTAAGGGGCTCGCTCGGGCCACTTGCCTGTCTCGCTCGCTGTTACGCAAGCAGACGGGCGGTTTCTTCGTAATGGGAAAGCAGGTCAGCCGGATCGCGATAAACCGCGGCACATCCGCTCGCCGCAAGCTCAGCTCTGGAAAAACCCCCCGATAGCAGGCCTATGGCTCTGACGCGTGCGCGCTTCGCCGCGATCGCGTCGAACGGGCTATCGCCGATCATGACTGCTTCCGCAGCCGTCACCTGACTCGCCCGGAGAAGCGCGACCTCGATGAGGGCGGAATCCGGTTTGTCGCGTTGAACATCGTCGCCGCAAGCCATGGCATCGACGAGATCGCCTACGTTCAGCAAGGACAGGTAGTGATCGAGCTCGTCGGCGGATGCGCTCGTGGCCAGAGCGATGAGCCGCCGTGCGCGCTTCACGCGTTCGAACAGCGGCCGCACATCCGCAAAGGCCGTGACCTGCGGCAGGTATTTCTCGCGATACCGTTGGCCCCGCATCTCGATGATGCGACCCACAACACGGGTGACATGGCGACCCGGAAGCAGTTCATGCAGCATGTCATGCGGATCTTGACCCGAATGTCGTTGCAAGGTGGTGAGCGGAAACTCGAAGCCGAATGATTGCAGTGTCTCTTGCCAACAGCGCAGCGCCAGCCCGGTGCTGTCGACGAGCGTCCCCTCGACGTCGAAAATCATCAGCGAACGACCAATGGTCATGGCAATCATCTCGGCGCCGGCAATTGCGCCGCTCCGCGGCAGCGCAGGCGACAGCTCGCACACCGTGCTGACGCCAGAGGCGCTGTCTCCGCCCGATATTGGTAATGCCGCGGCGCCATAAAAAGTTCCGCCCTCGCGGAACTTATACCGCAGCGGCTGGTTGCTAATTTCAGTATGGGGCGCGCCGGAAAGCACGCCCGCGATGTTTTTCCAACGGAGACAACACTATGGGAACGATATTGCTCATTATTTTGATTTTGCTCCTCATCGGCGCGCTCCCGACTTGGCCCTACAGCTCAGGTTGGGGTTACTATCCTTCCGGCGGGGTGGGTCTCGTTGTCATCATTATTCTCATTCTCCTATTGCTCGGAAGGATATAGGGCGCCTGTCAGGTTCGAAGCGCCTGGCGCTGAGCGTCTAGCTATCGCATCGATCGCGCATTGCCGGTCGCAACTGTGGCTGCGCCACAAACAATAAGGGACCCCGGTCGCGACGCTCCGGGGTCCCAGCCGGAGCAGGATGCGGTCGCACGCGAACAAGTTGCTCCAGTCTGTCATGAGAACGTGGTTCGGTCTTCGCGGTTCCGCGCTTTGAGGGCGCAGCCAGGCAATTGCGCGGGGAGATATTCCTAACCGAGCGAGTGTCGGTACATTAATCGATGTATTTCGCCGGCTTGGTCTCCGGCAGGAATACCCAAATCAAGGCTGCGCCTACGGCCGGTCCCGTGGCCATCAACAGAAAGCCCGTGAAATCTCCGAAGTGCTGGACGATAGTGCCAACCGAGGCGGTGCCGACGGCCGCCGCAATGCCTCGCATCGTGCCGAGCACGCCTTGTGCCAGATTGAACCGGCCCGTGCCGGTCGTGAGGTCGGTAGTCACCAGGATCGTCAACACGGTGACGGCCGCGCCTGTCACTCCGTCCAGCAGCTGCACGGCCATCATCAACAGCGGATCGGAAACCACTGCAAACAGGAGCGCGCGCGCCGTTTCAATGGCAAAGCCAGCGAGCAGCAGCGGTTTGCGACCCCACAGCTCCGACCAATAGCCGATCCACGCCGCTAAGATGGCGACCACCACCTGCGGGACGACGATCAGCCCGCCCATGAACAGCGCGCTGTTGGCCACCTTGCTATGCGCCAGATTCTCGCCAACCAGAGGCAGCAACGAAGCATTGCAAAGATGAAAGAGGACGAGAGCGCCAGCGAAGAAAAGGAGACGCCAATTCTTGGTGAAATCGACCAGTCTTTGCAGGTCTAGCGTGTGGTCGCGCTTGGCGGCGTTGCGCGCACGCACGTAGTCGATCTCGTTTGCTCGAATCTCGGCGAGCGTGGCCAGGGCGGGAATGCACAGGATTGCGGCGGCAATGAATATGACATGGTTCGAAAAATAGGCCCCGAGCGCACCCATGAAGGCCGCCGTCACGGCATTGCCGGCGCCGGCGAAGCGATAATTTCGGCCGATACGCGACGACATTCCATGCCGGCCGGCGATACCGAGGCTGATAGCGGCGATCGCTGGGCCGATGAGGCCCGCGCTCGTGCCGTGAAGAATCTCGGCAACGAACACCCACGAGAAACCCGGCCGCAGCGCCAGAATGAGCGCGGCGGCGGCAATGAACGCGAACCCCGACGCCGCCAATGCTCGCTTCCAACGCACCGCGTCGGCGAGCGCGCCGCCTGGGATCTGCGCCGCCACCGCCGCCAACCCACCGACGGTGAGCGCAAGCCCGACGTTTTGTTTCGACCAGCCGAGATCGGCCAAGTAGAATGCGAGGAACGAGCCGAAGCTCAACTGAACATCGGCGAGAAAAAAATTCGTCCAATCGAGTCCGCGCCGGCTGCGATCCGATACTTCCCGATCTCGAAGCTTGCGCCTGTGGCGATGCTCCGAGATGACCCGCCGCGAGCGGGTATGTAGACCGAAGACGTGCTCCAGAATTCGGGAGCGCCGCCCGGCTTGCTCGGCCTCGTGGCCCGCTTTCGGACGACGCTCTCTTGCCTCGGATCGAGCACTCATTGTTCGTGTAACTCGCCACTCGGGCTCCCCCCTTTCGCCCTCGTCAGCGGCGGCTCGGGATCAGGACGCGCCATTTTTGCCGGCGTCCTCTGCTTTGTTGCGCGACTCGATGTCGCGCACGTCCTCGGCAAATCTCTGCAACGTGGCGCGCAGCCAAGCCTTGTACTGTCGCTCCTTCTGGTCCTCGGTCTCATGTTTTTTGAGCGTCGCTACGACAACGCGCACGCGCCCGCAGGAGGACTTCGCGACTCCGCTCGCTTGGCGATTCCACCAGGAATGCCACCATCGTCCCCCGCTCGGGCTGAACTACTCCGCTCACTGACTTCGAGCGCGGCCCGCTTGAGGCATTCCTATCAGCGTGTATTCTTTGAAAGGTTGGGACACACAGGCGAGCGCATATCCGCCGCCGCCTGAGGGCTGACATGCCGGCATCCTTCATCAACGACCCCGAGCACTGGCGGCGTCGCGCGGAAGAAGCGCGCACCATCGCCGAGCAGATGAGCGATTCCCCATCCAAGGAAGCGATGCTGAGGATCGCCAAAGATTACGAACGTCTTGCGGAGAGGGCCGCACAGCGGGCCAAGGGTGCGGCACAATAAGCCCTCGGCGCCGCGCTGGGTTGCTTTGGCTAAGCCTTAGCGAGCTGAGCGCACCCTGTTGAGCGCAGACGCGGCATGGCGGCCGATTTTGATGCGCCACAACAAATCGCAACAATTTCCGAATCCACCTTGCACATTGAGTTCCCAGCGAATCAGCGGGAACCGAGCGGCGCGACGCCGCAGCATTTCCTGTGGGCGATCGGAACTGTAGGCGATGCAAACTCGTTTTCTTATCAAGCAATAGTAATGGGCCCCCGCACGGGGTAACCGTGAAAAGGAAGCATTCCATGAGGAAGAAGCTGTTACTCAGCACAGCTGCGTTGTTGGCAGGCGTTGCCATCGCGTCGGCTCAGGATATGGGCGGCAAATCCGCCGGCCAGTCCGGGGCTGCTCAAGGCGGCGCGCAGACCGAACGCGGCTCTGCGGGAGCGAGCCACGAGCAAGGCCGCAGCGGCCAGATGCAACGTGGAGAGAGTAAGCAAGGGCAGCAGCGCAGTCAGGCGCAAGAGAAGCAAACGACCGGTCAGGCACAGCCTGGCCAGCACGAGCAGAAGGCGCAGCAGGGCAAGTCCGAGCAGAGCAAGCAGGGTGAGCAGAGCAAGCAAGGTCAGTCCCCGCAGCGCAGTCAGGCGCAAGGCAAGCGCGATCAGACGACCGGCCAGGCGCAGCCGAGTCAGCATGAGCCGAAGGCGCAGCAGGGCAAGGCCGACCAGAGCAAGCAGGGTCAAGCCCAGCAGCGCAACCAAAGCCAGCAGCAACGGCAGGAGACCACCGGTCAGACGCCGCAGCGTCAGCAGGGCCAGCAGGCTCCGCAACGGGGTCAGTCTCAGCAAGGCCAGACGGGCCAGACGTCTCAGCAGGGCCAGACCTCGGGTCAGGCGGGCAGCGCAATCGGTCAGGCCGGTGGCAGCGTGAATCTGACCGCGCAGCAGCGCACGAAGATTCAGCAAACCGTCCTCGCCGGCAGCAACGTGCCGCGCGCGAATAACGTCAACTTCGCAGTGAGCGTCGGAACCGTGGTGCCGACGAGCGTGCGCATCGTCGAGGTCCCTGCCACGCTGATCGAGATCAACCCGGCGTGGCGCGGACACCAGTACTTCGTCGTGCGTGACGAGATCATCATCGTCGACCATAGCCGCAAGATCGTCGCGGTCCTGCCGGTTGGATCCGGGGGCGGCGCAAGTCTTCGCGGCGGCGGCGGAGCTGCGGCGATGAACCTGAGCGTTGACGAGATCCGGCAGATCCAGATCGTCCTCAACGAACGAGGGTTCAACGTGGGCCGGCCGGACGGCGTCTTAAACAAGCGCACGGTGCAGGCGTTGACCTCATTCCAGCGGAAGCAAGGCTTCCAGGCCAGCGGGCGCATCGACAGCCAGACCGTCTCTGCACTCGGACTTTCCGGCAAGGTCGGCGTGCAGGGTGGTGGTGCTACCTCAGGCCAGGGCGGTGCTACAGGCGGCGGCGCTGCAAAGGGTCAAGGTGGCGCGGCTCAAGCCCCCGCGCAGCAGAACCAGGGTGGCGCTAACAAGCCGTCGACCAGCGGTCAGAGCGGCGCGAGCCAGCAAAAGGCGCCGGCGGCCCAGCAGAACCAGGGCGCGAATAAGCCCTCGACCAGCGGTGAGAGCGACAACAAGCCCTCGTCCAGCGGTCAGAGCAGCGGGGCGCCGGCCCATCAGAACGAGAAAGAGGCGAAATAGCCCCCTGGGATTTTCCGAACACACTGGAGCCCCGCCTCGGCGGGGCTTTTTTCTTTCTACGCAGCCACGTCGTGGCTAGCTCAAAAGCTTGGCGAGGTTTGCCCGCTTCTGGGTCACCTGATCCATGGTGCACTGGCGCGGCGATTTGTCGGGCCGCCAGCGCAGAAGTTTCGTTCCATGGCGGAAGCGCTGTCCCGAGAAATGGTCGTAGCGAACCTCGACCACGAACTTCGGTTTCAGCGGCTGCCACTGCGCCGAGCGGCCGGTGGACCATCGGCTCGGACCGCCAGGCGCGCCACCGGTGAACCCCGGCGGCGCGACGAGTTTCTCGAGCTTCAGCGTGAGCGCCTTTTTGTCGGGCGCCGCGATCGTCGAGGTGAAGCCCACGTGGTGCAGGAGGCCGTCCTGGCCGTAGAGGCCGAGCAAGAGCGAGCCGACCACGGGTTTGCCCTCGTTGTACCGGAAGCCCCCGACCACGCAGTCGGCGCTGCGATAGTTCTTGATCTTCTGCATCCCGCCGCGTTCGCCCGAGCGATAGTCGAGATCGCAGCGCTGGGCGATGATGCCGTCGAGCAGCGCGCCAACGTCTTTGAGCCAGCCCTTTGCTTCGCTCAGGCGGGTCGTGGCCGGCGACAGTCGAATGCGCGGCTTAGCTTTAAGATATCGGTGGGCGAAGCTCTCCAGCTTGCGGCGGCGCTCGCGCAAAGGCAGATGCGTCAGCGCGCGGCCGTCCATATCGGCCAAGAAATCAAACACGATCAGCAGTGCGGGCGTTTCTGCCGCCAGCTTCTGCACACGGCTTTGCGCCGGATGGATGCGCTGGAGCAGATCGTCGAACGAGAACGTCCCGTTCTGCGGGACAACGATCTCGCCGTCGAGGACAAACCTCTCGGCTTTCAAATTGAGCGCCGCCTCGATCAGATCGGGAAAATAGCGCGTCAACGGACGCCCGGCCTTGGACTGGAGAACGACCTTTCGTCGATTGCGGAAGACAAGGCAGCGAAAGCCGTCCCATTTGGGCTCGTACAACCAGCCGCTTCCGGTCGGGATCTCGTCGACCGAGAGCGCCTCCATCGGCGCGAAGGGCGGACGCAACGCGCGTCCGCCCGCTCGGCCCATGTCCCGCCCGGCAGGACGTTCAGTGGAGTCCGCCAAAGGCCCAGATCAGAATAAGAATCGGGATGGGAATACCGAGCAACCACAAGAGAAGGTAACGGCCCATTGCAGAATCTCCGATTGGATAATCATCCAATTAATGCCGGTTTGGCCAAAGAGTTCCCTTGCGGGCCAGTTTGCAATGTTCACTTCACGCGTCGTATGTAGGCCGATCAACCGGCCTCGGCAGAATGCCGCGGATCTACTCCGCGGCGGCCACGCGCTCCATCTTCTTTGCCGCGCCGCGCTGCACGACGGGCAGGTCTTGCGCGCTCGCAAAGGTGCGCACCACGAGCCGCTCGACCCGGCCGCGGATTTCGATCTCGTGGCGAGGCGCGGCGCCGAGATCGACGCCGGCGCGCAACGCAACCGCCTCGGAGATCACCAGCTCGCAGGCATAGGTCTTCGTGAGGCCTTCGATGCGGCTTGCCGTGTTGACGGCATCGCCGACCGCGGTGACGGACACCGCCGAGCCGTAGCCCATTTCCCCGACGATCGCCGGGCCCGTATGGATGCCGATGCCGATGCGTAACGGCTCGGAGATGTCGTGGACCAGCGCGCGATTGAGCGCCTCCATCCGTTCGGACATTTGCCGCGCGGCGGCGAGCGCCTCGCGGCAGCCCGCCTCGACCCCCGCGTCGAGACCAAAGAGCGCCATCACGCCGTCGCCGATGAATTTGTCGATGCGCCCGCCCGTTGCCTCGACCGCGTGGCCGGTCTCGGCAAAGTAGCGATTGAGCAGGAAGACGAGATCGTAGGGCAGTTTCTTTTCGGAGAGCTGCGTGAAGGATCTGAGGTCGCCAAACAGGATCGCAATCTCGCGTTCGGCGCCGTGCAGGTAGCCGGGACGGCGGAATCCGTCGCTCGCTTGGGCGCTCGCCGGGAGGAGCGGTGTGACGCGCAGATCCCCGTGCGGGCGCAATTGACAGGCAAGCCGCACGTCGGGCGCGGCGCCGACGCGGCGCAACACCTTCACCTCTTCCGGCGCGGGCGGCACGAGCGCCTCCTGCGGTCCATCGACCTTGATGCGGCAGGTGGAGCAGCGTCCGCGTCCGCCGCACACCGAGGCATGCGGGATGCCGGCCATGCGGCTCGCCTCCAACACCGACACGCCGCGCACGATCTGCACGATGCGGCCGCTCGGGTAGGTCAGGCGCACGATGCCGTGCCGGCGCTGCCAGCGCGAACGCGCGAGCCGCGCAGCCAGCACGGCAACGAGCGCCGCCAGGAACGCGTAGCGCACCCACACCACCATCTCGTCGAGGAACGCGGCGTCCGCCGGCGCCGCGTGCGGATGGTCTTGCGCGAGTTGGGCCACCCACGCCGGATCTTCGGCGAGCGCCATCACCTGCCGGCCGCCTTCGAAGAAGCCGAGGATCGCCAAGGTCGGCAGCAATAGTGTGAAAGCGTAGAGGATCGGCTGCCAGCGTGGGTACCAGGGTTTCAGGCGCAGCCAAAACCACAGCCCGATCATGGCATGGACCCAAGCGATCACCAACACCGTGAGCTGAAGCCAGCCGTTCAGTGGATGCGTAACGAAGAACGAATATAGGACGCTCGAGTAGTAGCCATAGTCGGCGCCGAAGAAGGTGTCGGCGACGCGCGTCTGGAGAACGTGTGCGGTCAGGAAAAAGGGAATCGAGAATCCCAGCACGAGCTGGGTCGCTTCGGCGAGTGGCATCTTGAGCGAGCGGCGCAGCCACAGCGCCCATAGCGCGAGACTGTAATGGATGGCGAAGGCGCCGTAGAGGAGAACGCCGCCGAGCGGAGACGCCCAGTACTTGTAGATCTCCACGAGCGCGGCATCCATCGCCTGGACCGAAATGAGGCCCAAGCTGTGGTTGACGAAGTGCGTCGTCACGTATGCCAACATGACGAGCCCCGAGGCCAACCG
>DATFQX010000366.1:0-3076 GCA_035263865.1 Xanthobacteraceae bacterium
CTACCAATCGGCGATGGCGCAAGCCGCCCACGGGTGGATACCGTTTCCCCCGGCGATCGCGACGCTGTTGTTGGTGCTCGGCGGTACCCTCGAGGCTGTCGGTCCTCTTTGCATCCTGTTTGGCTTTTATCGGCGTCAGGCAGCCTTGCTGTTCATATTTTACGTGGTCGCGACAGCGGTTCTGTTTCACAACTTTTGGAGCTTCCCCTTCAACGGCGATGCGTGGAATGAGAACTTTTGGCCGTTCCTCAAAAATTTCGGGCTGGCTGGCGGTTTTCTCTACATTGCCGCCGACGCAAAGATGCAATCGCTGCGCGGCGCCTTCTCGTTTAGTCCTCGCGAAGCTCAAAAATGAGCGAGCTCAAATCGAAGAGCGGCGCCTCTGGACCACTGCGGTCACCCGCGCAACGCCATCAATCATCCATTGCGGCCCCATGCCCGATCAGATTCACGCGCGCGATCTGCGGTGACCTCGGCCAGGCAGAGCGACGCGAATGGTGGATTGCCAATGGACTCGGCGGTTATGCGAGTGGTACCATTGCCGGCAGTTTGACACGCCGCTATCACGGATTGCTGATTGCGCCGGTTGCATCGCCGCTTGGCCGTCGGCTGATACTTGCCAAGGCCGATGCTACGCTGATCGAAGGCTCTCATTCTTGGCCGCTGTTCACGAACAGATGGAAGAGCGATGACACCGCTCCGGCGGGTCATGTCCGGATTGGCAGCTTTCATCTCGACTACTCCGTTCCCGTATGGACCTACGAAATCTGCGATCATCACGTAGAAGCGCGGATTTGGATGGAGCCCGGCGCTCATACGACCTATGCCGCGTGGCTCCTGCGGCCGGGAGCTGATCCGCTGGATAACGGACTGTCTTTGCGGGTGACCTTGTTGGCCAACGATCGCGACCATCATGGGACGACTTCAATCGGTGGCTTTGAGCCCGGGATTCAGGTCGATGGCGAGAGTCTCATCGTCACGAATGCCCAGCTCTTTCGGCTGACCATTCGCGCGACCGGTGGCGATATCGTCGCCAAGCGTGATTGGTACCGGGATTTCGCTCTTCCGGTTGAAGCCGAGCGCGGCCTGGACTCGATTGATAATCATCTCTGCGTCGGCGAGGTAACGATGCCGCTGATCCCTGGACAATGGTGTGGGATCGTTGCAAGCCTCGAACCTATGCCATCGGTCGACCTCACGGCCGCGTTGTCCCGCCGTCTCGACCATGACCGCGCAGCGGTAGCCACTGCGACGACCAGCAGCCCGGCAATGCGGCAGGCGCCCGACTGGATAGCCCGGCTTGCGCTCGCTGCCGATGCTTTCGTATTCGCTCGGCCGCTTTCCAGCGTACCTGACGGTCAGTCTGTCATAGCGGGCTATCCGTGGTTTGGCGATTGGGGCCGGGACACGATGATCAGCCTACCGGGCCTCACTCTTGCGACCGGCCGAGCCGAGACAGCGCGTCGTATCCTCGAAACATTTGCGAGTTTCGTCAGCGAAGGAATGTTGCCCAACGTGTTTCCTGGAGCCGGGGATCGCGCCGAGTACAACACAGCAGATGCGTCGCTGTGGTTTTTCGAGGCCTGGCGCGCCTACTTCGATGCGACCGCAGATCTTGCCGCGCTGCGCCGCGTCTTCCCGATTCTCTCTGATATGATTGAATGGCACCGGAAGGGAACCCGCTACGGCATTGGAGTCGACCCGGCGGACGGTCTGCTAAAGGCTGGTGCTGCGGGCGTGCAACTGACCTGGATGGATGCAAAGGTCGGTGACTGGGTCGTCACCCCGCGCATCGGCAAGCCAGTCGAAATCAATGCATTGTGGTACAACGCGTTACGCGCCATGGGCTCGTTCGCTGGACGCTTGGCCGAGCCGGACAGCTTCAGCGCGTCAGCGGACATCGTAAAACGAAGCTTCGCACGATTTGTGCGGCCGGACGGCGAGGGTTTATTCGATGTGATTGACGGCCCCAATTGCGACGAAGCCAGCATCAGGCCCAACCAGATCTTTTCCGTGAGCCTGCCGCACAGCCCACTCGGTTCGGACGATCAGGCGAGAGTCGTGCGGGTCTGCAAACGCCATCTCCTCACGGCTTATGGGTTGCGCTCGCTGGCGCCGGGCAGCCCGCAGTACCATACGCGCTACGGCGGGAGCGTGCTCGAACGCGATGGCGGTTATCACCAAGGGCCGGTCTGGGCCTGGCTTCTCGGACCGTTCAGCCTGGCCTTCTATCGAGTTTCCGGTGATGCAGAGGCGGCGCAAGCTGTGCTCGTGTCGATGAGCGACGCCCTGAAGGACCAGGCGGTGGGTACTCTCGGCGAGATTTTCGACGGAGACCCGCCGCACCATCCCCGCGGCGCCCCGGCGCAGGCCTGGTCTGTCGCCTGCACTTTGGACGCTTGGCGTCTGCTCGAGCAGGCGGAGCAGACTAGGCACCCCTAAAAACTCGAACGCCGCCTGACGGGAGGCTACCACACATGCCACGAGCGTTTGACCCCGAACAGCGCCGGATCGAAGAAAGTCGCAAAGGCATCAAAAACTGGCGTCGCTGGGGCCCGTACCTCAGCGAGCGACAATGGGGGACGGTGCGCGAGGACTATAGCCCCGGCGGAACCGCATGGGATTATCTCTCTCATGACCAGGCGCGCAGCCGCGCCTACCGTTGGGGCGAGGACGGCCTTGCCGGCTTTTCCGATGACCGACAGCTGCTCTGCCTCTCAATCGCACTGTGGAACGGCCACGATCCGATCCTTAAGGAGCGACTGTTTGGCCTGACCAACGGAGAGGGCAGCCACGGCGAGGATGTCAAGGAACTGTACTATTATCTCGATGCCGTCCCCAGTTACGCTTACGCGCGCATGCTCTACAAGCTGCCGCAAGCCGCTTATCCGTATCAATGGTTGATCGAGGAGAACGCACGTCGTCGTGGTTCGGCGACGATGGAGTTCGAACTGATTGATACCGGTATTTTCGACGAGGACCGATACTTTGATGTCGAGGTCGAATATGCCAAGGCGGAAGTTGACGATGTGCTCATGCGGGTCACAGTCCATAACCGCGGTCCCGAAAATGCTTC
>DATFQX010000367.1:0-3836 GCA_035263865.1 Xanthobacteraceae bacterium
GGGGAATAGGGCGCGGACAGATTTGGGATGGCGGAATTCAGCCCGCCGCCGGCAATCATCAGCAGCGGGAAGCCAGAACCTTTCTCCTCGAAATGGATGCGAACAGGGCCTTTCTCGTAAAAGCTCATGGCGGCTCCTTCCCGGTTCTGTTGTGCCAGCACGCGCGACGTCGCGGCCGTTGCCGCCGCTGCCGCGCCGGTGGTCAGTATGTTGCGTCGAGTCCGATCGGTCATCGCGCTCTCCGTCGTCATAGCTCAAGCCGCAGTAGCAAGATATTCCTGTTGCCGCGCCGCCTTGAGCGCCTTCGTCCACCAAGCGAGCTGGCTCAGAATAGCAGGCTTAAAACGAGCGGACATGCCTTTCAGGCGGCAGTCGGCTGATGTCCGCTTTGGGTCAGTACCGGTCTTCTGACGATGTCCGCCGCATGACCGCTCTGACCCTCGAAGCGGACTTCACCGGATCACGTTGTGATGTCTCAGATGTGCCATTAGCCGACATATGCAGTGGAGTGCGCCCCTGGCGCCTGCGATTTCGCTTAACGAAACGTTATGGAATATTGCGCGGATCACTCCGCCTTGATGCCCGCGAGTTTCACCACCTTGGCCCACTTCTCGGTTTCCTCGGCGATGAGCTTGCCGAAGTCGGCAGGCGAACCGATAAGCGGTGTGCCTCCGAGGTCGGCGAGCCGCGCCTTGATCTTGGGATCGGCAAGAGCCGCGTTGATTTCCTTGTTGAGCTTGTCGACGATGTCAGCCGGCATGTTCTTGGGCGCGCCGAGGCCGTACCAGAAATTCGCTTCGTAGCCCGGCACAAACTCACTGATAGTCGGCACGTCGGGTAGCGCCTCCGAGCGTGTTGCGCTGGTTATTGCGAGCGGGCGCACCTTCCCGGCCCTGATGTACTCGATCGGATTGGGCATGGGGTCGAAAAAGACCTGAACCTGTCCGGCGAGCAGGTCACTAACCGCAGGCGCCGCCCCGCGATAGGGCACGTGCACCAAGTTAATCCCGGTCATAAACTTGAACAGCTCGCCGAAGACATGGGAGGTGGTTCCGATGCCGCCCGACGCAAAATTGATCTTGCCAGGATTGGCCTTGGCATAGGTGACGAACTCAGGGACCGTCTTGGCCGGAACCGACGGATTTACCTCCAGGACACTGGGTGCACGGATGAGGCTCGCGACTGGCACGATGTCGCGGGTGAGATTGAAACTAAGCTTTTCGTATAACGTGGTATTGATCGCGTTTGTGGCAGTGACAAAGAGGAGCGTGTAACCATCCGCAGGCGCGCGCACGACGGCCTCGGCGGCGACATTGGTGGCAGCGCCCGTCCGATTCTCAATGATGAACGACTGGCCGAGCCGTTCTGACAGCCATTGGCCCATCAGGCGCGCGACGATGTCGGCAGAGCCTCCGGGGGCAAAGCCGACAATCCAGTGCACCGGCCGCGATGGATAGGCTTGCGCCCAAACGAAGCGCGACATTGCTGGCAGCGCGGCAGCGCCCGCGGCCAGATGGAGAAAATTTCGGCGGGGAAGTTTCATCATGTTTCTTCCCTGAATGCTAAACGACGAGCCGATTTATTCTCCCTTGATGTCCGCCATGTTCGCCGCCCTGAGGATCGGCCACCATTTTTCAATCTCAGCCTTCTGTTGCGCGGCAAGCGCTTTAGGCGTCTGCTGCTCGCGCGGTGGAATGTCCTGGCCTTGATCGGCAAATCGTTGCTGCACGGTTGCATCAGCCAAAGCATCCTGCACCGCCGAATTGAGTCTTTTAATGGTCTCCTTGGACGTTCCCTTCGGCACCCAGAACCCGTGCCAATACGAGGCGTAAAGCCCTCCTGCTTCATCAATCGTGGGGATGTCCAGCGCTGCTGCCCATCGGGTCTTGGCCATCACCGCGTAGGCTTTGAGGTTGCCATTGCGCACATGCACGAAGGCACTCGCCGCCTGACCGACAGCGAAGTCGATGTGCCCGGCCAGCATATCTTGATAAAGGGGGGCGGCGCCGCGGTAGGGTACGAGTGCGAAGCTCGTACCGGTGCTCTTCTGGAAGTAGATAGCGGCAATCACCCCGCCCCCGCCGACGCCAACTGTGCCTGCAATCGCCTTAGCGGGGTTTTCTTTCAGCCAGGCGATCAATTCCCTTAGGTCCTTCGCAGGCAGAGTCTTTCGCGCAACGATCCATTGCGGAGTATCAGCCAGCAGCGACACTGGTTCGAAATCCTGCTCCACGTCGTACTGGAGTTGATAACTCGCGCCGTTCAAAACATGTGTGCCCCAGTGACCGATGCTAACGGTGTACCCATCAGGCGCTGCGCGTGCGACTCGACCCACGCCGATGCTACCGCCCGCACCGGACACATTCTCGATGATCACGGGTTGACCGAGCGACGTCCTCATATGCTCGGCCAGAATGCGCGCGAGCGTGTCTGTGGGACCGCCCGCGGGGAACGGCACGACAATGGTGACGGGGCGCGACGGATAGGCCTGCGCGCGCGCCGCGAGCGGCCATGCCGCCGCGCCGCCGAGCAGCGTAACGAACTCGCGCCGCGTCATTCGATCACCTCGTCGGCGCGCAGGAGGAAGGATTCCGGGATTTTCAGCCCGATTGCCTTGGCGGTCGTGAGATTTATGACCAACTCGAACTTAGTCGGTTGCAAGACCGGCAAGTCAGCCGGTTTTTCGCCCTTGAGGATGCGACCTACATAGAGGCCCACCTGTCGAAAACTGTCCGCCTGATTAGGACCGTAGCTCATCAATAAGCCGGCGGCGACCGTCTCGCGAGACTCACCCGTCGTAGGCAGCGCATGGCGGAGCGCGAAAGAGGCTATCTGGCGGCTACGCGAATTCAGGTAGGCATCGGCAGCGATGCTCAGAGCATTGGCCTGCTGCTGGACGGCTGCGACAACGGCGCTTTCGATCTCGCTTTCAGTCCCGGCTTTAAGAACGATCATCTCCAGTCCGAGGCGGCGCACCGCGGCCTCCGACTGCTGGATATTATCCCGCGTGAGACCCGGATTGTTCGGATTCACAAGGATCGCAATCCGGGTTGCGGCAGGAAGGAGTTCATGCAGCAGCTCTAGCCGCTTGGCAACAAGCTCGGTTCCGATAAGAGTGACGCCCGTGACGTTTCCCTCCGGACGACCGAGGCTGGGCACAAAGCCCGCCCCCACTGGGTCGGAGGCCGTCACGAACACAATCGGGATTGTCTTCGTTGCCGCCATCGCCGCCCGGACAGCGACGTCCGGCGCGCCCGTACTGATGACTGCAACCTTGCGGCTGACGAGGTCGGTAGCCATGGCAGGTAGCCGGTCGAACTGGCCTTCCGCCCAACGGTATTCGATGGCCACGTTGCGGCCCTCGGCCAAATTCGCTTCGCCTAGGCCCCGGTGGAATCCAGCCATGCGGTCCGTCCATTGCGCTGCGGACACGCCATGCAGTACGCCGATCACTGGCATCGGCTGCTGCGCGCGCGCCGCGAGCGGCCACGCGGCTGCCCCGCCGAGAAGCGTGATGAACTCGCGTCGTTTCACTGCCCTATGTCTCCCGTGCTTCCCACCGGAAGGATAGCACACCTCGGCTCGGCAGACTGCTGCATCCATCCTCCCGGGACGAGATGATCGCGATCACGCCGCCGATAATTTTTTTCAAAGGAGGTAACCCAAAAACAGGCCACCCTACTTCCGCGCCAGGACCTCCTCATTGCCAGAAATCGTTTCAGACTAAATTTCCGGGGATGGGGTCTGGATGAAAATTTGAAATTGAAAAGTCCCCCCTACCGGGGGCCCTCCGCGCACGCCAGCCTCGCGGCTCGTGCCGCCGCCTCATGCCGCAC
>DATFQX010000368.1:0-14830 GCA_035263865.1 Xanthobacteraceae bacterium
GGCTACTTGCCGCGGCTCGGCAAAGCCGGTCGCGACCATCAGGACGACGTGGTCACATCGATTGTGATCATGAATCGGACTCTGCACACGAACGACGTGCTGGCGCGTGTCAAGGCGGAAGTCGAAAAGATCAACCGCGACGGGACGCTGCCGCCCGGCGTAAGAATCGTTCCGTATTATGATCGCGGCACGTTGGTATCGGTCACCACTCGTACGGTGCTGCACAATCTGGTCTTCGGCTGTCTGCTCGTCTTCTTCATCCAATGGCTCTTTCTCGGGGACCTGCGCAGCGCAATCATTGTAGGCACCAACATCCCGTTTGCCCTGTTCTTCAGTGTGATCATTTTGGTCTTGCTGGGCGAGGATGCGAATCTCTTATCCGTGGGGGCAGTCGACTTCGGCATCATTGTCGATTCGGCCGTGATTCTGGTCGAGAACATGTTTCGCAATTTCCAGACGGCACCCGAGCAACGCCAACAGCTCCTGGAGCAGCTCGCGCAGGGTCGCTTCAGCGCCGACCCGACCCGCCCAGCCGACGGCGCGAGCGCTTGGACCGATCGCCTGCGCTTGATTCTGGCGAGCGCGCTGCAAATCGACAAAGCGGTATTTTTCTCCTCCACCATCACGGTAGCGGCATTTGTCCCGCTGTTCACGATGCAAGGCGTCGAAGGCCAGATCTTCAATCCGATGGCGAGGACCTACGGCTACGCCTTGATCGGGGCGCTCATCGCGACCTTCACGATCACGCCCGTGCTCGCATCATATCTGCTTCCCGACCACGTGCGAGAGGCCGAAACGGTCGCCGTGCGCGCGCTGCGTCGAGTTTACACGCCGGTTCTGCGTTGGTCATTGTCGCACCGCAAGATCATGGTCGCGATCGGCGTCGCCTTTCTCATCTTCGTCGGCGTGCTGGTACCGCGCCTCGGCACCGAGTTCCTGCCTCATCTGGAGGAAGGCAATCTGTGGATCCGCGTGACGATGCCGCCGACGATATCGCTGGAAGCGGGCATGCCGCTCGCGAACAGACTGCGCGAGATTCTCCTCAGTCACCGCGAAGTCATCACGGTTGTCTCACAGCATGGCCGGCCGGATGACGGCAGCGACGCGGCCGGGTTCAACAATTTGGAACTGTTGGCGTCGCTCAAGCCTTTCGAACAGTGGCCAGCCGGACTGACCAAAGAAGACCTCATCAAGAAACTGCAGACCGAGTTTTCCAACGAGTTCGTCGGGATCGGCCTTAATTTCTCACAATATATCCAAGACAATGTCGAGGAGCAGCTTTCGGGCGTCAAGGGAGCCAACTCGGTCAAAATCATCGGGCGCGACCTGAGCATGCTCGAACGCATCGCCGGTGAAGTCATACGTGAGATGGCTCGCGTCAAAGGCGTGACGGATCTCGGCCTATTTCCAGTCCTCGGGCAACCCAATCTGAACATCAAAGTCGATCGCGACAAAGCGGCCCGATACGGGCTCAACATCGGCGACGTCAACAACCTCGTGCAAGCGGCCCTCGGCGGTACGCCGGCGACTACGCTGCTGGAGGCGGACCGCCAATTCAACGTTACGGTCAGGCTCGCGCCTGAATACCGTGACCGGATCGACGCCGTGCGCACGATCAAGGTTGGCTTCCAGACCCCGGCCGGCCCGAACGCCTACATTCCGTTGAACGAGCTCGCCAATATTTCGTTCGATACTGGCGCGTCCTACATCTACCACGAGCGGCGCGAGCGCTATATGCCGATCAAGTTCAGCGTGCGCGACCGCGATCTCGGCAGCACGGTCGCGGAAGCGCAGCAACGGATCGCGCGCAACGTTAAGCTGCCGGAGGGATATCGCATCGCATGGGCCGGAGAGTTCGAATCCCTGCAACTGGCAAAAGCGCGACTCGCGATCATCGTTCCTATCAGTCTCGCGCTGATCCTGGTGCTGCTCTACGGTCTTTTCAATTCGCTGCCTGACAGCTTGATGGCGCTCGTCGGGATTCCGTTTGCGGCCGGCGGCGGCGTGCTGGCGTTGTATTTTTCCGGCCTCGATCTCAGCATCTCCGCGGCCGTCGGTTTTGTCTCTCTCTTCGGCGTCTCGGTCATGAACGGAATCCTGATCACGACCTATTACAACGAGGTCAGGGCAAGCGGTATGCGGACGATCGATGCCATGTTCCATGCCGCCGAGCAGCGGATGCGGCCGATGCTGATGACCGCGTTCTCCGCCGGTATCGGCCTCTTGCCTGCCGCGCTCTCGACCGGCATTGGCAGCCAAGTGCAACGACCGCTGGCCACCGTAGTCGTCGGCGGCATGCTCATCGGACCGATCATCTTGCTCGTCGTCGTCCCTGCCCTGCAGACGTTGTTCGCCGAAAGAGCGGGCGATGACAGGCCGGCCGGGGCGGACAGGCCAGGCGCTGCCGAAGCGCAGACATGAGCAAGTAGCGCGTCTTCGCTAGGGTTCGATGACACCGCCGGCGACCGCCTTGACGACGGCCTGCGCGCGCGTTGCCGCGCCAAGCTTGATCCTGGCGTTGTCAAGGTGGAAATCAACCGTCCGCTTGGCGATTCCGAGCTTTTTTGCGATTTGGGCCGATCTCTGACCTCTCGCCACCAAGGTGAGCACTTCAATCTCACGATTGTTGAGCTTCACGAGCTCCGACCACACTTTGGTGCGCGCGACGCCGGCCAGCCGCGCGTTGATGATGGCAGCGAGAATGTCGAAATCGATCGGCTTCCTGATGTAATCGTCCGCACCGAGCTGTCGCCCCTTGAGCTCATCTTTTCGGCCGGCTTGTCCGGTCATGAACACAAACGGCATGCGTCCGAAGCGAGGGGCGATGTCGATCAGTCGCTCCAGTACTTCGAATCCAGACATGATCGGCAGATCGATATCGCACAATACGAGGTCGGGCTTTTCTTTCAGGATTGCGAAAAGCCCTTCCTGACCGTCGTGGGCAGTACTCGGCTTGAAACCGCGGTCGCTGAGTTCTTTGGCGATTGCCGTAGCAGTCTTGCGGTTGGATTCGATGCTCAAAATTTTTTGCTTGCGGGTCTTTGCCATGCACCCCCTCGAATGACATCGCATCGCGACGCAGCTCGGCACGATATTGTCATTCAAGAGTGGTCGGCAATGAACTGTGAAAAATCCCCATGACGGACTGTGATTAGTTACATGCTGTCAGACTGGTGTAAGGAATCGAGCAAGGAATGCGCATACCGCGCCAGCCCGAGGCGGCGCTGCGGTTGCATTCACTTGAGAAGTTCTTGTCAATCGCGCGCCGGCTGCACATGCGCCGGAGCCGGCATGACCGACGGTCGAAGCGCAATGATATTGGACGTAGTCAGAGCGGCGCTTCGCCCTTGAGCATGAGGCGGTAGAGATAGCGGCGCTCGCGCATGTCATAGTCGGGGTTGGCCTGGTGCATGACGCTGCGGTTGTCCCACAACACCCAGTCGCCAGGACGCCACTTGTGACGATACTCGTACTTTTTTTGCGTCGCGTGCCGCATCAGTTCCTCGATCAGCGTCAGCGCGTCCTCATCCTCCATGCCGATGATGGATTCCATGCGCACCGGGTTGAGGAACAACGCTTTGCGGCCGTTCTCCGGGTGCGTTTGCACCAGCGGATGGATGCCGGGCGGCGGCAGCTTGCGGCGGCTCTCCTCGGTGATCTGGCCGAGCGGACGCGGGCTGTATTTGCTCAGGTAGACATGAACGCCCTTGAGGCCCTCGATTCGCTGCTTGGTTTCCTCGGGCAGGTCATCATAGGCGTCGTGCATATTCACGTACTGCGTGTCGCCGCCGCTCGAGGGCAACTCGACTGCGAACAGCATGGTGGCCTTGGGCGGGCGCGGGTGATTGGAGTGGTCGGTATGGAACGTCTCACCCGGGATGATGCGCCTGCCATTCTCGATCTGGTCGTTGGACACGTAGTCGACGCCCGGATAGCCAGGCACGTGGTGTTCTTTCTTGTCGTGCGGCTGAATCTCGCCAAATAGCTGCGCAGCGGTCTTGAACTGGTCCGGCGTGAAGTGTTGCTCGGGCATCACTAGCACGTGATGCTCGGCAAATGCGCGGCGCAGGACGGCGCAATTCTCGGAATCGATCGGCTGCGTGAAATCGAGGCCGGTGACCTCGACGCCCGTGTGAGGCGTCAGGGGCGTGATGGCCAAGGCCATGGCATGACCCTCCACGCGTTTTGTCGAGCACACGCTAGGGCTGCTCGCTATGCGGGTCAAGCGGCGGGAACGCGCGGGCGCCATAAGCGAAGCGCGTCGAGAAAGTTTACTCGGCCTTGAGGCCGCTCGCCGCGATGAATTGGCCCCATTTCTTGTAGTCCGCTTCGATGATGCGGCGCATCTCACTCGGACTGTTGGTTGCAGGCTCGAGGCCTGCAGCGAACAGAACCCTTTGCGCTTCCGTCATCGCCATGATCTTGGCGATCTCGGCATTGAGCTTGGCGATACGGTCCTGCGGCGTTCCGCGCGGCGCGAACGGGGCGAGCCAAGAGGGCGCGCTGAAGTTGGGAACGCCGGCCTCGCGCAGCGTCGGAATATCCGGCATGGACTGCGCGCGCACGGGCTCGGCCACGCCCAACGCGCGGACCTGACCGCTACCGATCATCGGCAGGATCGCAGCCGTGTCCACCAGGCCTAAGGGCACCTCGCCGGACGCAATCGCAGGCGCGACCGGTGCGCCGCCGCGATAGGGCACCGCTTGCATCGTGATCCCGAGTTCTCGCTGGAGCAACTCGGCTGCGAGATGCGACGCCGAGCCGCGGCCTGCAATAGCGTAGCTCAAGGGCTTGGCCTTCGCAGCCGCGACAAGATCGCCAATCGACGCGATTCCCGCCTTGGCATTGGCGGCCAAGATGATCGGGCCGCTTACCACTTTGCCGATCGGTACCAAGTCGACAAGCGGATCGTAATTGAGCCGCGACAGATGCACGTTGATCGTGACCGGGCTATCCGAAAGGATGGCGAGCGTATGGCCGTCCGGTTCACTTCGCAGCAGGGTTTCGATGCCTATGGCGGCATTCGCGCCCGGTTTGTTTTCGACGATGACGCTCTGGCCGACGCTGTCCTGTAGGTTCTTTGCGATCAAGCGCGCGGTCAGATCGATGCTGCCGCCGGGCGCATAGGGCACGATAATTCGGATTGTCTTGCTCGGGAATGTCTGCGCTTGCGCCGGTGCGGCCAAGACCGCGAGTAAAGCAAGCAGGCACCACTTCACGTTAGGGACGGCCATCCGATCAGCTCGTCGGTGCGCGCGAGTAACCGCCCGGACGTTTTGAATCGGGCGAAGTGATTTCGACGCAGTTCTTGACCGTTATCGCCAGAGGGCCGGTGCGTGGAACGCAAACCATATCGGCGGAGACGGCGCTCTCGAAGATATTCTCCGCATCGCCAAAAAAGTTGTCCGAGCGGTAGAGCGGCGGCTCGAGCCAATAGAGCCGGTAGTCCTGTGCAAGCAGGTGTGCAATCAGCGGCGGCGACTTTTCTGGTTGGTCATTCTCCACATAAAGCAGCGGACGAAATTGCTGAAGGGTGTTCTTAGTACCCTCGAGCACGTCGATTTCCATGCCCTCCACGTCGATCTTTATGAGGTGACAGCTGGGCAAAGCGAGGGAGTCGATCGTGACGAGCGGAACGGTTTCCCCCTGGCTCGACCGCGCGAGCGAAACGGCGCCGAAGTTTCCGGGTTTGCTGTAATCGACAGATGGAACTGCTATCGAGCCGGTGCTGCGGCCGGCTGCGCAGTTGTGTGCAATGACGTTGTCGATGGCGTTGAGCGCGAGATTCCCACACAGCATCTGATACATGATCCGCTGCGGCTCGAAAGCAATGACCCTGCCGCCGGGGTGAACGAACCGACCGAGCGGCACCGTGAAGACACCGATATTCGCGCCACTTCCAAGACCGTCATTCCAGGGCGGGTGAGCTGCTGAAGGAAAAGCACCTCGTCCCGCGAAATTTCGCCGTACTTATCGAGCGCGCGTCCAATGTAGGTGTCGTTGATGGTGTAGATCATCGCACCTTCGCGGCACTGCTTGAGCCGGATGTGCTGGCATGTCCAGAGCGGCTTTACGTCCATACTGACATTCTCGCGGGTGGCGTGTGCGCCGGAGCGCAGCAGTACGCGCACTTGATCGACCTGCATCCAGCCCTTCGATCCCCGACCAAAAGGTATCGTGCGCCAGCCGCTCTATACAAGTCGCGTTGGCTTGGCTTAAATCCTCGCGGCGCGCACGGACGGTTCGACAACTTCGCGGCATGTGGGATGTAGCGGCGTGCAGTCAAGCTGTAGGATAGCCATTGTCGGCGGTGGCCTCGCCGGGCTCGCGGCTGCGCATGCGCTGCGAACTTTCGACATAAAGGCGGAGGTCTTCGAGACTGCACCGGCCTTGGGCGAGATCGGCGCTGCGGTCAATGTCAGTCCGCAAGCGGTCAAAGCGCTGCAAGCGATCGGTCTCGGCGATAAGATCGCCGCTGTTGCGACGGCATCGCCCGGCATCTACACGCGCAACATGCAAACCGGCGAGTTTCTCGAATTCAACGATCGGCGAAAGAATGCCGCGCGATACGGCGCCCCCTATTACACCTTTCACCGCGCCGACCTGCTCGACGCGCTCGCAAGCGGGCTCGATCATAGCGCCATTCATCTCGGGCACCGCCTCACCGGGCTCGAGGAGCGCGACGACCGTACACTGCTCGCTTTCGCCAACGGCGCTCGCATCGAGACCGAGATCGTGATCGGCGCCGACGGCGTGCGCTCGGTCGTGCGTCAGGCGCTCTATGGCGGCGACAACCCGAGCTATACCGGTCAGATGGTATGGCGTGCGCTACTCAACGGCGGCGATGTCCCGCAGGACGTGCTCGAGCCGACAGGACATATCCAATGGGTCGGCCCGGGTTGCCATCTCCTCGCCTATTACATTCGCGGCAAGGGCCTCGTGAACATCGTCACCCAAGAGGACACCGACAAATGGGTGGAGGAAGGCTGGTCAACGCGCGGCGATCCCGACGAGATGCGCTTAAGCTTCCCCAATCCCGAGCCGCGCCTCGAAAAACTCCTCAGCCTCGTGACCGAATGCTCGAAATGGGGTCTATTCACGCGCCCGCTCACGCAGAATTGGGGTCGCGGCCGCATCGAGCTCATCGGCGACGCAGCGCATGCCATGCTGCCCAATGCCGGGCAAGGTGCCTGCCAAGCTTTCGAGGACGCCTACATCCTCGCGCGCTGGCTCGAGGCGTGCCGCGATCCGGCCGAAGCGTTCGCCAGTTTTCGCCGCGTCCGCATCCCGCGCGTGCATGGCGTGCAGCGGCTCTCGCTGTCGAATGCGCGCTTCAAACACATGCGCGATGCCGCGGCGCAGAAGGAGTCGATCGCCTCCGGGACCGGCAGCGTGCACGGCAACTCCGACTGGGTCTGGGGCTACGATCCCATTACGGGTTGGGAGAAAGAACCTTTCGTTCCCACCGCCTATGCAGCGTGAGGGCGGCTCGGTCGACATCAATCAATCGAGATGCGAGTCCTCTCGATCAGACGCAACCAGCGTTGCTGCGCCTCCGCCAAATAGGACGCAACGTCCTCGGGCGAAGCGGGCCGCGCTTCGGCGCCTAGGTTCGCAAAGGCTTGCCGGACCTCTGTTGAGGCAAGCGCCGCGGCCGCCGCTTGATTGATCTGCCGCCTGATCGTCATCGGCGTCCCAGGGGGCGCGACAATGACGTTGACCGAGGTTGTGATGAACTGGTCGAAGCCGCTCTCAACCATGGTCGGGAGCTCCGGCGCCAGTGGGCTGCGGCTTTCGCCGGTCACGGCCAATCCTTTTAGCCGGCCGTCGCGAACATGCGGAAGAATTTGAACGAGCGTGGAAAACAGGATCTGAATCTCGCCACCCAAGAGACCCGTCAGCGCCTGACCGCCGCCGCGATAGGGAACATGGACCATGTCGATCTGGGCCGCCGTTTTCAGGAATTCGCCTTCGAGATGCGGAAGCGTGCCGACGCCGGCTGACCCATAGCTGAGCACGCCCGGCCGCGACCTCGCCAGGCCGATCAATTCCGATACGGAGTTGGCCGGCACAGAAGGATTAAGGGCAAGCATTTCAGTCGTCTCCGCAACACGAGCGACGGGCGCGAACGTTGCGGCGGTGTAACCGGCATTCTTGTAGAGCAAAGGCGCGATGAGCACGGAACTCGTGCTCCCCATGAAAAGCGTGTAGCCGTCCGGCTCTGCCGTTGCGACCGATTTCGCGCCGATGATGCCGCCGGCTCCGCCGGTTCGGTTCTCCACGATCACCGGCTGCCCGAGAACGGCGGCCATCTTGTCGGAGATGAGCCGCGCCATCTGGTCGGGAGGCCCCCCTGCGGGCGACGGCACGACAAGCTTGATGGGCCGATCGGGGTACGCTTGTACGCTTTGAAATACGAAGAGCGGCGCAATAAACGCGACCAAGACGGCGAGCATCTTCTGCGTCATGGTTCCTCCGGACGCGCACCGACGCTGTCGGTTTTTCAGTGCGTAATTTAGCGTGTACCGGCTGTTCGCCCCATCCGATACGGCTTGAGAATCGCGTAGACCGCCTCCTGCGCAGGCGTTGGCACGTCGTATTTGCGTCCCAGCGCGACCACTTTCCCGGCGAGCCAGTCCAGTTCGAGGCGGTTGCCCACCTCGAGATCGTTCGCCATCGACGCCTTCATCATTGGCGGAAAGCCCGCAACTAAACGCTCCAGCTCTGCCGGAAAGTTGCTTGAAAATACGACGCCCACCGAACGGCCGACGGCCATCGTCTCCTGCATCAGCCTGAAGAAGAAAGCACGCATATCTGCGTCGTCGCGCACGACACCGAGTGGCTGGCGCGTGCTCGCCGTAATCCCGGACGTCCCCGAGAGCACTACGAACTTCTTCCAGATCTCGAAAAGCATGTGATCCGTCAGCATAATATCGATGCCGGCGGACTTCATCTCCTGCACGTAACCGGCAAGCACGTCATCGGGACGCTCGTCGACTCGCCCACAGTAAATCTTGGCCGCGGTGCCGGTCTGGCGGATCAAGCCAGGCCTTGCAATGTTCGCGGCCACGTAAGTAGCCCCGCCAATGGTGGCGTCATCGCCAAGGATCGGCGCGAGTCGCTCGACGCTGTCGACCCCGTTTTGAAGTGTGATCACACGAGTGTTGGGGCCGACGAGGGGGCGCGTCTGCTCACCCGTCGCCTCCGTGTCCCAGAGCTTTACGGCGAACAGGACGACGTCGACCGGTCCGACCCGCTTGGGATCATCGGTGACGTTGACGTTCTTCAGATGAAGGTCGCCCAGCGCGCTTTCGATCTTGAGGCCCTGCTGGCGAATGGCTTCGCCATGCGCTCCACGCGCGATGAACATCACCTCGTTACCGGCCGCGGCCATGCGCGCGCCGAAGTAACCTCCGACCGCACCCGCAGCCATGATTGCCAGCCGCATCTAAAAACCTCCACTCGCCCGGGTTGAGCGCAGAACCCGGGGTCCGCCATAGCGCGTCGAAGAAGCGCGTCAACGAGCTTATGGCGCGGCGAGACCGCCCCTGGGGTTCAACCCAGGCCACAAAGACGGAATATTATAGAGTGTTCCACAGCGGACTCCGAGCCGGATCAACTGCGCAGCGCCCGGCGAATATGCTAGTTTCAAACCAACTGGTCCGTCGAAGCGAACGAGAGCGCCAATGTTGGCCAGAACGGACAGTCTCACAACGATTACCGAGAGTTGGCTGGCCCGGTTCGAAAAGGCGCTCGCAATGCCGCGGCGCGCTCGGCTCAAGCCGCTGTTTCATGCGGACAGCCATTGGCGCGATGTGCTCGCCCTGACGTGGCAGATCAAGACCGTCGACGGTCCAGATGCGATCTTGCATGAGCTTCCAACGCACGCCGCCCGCGTCCGCCCAACTGGCTTCAAGCTTGACCCGCGCCGGACGGCGCCCCGCAACGTGCGACGCGCCGGCACCGATACCATCGAGGCGATCTTCAGCTTTGAAACTGCGCAGGGCCGCGGCACCGGCGTCCTGCGGCTCACGCCTGATGGCAATGACCGCAACGCTTTCAAAGCATGGACGCTGCTGACGGCGCTCGCGGAACTGAAGGGACACGAGGAACGGCTCGGACGATCGCGGCCGCAGGGCAAGGTCTATTCGCGCGACTTTCGCGGGCCCAACTGGCTCGACCTGCGCAACGCCGCCGCCGAATACGCCGGCCGCGACCCGACCGCGCTCGTCGTCGGCGGGGGCCAGGCGGGGCTTTCGATCACCGCGCGCCTTGCACAACTGGATATCGACACGCTCATCGTCGACCGTGAGGCGCGCATCGGCGACAACTGGCGCAAGCGCTATCACGCGCTGGTCCTGCACAACCAGACGCATGTCAATCATCTGCCGTACATGCCGTTTCCACCGAACTGGCCGGCCTACATTCCCAAAGACAAACTTGCCGCTTGGTTCGAGGCGTATGTGGAGAGCATGGAATTGAACTATTGGACGGGCACCGAGTTCGAAAGCGGCACCTATGACGAAAACGCGAATCGATGGTCCGTCATTCTCCGCCGCCCCGACGGCACGAAGCGGCAGATGCACCCGCGCCACGTCGTGATGGCGACCGGAGTGAGCGGCATTCCGAGCGTTCCGGATCTTCCAAGCTTGCGCAACTTCGGTGGCAAAATTCTGCACGCCAGTCAGTACGAGGACGGCGAGGCGTGGAAGGGCAAGCGCGCGCTTGTCATCGGCTCGGGCAACAGCGGCCATGATATCGCGCAGGACCTTTATTCGGCCGGCGCGAAGGTCACGCTCGTGCAACGCAGCTCGACAATGATCGTCAACGCCGAGCCGAGCGCGCAACTGCAGTACGCGCTCTATGACGAAGGACCTTCACTGGACGATTGCGATCTCATCACGATATCCATGCCCCTTTCACTGATACGCAAAAGCCACATCGCATTGACTGAGACTGCGCGAAAGATCGACAAGAAATTACTCGACGGGCTGCGCCGCCGTGGCTTCAAGCTCGATTTCGGCGAAGACGGAACCGGCTGGCAGTTCAAGTACCTTACCCGTGGCGGCGGCTACTACTTCAACGTCGGCTGCTCGGATCTGATTGTCAAAGGCGAGATCGGATTGGAGCAGTTCGCCGAAATCGCGAGGTTCGTAAGGGAAGGCGCGCTCATGCGCACCGGCAAAACGCTCCCCGCCGACCTGATCGTGCTGGCCACGGGCTACAAGGGGCCGGAGCATCTGGTCCGCAAATTGTTCGGCGACGATGTTGCTCGCCGCGTCGGTCCGATTTGGGGATTCGGCGACGGACAAGAGCTGCGCAACATGTTCACGCGAACGGCGCAGCCGGGCCTTTGGTTCATCGCCGGCAGCTTCGCCCAATGCCGCATCTACTCGAAATATCTCGCGCTGCAGATCAAGGCCTGCGAGGTGGGCCTGCCGTCCTGACGGTAGGGCGTAGGGCTACATGCGCGTAGCCGGGGGTGAGCGCACGGAAATCCGCCCTACGAGAGCTGCGCGTGGAACCGCAGCCTGGGCAATCCGATTGAATGTGTGCCGCTTATTGCGTCGCGGCGGCGAAACGGAACGTTTTCCCGGGAGGAAACGATGACACGATGGATAATCGCAGTTTTACTCTTTGTTTTTGCAGTCGGCTCAGCAGCAGCGCAAGCGCCAGGCACCTGCGCGAGCAAGGCCGTCGGAAAAGACGGCCGCGAGCTTGCCGGCGCGGCACGGACGGCCTTCCTGGCGAAATGCAAGCGGGACGCGTGCGCGCCGAAGGCAATCGGATCGGACGGCAAGCCGCTCAAGGGCGCCGCGAAAACAAGCTTCATGGCAAAGTGCCAGAGGGAGCAAGCCTGAGCAATCGCATCGCGTTGACCTGCGCGATCCGCGTTCCGGGCGACTGACGTTCGCGGACAAGAAGCTGCGGCTAAGCTCGTTTGCTTAACGCGGATACGGGCTAAACCATCCGCGCCGCTTCCTCCTGCGTCGGCACGCGGCCTTCCGGCGTGAGCTGGTCGACGAAGCCGGGGAGATGGCGGCTCAGCCCAGAGAGCAGATCCCCGCGATCCATCCCGCTACCTTTTGACAACTCGTCGAGCGTATCGGCGCCGATGGCCTTGGCAAGGTCGCCCTGGGAGATCGGTTTGTTGGGGCCGGTGCCGACCCATGAGCGCGCAACGTCGCCCTGGCCGCTCTCCTGCAGCTGTTTGAGAAGCCCGCCCAATCCGCCGTTGAGCACCGTTCCCGCGGCGGCACCGCCGAGAAGTCCGCCCAATGTACCGCGCAGTAGGTCGCCAAGACCGCCGCCCTGCATGCCCGGCATGCTGCCGCCAGCGGGTCCCGCCGGCTGGCTCGGCGCGTCGGCGCGACGCATGTGCTTCATCGCATAAATCGCAAGCAACGCGAGCAGCGCTTTGGCCATCGGCGACATGCCTTGGCTTGCGGACGCGGCTTGCGCGCGAGGATCGCTGGAACCAGCGTCAATACTGTTGAGAACATCGAGCAAGCCCATTACACCTGCCTCCTGATTTGCCCTAAGCGCGGGACAGGATCGCACGCACTCGAGGCCTATAAACGCCAATACCTCCACCGCGCCGACTGAGGCCTCAGTCTCGGCAATTCATCTGCGGCTTATCGGTTCCGCAGCTGCCCGGTTTTGATCCCTGCACCCGCTCATGTCAGTGCAAACAGACTTGCACAGCCAAGGAAAATGCGCCGAAAATGACTCTTCAATGAAGCGTTTAGGGAGGCTTCCATGACCATTCGCCGAACTGCAACTTGCGGCGGCTTGCTGACGCTCGCAGGCGCGATGTTTCTCAGTTCTGCGGCACCGGTGCACGCGCTCACCATGAAGGAGTGCAGCGCCAAATACCAAGCGGCAAAAGCCGCGGGCACTCTCGGCACCCAAAATTGGCGCGATTTCCGCAAAGCCGAGTGCGGGCCGGGTGCGAGCGCCGCTGCGCCGACCGCCGCTCCAGCAACCGGGGGTGCCGCAACTGCGCAGCGGCCCGCCGGAAATGCCGTCTTTCCAACGGCGATCTCGCCGAAATATTCGAACGAGTCAGCGGGACGGGCGCGCATGCACACCTGCCTCGAGCAATACAACGCGAACAAGGCCACCAACGCCAACGGCGGCCTGAAATGGATCCAGAAGGGCGGTGGCTACTACAGCGAGTGCACCAAACAGCTGAAGGGTTGAAGTTGCCGACACCGCGACGTGGTGGCATCGCGATACCGGCGCGTCGCCGCGGGCGCCCGTTAACGCTTCGCGCACTTTGAGGAACCATTGCTGCCCGCCGTGCATTGATGTGCATGCGGGCTGGGCGGGCGGATACCTTTAGCGGCAGGTCGGTCGCGGGCCTCTTCGGCGCGATCATGTTTTTTGCGGCCGGCGGTGCTTGTGCCGAAGGCCCGTTGCAGCTCTCAGGCACACAACTTGAGCCGATAAAATGGTCCGAGGTCGCGGGATGGACGGGCGATGATCATCTCGCCGCGTTCGCAGCGTATCAGGCGAGCTGCCGAGCCCTGCGCAAGGTGCCTCGCAGCGAAGATCGCGGGCAGATCTCCGCAGCGCTATGGAACGTCTGCCGTGATGCCATGGGACTGCGGCCACGGGATGCGAATGCCGCGCGCGCCTTCTTCGAACAGAAGTTTCTGCCCGTTCGCATCTCGCGGCTGGGCGAAGTCGAGGGATTGTTGACCGGTTATTTCGAGCCGATTGTGGCGGGCTCGCGCTTTCCTAACCCCGAATTCCATGTCCCGCTCTATCGCCGGCCGCGCGATCTGGTGGCCGCCGGCTACAACCCAGCCTCGGTCGCCTTTCCGAACAAAGGCGTGCGGATCGGCCGCCGTAACGAGAACAACGAGCTCGTGCCCCTACCACGACCGCGCCGCGATAGAGGCCGGCGCGCTCGATGGTCAGAAGCTCGAGATATGCTGGCTGAAGGATCCGTTCGATCTGCTCACGATCCAAATCGAAGGCTCCGCGCGCGTCATACTCGAGGATGGCACGCCGCTGCGGTTGAGCTACGACTCGCACAACGGTTATCGCTATAGCTCGATCGAGCGCGTGCTGGTTGAGCGCAATTTCATCCCGCGCAAGGAGATGTCGATCCAGCGGATCCGCGATTGGATGGCTGCGCATCCGGATGAAGCAGCGAAGGTGCGCGCGGCTAATCGCTCCTATGTGTTCTTTCGCGTCACCGGGCTGTCGAACGAGGGAGAGCCGGTCGGCGCGCAGGGAGTACCGTTGACGCCGGGACGCTCCATTGCCGTCGATAGGCTGCACGAATACGGCACGCCGTTTTTCATCGAAGCCAATCTGCCGATCGAGAGCGTGAAGTCGGTGTCGCGCTTCGGCCGGTTGATGATCGCGCAGGACACGGGATCGGCGCTGGTCGGACCGGCGCGCGCCGACCTCTACTGGGGCGCCGGCGACGACGCCGGCCGCATCGCCGGCCGCATTCGCCATCCCGGTCGCTTCGCGATGCTCGTTCCGCGCGAGCTCGACCTGGCCGCGGTCGGCAGGCACATGCCGTTGCCCGTGCCGAAACCGAAGATCCCCGAAGTCGAAGTCGACAAAACGGATGGCAAAGGCAACGCGCCTTCGCCCAACGCCGGCGCGATTGCGACCGGCAAGGAACTCCCCAAGCCTCCGGCATTGCCGGCGACAAAACCGAAGATGGCCGCGAACGACGTCAAGAAAGAAATCAAGAACGAGGACGGCAAAGGCAGGGCAACGTCCGCCAATACGGGCGCGACCGCGGCCGGCAAGCAGCTGCCCAAGCCTCCGGCATCGCCGGCGACAAAACCGAAGATGGCCGCGA
>DATFQX010000369.1:0-2005 GCA_035263865.1 Xanthobacteraceae bacterium
TCTCCACATACGTTGCGGCACAGCTTCGCCACCCACCTGCTCGAGCAGAACACCGACATTCGGGTCATCCAGGTTCTGCTCGGTCATGCCAAGCTCGAGAACACGGCACTCTATGCGCGGGTTGCCACCAGAACGATCCAGCAAGTGATGAGCCCGCTGGAGCATATCGTGCTCAAGCTCAAGGAGATTCGACCGCCCAGCTAAAAGCGCGGCGCGCGTGTCGCGTCCGACTTTGGAGGTCGCGGATATCTTCCGCGACCATGGACCGGCCTGGCGTCAATCCAATGTCGGCCATGTCAGCCTCGGCCAGCTCAAGGTGATGTCGGCGATCGAGAGTTGCCGCACGGCCGCTCTCGGCGGCCATGTCGCGCGCTGCCAGAACTGTGCCTACACCACCATTGCCTACAACAGTTGCCGCAACCGGCACTGTCCCAAATGCCAGGGAGCAGCGGCGCGGGCTTGGCTTGCTGAGCGCGAGGCAGAGCTCTTGCCGGTGCCGTACTATCACGTTGTGTTCACGCTGCCGGCCCAGATCGCCGACATCGCCTACCAGAACAAGGCGGTGATCTACGATTTGCTGTTCAAGGCCTCGGCCGAAACACTGATCACGATCGCAGCTGACCCCAGGCATCTGGGCGCGCGGATCGGCGTTACCTCAGTCCTGCACACCTGGGGCTCGGCGCTCACCCATCACCCCCACGTGCACATGATCGTGCCGGGCGGCGGCATCTCGCTGGATGGCCAGCGCTGGGTGTCGTGCCGGCCGGGCTTCTTCCTGCCGGTGCGTGTGCTCTCGCGCCTGTTCCGCCGGTTGTTCCTGCAGCGGCTCACCGCAGTCCACCAACAGCTCCAGTTCTTCGGCCAGCACGCTGTGCTCGCCAATGCCCAGGCCTTCGCGACATATCTGGCGCCGCTGCACAAGTCCAAGTGGGTCGTCTACTCAAAATGCCCGTTCGGCGGTCCTGAAGCCGTGCTGACCTATCTGTCGCGCTATACCCACCGCGTCGCCATCTCCAACAGCCGCTTGATTGCGTTCGACCAGCAAGGCGTCACCTTCAGGTGGAAGGACTACCGCGTCGAAGGCCGCGATCGATACAAGCGGATGACGCTCGCAACCGACGAGTTCATCCGCCGTTTCCTGATCCACGTGTTGCCCTCAGGCTTCCACCGCATCCGCCACTACGGCCTGTTGGCCAGGGCTGCCTGCGCCGACAACATCGCCCGAGCACGCGAGTTGCTCGCTGTCCAAAAGCGCCAAGCCGAGCCCGCCGATGCCACCGATGATAACGACCCGCACCCTTGCCCACACTGCGGCGGCCGCATGATCATCATCGAGACCTTCGAGCGTGGCTCGATGCCCCGGCATCGACCGACAGGTCCGATGATCGCGATCAGGATCGATACTTCATGACAATGCCCAAGCCACGAACCCGCAAAGTCGTTCGTTTCCTGGGCTGGTTCTCAACCGGCATCGACGGCGATCCATCAAATAGCCAACCGTCCACTCAAATCGCGCAAGAACCTTCTTCGCTCAGCGCAGACAACATCTTCTTCATGAGCCATATTGCCGTCGACCACCACACTGGATCATCTCGCCTTACTCACGTGCATCGTCTACGCCAATCAAATCCCCATAGCGCGTGACGAACCACCGCCTATCCTTTCCCGCGGTTTCCTCCCTTGGAGGTTTTCCGACGCCGGCCCCGGAGCCTGCCGCACCGTCAATCACTGGGCCGGCATCCGAAAACCTTCACAAGAACGGACTCATGCACGGCAGCAAACAGCATCGCTGTTCAATCGGTTCGTCGGCGCGGGCGTCGCGTTGCTTGGGAGGTTAGCGCTGACCGTCGCGCAAACTCTTGGCATTACGGCGGAACGCATCCACGATTGCGGCAGAGACGAGTTTGACACGCGTTGAACCGCGCAAGTCCTGATGTACGAGCAGCCAGACCGGCCGGAGTAAAGGTGGCTCGCATGGCCAGACGCGCACCAGCTCGGACTGATC
>DATFQX010000370.1:0-2727 GCA_035263865.1 Xanthobacteraceae bacterium
CGGGCCACGTCTTCCCGCTGGTTGCCAAGGATGGCGGCGTGCTGATGCGCTCCGGACACACCGAAGCCTGCGTCGACCTGTGTCGCCTCGCGGGGCTGCCCGCGGTCGGCGTGCTTGCCGAGCTGATGAACGACGACGGCACGGTGATGCGCGGCCCGAGCGTGACCGCCTTTGCCGAGCTCCACAAACTCAAGCAGATCTCGATCGCCGATCTCATCGCCTACCGACAGACGCGCGACAAGCTGGTCAAGCGGATCGGCGAATTCCCGGTACAAAGCAAGATCGGCACGCTCGCGGGTTATGCCTACGTGACACCGTTCGACGCCATCCAGCATATGGCTTTCGTCTACGGCCGCATCGGCGACGGCAAGAACATGCTGGCGCGGCTGCATCGCGCCGACATCATCCGTGACGTGTTTGGCGGCGGAAATTCGATCGACTCCTCGTTGCAGCGCTTCAAGCAGGAAGGTCGCGGCGTCATCGTCTTTCTGCGCGACGGGGCGGCAGGCGTGCCCACGCATGCCATCCCGCAGCCGGGCTCGACCGGCTCCGAGGTCGCGCGCTCGCGGCAGTGGCGCGAGGTCGGGCTCGGCGCCCAGATTCTCAAGGACTTGAGCATCACCTCGATCCGCTTGCTGACTTCCGCAAAGCTCACCTATGTCGGCCTCGCCGGCTTCGGGATTGAGATCGTGTCAACCGAAAGGGTCGATGATAGGACGCCGCGGGAATGATCGTGCCGCGCGGTCGCTTTGGAAAAGTGCCCATGCCACCATGGGAGAATCGTCCGCTGACGGAGGGACGGATGCGTGCGTCGCTGATCTCGATCCTGACAATCGGTGCTGCCGCGCTGCTGGCGGCCACCGGATTGGCTGCACCGGGCTTGGCGCCTCTGTCCGCCGACAACAGTGCGACTGCGGTACCGGTTGATGTCGAGCTCGTATTGGCCGTCGACGTGTCCTACTCGATGGACCCGGATGAGCAGGCGCTGCAGCGCGAGGGCTACATCGCTGGCATCACGTCGCGCGAGTTCATGCAAGCGCTGCGCAGCGGCCAGCACGGCAAAGTGGCGGTCACCTATTTCGAGTGGGCGGGACCCTACGATCAGAAGATCGTCGTGCCATGGCGGCTCATCGACGGCCCGGAGAGCGCCGATGCATTCGTGAACGAGATTGCGCGCGCGTCTTATCGCCGTGCCTCGCGCACCTCGATTTCGAGCGCGCTTAATTTTGCCAAACCCCTGTTCGATGGCAGCGGCTATCGCGGCTTTCGCCGCGTGGTCGACGTCTCGGGCGACGGAGCCAACAACAGCGGCCCGTTCGTCACCATCGCGCGCGACGACGTGCTTGCTGCCGGCATCACCATCAACGGCCTGCCGATCATGTTGAAGCGGCCGAACTCCTTCACCATGGATATCGAAAACCTCGATATTTATTACGAGGACTGCGTGATCGGCGGCCCCGGTGCATTCGTCGTTCCGATCCGCGAGCGTGAGCAATTCAAGGAAGCGACGCGTACCAAGCTGGTGCTCGAGATCGCCGGTCGCACGCCCGAGCGGCGCGTGATGCCGGCGCAAGCGCGAGCCCCTCGCATCTCCTGCACCGTGGGCGAGCAGATGTGGCGGGATCGCTGGGGAAACTAGGCCGCGGAATTCCTCAAGCTGGCGATTGACGACCGGCGTTAGCGCCGAGCGGGCAAGCGCGTATTGACCACAGCGGTTGCTGACGACGTTTCGGCGCCGCCCGCTAGGAGAGATCGCGTCCACAGCTTCGTACAAGCCTGACCGGGTACTGGATTTCGATAGCCACGCATTCTACGATGGTTCATCTGGGAGATGTGTCCTCGAATTGTGACCCAACTCCGTCGGGAGGAATCTATGCAAACAAAACGTTTAATGCTGGGCATGAGCGTCGGCTTGGCCGTGATGCTCGTGCCGGCGGCCCTTGTGCGAGCGCAAAGCCAGCCGCCGGCCGCCCTGTCCGGACACGTCACCTCCGAAGCGGAAGGCGCGATGGAGGGGGTGGTGGTCAGCGCCAAGAAGGCGGGCTCGACCGTCACCGTCAGCGTCGTCAGCGACGCGCAAGGCCGCTACAGCTTTCCAGCCAATCGATTGAGCGCCGGTAAATACTCGCTCAAGATCCGCGCCATCGGCTACGACCTCACCGCGCCGGCAACCGCGGACGTCGCCGAAGAACAGACCGCCACCGTCGATCTCAAACTGCGCAAGGCGAGGAATCTGGCCTCGCAGATGAGCAACGGCGAATGGATGATGAGCCTACCAGGCACGGAGGATCAGAAAGCCTTCCTGCTCGGTTGCGTCGGTTGCCATACGCTCGAACGCATCGTGCGCTCGACCCACGATGCGGATGAATGGACCCAGGTCATCGTGCGCATGAATGGTTATGGGCCGGTGAGCCAGCCGATCAAGCCGCAGCGCATGCTCGATCCGGCACGTTCGGGCAGCCCCGAGCAATTCCGCAAACAGGCCGAATACCTCGCCAGCATCAACCTCAGCGAGGTCACGCAGTGGGAATATCCGCTCAAAACCCTGCCTCGTCCCAGCGGGCGTGCGACCCGCGTCATCGTCACCGAGTACGATATGCCGCGCCCGACCACCGAGCCGCACGACGTCATCGTCGACGCGCAGGGCATGGTCTGGTATTCGGATTTCGGCGAACTGTTCATCTCCAAGTTCGACCCGAAGACGCTCAAGCTCACTGAATATCCCGT
>DATFQX010000371.1:0-20731 GCA_035263865.1 Xanthobacteraceae bacterium
ATTCGTGAGCGTCACCGTCGAGGCTATTCGCGATTGGCACAGTTGCCCGCCTGTGGGCGAGGCTGAGGGCTCAAAAACACCCTCGTTTTCCGGGCAGCCGGGCGTGATTGGGACGCGGGGTCGGCACGCCGGCGACCGCCATGTAGTTGTCGCCGATCGTCTTGATTTTTTCGATCCCGACATCTTCGCCGAGCTTGTCGAATTCGCTGAACAGCTGATTGAGGCAGGCGACGATCTCAAACGCCTTCATCCGCGCCGTGATCTTGCCGAAACCAACGACGTCGGCAAAAATTATGGTGGCATCATCGAAATGGTCGGCGATGTTGCTTTCCCCGTTGCGCAGGCGGGTCACGATTTCGGCCGGCAGAATGTTCCGCAACAGATTCTCGGAATGGCGCTTCTCGTTCTCGACCTTCCCGACATATTCGTTTTCCAGCGCCCGTAGCGAGTGTCTGCGCAGCGCCGCCCCGATGCGGGCGCGCAAGATCGTCGGATTGAAAGGCTTGGGCAGATAGTCGTCGGCGCCGAGTTCGATGCATTGCGATATCTTCTCCGCGTCGGTATCGGCGCTGATCATGACAACAGGGATATCGCGTTTGTCCGGGTCGCTCTTGATCAGTTTGAGCACCTCGTCCCCGTTCAAATCCGGCATCATCAGATCGAGCAGGACCAGACTGAACTTTTCCTTCTCGATGAGCGCGATGGCCTCGTTTCCACTCGCCGCACTCGCGATCCGCTCGTGACCATCCGTCTCGAGCAGCAATTGCAGCGTGTACCGATTGTCCTCGTTGTCGTCGACGATGAGGATACCGGGGAGATCCGTTGCCATTCGTACCTCGAGCTCCTCTCGGTCGGCTAATCGCGTCGGCTACCCTCATTTCGGCTGCGGAAGGAGCCGCCTTCATCATATCGCCTGCGCCGTGGATTTAGAAAGCCAGGCGAGGGTGCAACCAATCTGGCCGCTGCGCGGCCGGACCGCTCACGAGTGCGGACGCTCATCGGAACTCTCGCCGAGATCGCGATAAACCTCGAGCGCCTGCCGGTGCAGCGCATGTGCGTCCGAGAGATCACCAGCGAAAAGCCGAGCCGATGCCAGCGCGCTGAGGCAGCGCGCCAACGTCTTTGTGGTTCCGAATGGACGCACCAGCGCATGTGCCTCGCGCAGCAGGCGTTCGCCCTCCTCGGCACAGTCGGGCGACAGGCGCGCGGTCCCCGCCCGCAACAATACGCGGCCCTCGTGAAAGCCCTCGCCAAGTTTGCGGTAAAGGTCCGCGGCGCGCATCGCTTCCTCGTAATCGGCGGGGTCATCGAGCTCCCGCACGTCGCCGGCCTGCCAGGAGAGAAGCCGCGCTGTTATTTTGGGCGGCGTCCCGTTGCCGGTTTTTTCGAGCGCCGCAAGGACCCAGTGTCGGTGCTCCAACATCAAGCCGAGCTCGGCCCACAAGACGTGGCTGTGCGCCACAAGATCGATGCCGACCGCAACATCGCCATCCGCTCCGAACGCCCATTCGAGCGCACCGCGCAAGTTGTCGATGTCGGACGCATAGGATGCGATCCATTGCTGCGTCGGGGTCGTCTCCCATGCCGCCGTCGCCTGCGCCAACCGCGCGGCAAAGTGCTCGGCGTGCCGCCGGCGCAGGGCCGGCGCGTCGGCGAGCTTCTCGGCCGCATAGTATCGGGTCGACTCGAGCAAACCATAGCGGCATTCGCCGTCGTCAAGATTGGCATGCAGCAACGACTTCTCGACCAGTGAGAGGAGCAGGTCACCGACCTGTTCCGTCGGCATTGCGTCGCCCGCAACCACGGCGCTGATCGAGCCGAGCGTGGTTCCTCCTAAGAATACCGACAGCCGGGCGAGCAACATCTTCTCCGCGTCGCTGAGCAGGCTGTAGCTCCAGTCGATCAAGGCATGGAGCGTCTGCTGTCGCGGTAACGCGGTGCGGCTGCCGCCGGTCAGCAGGCGGAAGCGCTCGTCGAGGCCGTGGGCGAGCTTATCTACCGGCAGTACTTTGAGCCGAGGCACCGCCAGTTCGATCGCCAGTGGGATCCCATCGAGCCTGCGGCAGATCGACGCGACGGTGGCGGCATTGGCGTCGGTAAGAGCGAATCCGCAGCCGAGCGCGTTCGCGCGCTCGACGAACAGGCGCACGGCGGCGTAGTCGCGCGCGCGCTCCGCCGTGGCCGCATCGCCTGGCTGCGGCGCCGGCAGCGAGGGCACGCGAATGACGCTTTCTCCTGCGATCGCCAGCCGCTCACGGCTTGATGCCAGGATGGACAGGCGCGGGCAGCTGCGCATCATCGCTTCGACGACACGCGCGGCCTCGGCGATGACGTGCTCGCAATTGTCAACGATCAGGAGAAGCTGTCTGGTCCTAAGCGCTGACGTGAGCGTCTCCAGTGCGCCGGTGGTGGCGCTCAGCGTGACGCCCAAGGCATCTGCGATGATGGAGGTTACGAGCTGTGGGTCATTGAGCGGAGCGAGCTCTGCGAGCCATATGCCGTCGGGATAGCGATCGAGCAGGCCGCGGCCGGCTTCGATCGAGAGGCGGGTCTTGCCGACCCCGCCGGCCCCGGCGAGCGTCACCAGACGGTGATCACTCAGTCGCGTCTTGATCTCCGCGAGATCGGCTTCGCGTCCGATCAAACTGGTCAACTGCTGGGGAAGATTATTGGTGGCGGCAGGAATGTCTGCAGCGACCGGCGCGCTTTGGTCAGCGACTGCCGCTACTTTGACTTCCCCGGCGGTCTCGCGTGTGACCGGAGCCACGAAGCGATAGCCGCGCCCTGCAACTGTCAGCAAGTAGCGGTCGCCGTCACCCGCCGCGGCCAGCACCTTGCGGACGGCGGAAATGTGAACCTGAATGTTGTTTTCTTCCACCACCACGCCGGGCCATACCTGCGCCATCAGCTCGTCCTTGGTTACCAGCTGGCCGTGGCGGCTCACCAGCATCAGCAGGACTTCGAACGCGCGCTGCCCAAGCGTCACCGGGACACCGTGGGCCAACAGCTCGCGCCGCGCGACCAGCAATCGGAATGGTCCGAAGGCGAAAGCTTCGCTCATTGGATCACTCCGCCGGAGCTACCGGCGGTTCGACGAACCGCAGGGTGAGCCGATTGCGGCCATTACGGCGTTCGTAATTCATGCCGGTCGCGAAGCTGCGTATCAGATGAATGCCAACGTCCCCGACCTTCGCCTCCTCGAGCGAGCGCGCCGGAACCGGCGGCGGCGCCCGGGTGGGATCGAATTGCCGGCCGTTATCCTCAATCCGGGCGACCAGATTTGCGCCGTTGCGCTCGAGCTCAACCGCAATTTCGAGCGGATCGTCCCTCGCGGCCCCATACATGATGATATTGGCGACCGCCTCTTCGAGGCAGAGCTGCAAGGCGAAGGAGACATCCGGCGACGTGCGCTGTTCGGTGAACCCTTCGATCCAGCCCGCCAGGCGCTTCAATTCGGCAACATCGTTACGCAGCACCAGACGACTTGCCTCGCTATTTGCCATCGCAATCACGATGCCAACGCTGCCCTTGCAGCGGCTTCGGTCTGATAGAGCGGGATCAGTGCGTCCATGCCCGCGGTTTTGAGCACCTTTGCGACATTACTATCGGGACACAGGATGACTAGGGTGCCACCGTTGTTCTTTACGATCTTGGCGCCGACGAGAAGAACGCGAATGCCATAGGAGGCGAGGAAGTTCACGGCGGAAAGATCGACAATGATCTTTCGTTTTTCCGTGACGATCTTGTTGAATGGCAACTCGACAACCACCGCGCCCGTCGTATCGAAGCGCCCGCGCAGGACGACTTTGGTGATGCCGCCGGCGAGATCGTCGACCGAGATGTCCATGCCGCACCTCCGCCACCGTATCTGTCATAGCGATATTCGCCTTGCCGCGGAATGGCGAAACCCGCCTGCTTCAGGAGATTTCAGAAGGATTCAGCGGCAAGAAAAGCGTCGCTTCGCCATCGATCTTAGGCGCAGGAAAACAAGGATTCGTGCATCTCCGCGAAAGCCGGGATCCAGGAGAAAGTGGCCCCGCTTCCGCGGGGACGAGCGGACCTTAATAAGACGGGTCAAGCCGGCTAATGGTTCGATAGGAGGCGGACTTGGTCTAGAGTGCTGCTTCGGCATGAATCGGAACAGCACCGTGACCGGCGATCAGCCGATGGGAACTCCGCCCCGCATCCTCGTTGTCGATGACAACGACGATAACCTCTACACGTTGAAGCTGCATCTCGATCTCGAGGGTTATACGGAGGTCGAAACCGCCCGCGACGGTGAGGAGGCGATTGGCCGGCTCAAGACGGGCGCTTTCGACCTCGTTCTTCTCGACGTGATGATGCCCAGGGTGGACGGATTTCAGGTACTCACCTGGCTTAAGGATCAGGCGCGGCTGCGCGATCTGCCGGTCATCATGATCTCGGCGCTCACCGAGATGAACAGCATGGCGCGCTGCATCGAGCTCGGGGCCGTCGACTATTTGCTTAAGCCGTTCAATCCAGTTTTGCTGAAAGCGCGCCTCGGCGCGACGCTGGAGAAGAAACGGTTGCGGGACGAGGTCGATGCCCATCTCGCTCGCCTGCAGGAGGAGCTCGATGCGGCGCGCCGGCTCCAGATGGCGATGGTGCCGCAATCATTTCCGCCCCCGAGCGCGGACTTTCCGATCGATTTGTGCGCAAGCATGGAGCCGGCGCGGGAGGTCGGCGGCGACCTCTACGACTTTTTCGTCACCGAGGACGGAATGCTGTGCTTCCTCGTCGGTGACGTGTCGGGCAAGGGCATGGCGGCAGCGCTGTTCATGGCCCGCACCAAGAGCCTCATTCGCATCGCCACCGACCTCATGCGCTCGCGGGATGGGCCCTCGGCAGCGCCGGCCGAGATCATCGCGCGGGTAAATCGCGAGCTCTGCCAAAACAACGGGGACATGATGTTCGTGACGCTGTTCTTCGCGATGCTTCGGCCGTCAAACGGCGAGGTCGAATTTTGCAATGCCGGGCACAACGCGCCATACCGTTTGAACGGGCAAGGCTTGGCCCCCATCGAAGGCGGCAAGGGCATCATCCTCGGCATTCGCCCCGATGCGGTCTATGCCACTGGACGGAGCTCTCTGGCGCCGGGCGAAAGCATTTACGTCTTCACGGATGGGGTAACCGAGGCGGCCAATCTCGAGGGGGAACTCTTCGCCGAAGCGCGCCTGGAATCGGTGCTGCGCGCCGCCTCCGGCTGCACGAGTGCGGCCGCGATCGTAAAGTCCGTGGGCGAGGCGGTGCGCGGCTTCGTGGGGACCGCACTCCCGTCCGACGACATCACCATGCTCACTGTGCGCCGGCTCGACCCCTCTGCGCTCTAGCCGCGACGCGGCTTTGGGAAGCCCGTTGCGCGGCCAGGTCACAGCGGATTCAGAACGATTCAGATCCAGCCCAAGGACCCTTTGGGCGACCTGGGTCACTATGCACTCACGAGCCGGCAGGCGGCTGCTGGCGTTTGCCCCGGCGCTGCGCTCGCTCACCTCTGGGAAGGTGGGCGCGGCGCGCGTTTTGGCGTAGATTTGTGAATAGCCGCGCGCCGTCGGTCGTTCAGAGGTTCCTGAAGTGAGACGCCGCGAATTTATCGCCTTGTTGGGCAGCGCCACAGTCACGTGGGTGCTTCCGGCGCGCGCGCAGCAGCCGGCAAAAATCCCGCGTATCGGTATCCTCGACGATGCGCCCATGTGGCAGGCGTTTCGGCACGCCTTGCGCGACCTGGGCTACGTCGAGGGTCAGAACATCGCCTACGAATACCGCTATGGCGAAGGCGCGCCCGACCGGCTCGCGGCGGGCGCCGCGGAGCTCGTGCGTCGGCCGGTCGATGTGATCGCGACTTTCGGCACGCCGCCGACGCATGCAGCCAAGGAGGCGACGACGGCGATCCCCATCGTCATGGTCGGCGTCGGCGATCCGGTGCGCGCGGGCCTCGTCGCGAGCCTCGCCCGCCCGGGCGGTAACATCACCGGCAACACCGTGTTGAGCCCCGACCTCGGCCCCAAACGCCTGCAGATCCTGCGTGAGGCGATCGCGAACGTGACCCGCGTGGCCTATCTCGCCAATCCGGACAACGCCTCCAGCGTGGCCACGGTCGCCGAAATGAAGGTGGCGGCACCGGCCGCGGGCATCGCACTCATTCCAATCGAGTTGAGCAGCGTCGGCGACTTCGACGGCGCCTTCGCCGCGATACTGCGCGAGCGGCCCGATGCGGTCATGGTGACCAACGACCCGTTCCAGCAGCTTCACGTCGGCCGTATCATTGAGTTCCTGGCGACGAGCCGCCTGCCCGGGATGTTCCAGGCGAAGGAGAACGTGGCGGCCGGCGGTTTCATGGCCTACGGGCCGAGCGTGCCCGACCTGTTCCGGCGCGCCGCTACCTACGTGCACAGAATTCTACAGGGCACCAAACCGGCCGACCTGCCGGTCGAACTGCCGACGAAGTTCGATCTCGCCGTCAATCTGCGCACCGCCAAGGTGCTCGGGCTCGAGCTTCCGCCGACATTCATCGCCCGAGCCGACGAGGTGGTCGAATAGGACGGACGCGCCTTCGTCCTGGTGGAAAACAACCATCCGTCGTGCAACTGCCTAAATGCACGCGGCGCGTGATTTCCCAGAACGATTCAGAACAATTCAGATCTTGCCCAAGGACCGGGGCCACGACTTCCGGCAAAATCTGCCGGGGCATTGTGTCCCCAACGGCTCCATAGAAGCCGGAAGTTGAAAGAGACGGGATCAGTACACGCTGAGCGTGCGATCAGGCGAACAGGGTCTAAAAATGAGACGGCGCGACTTCCTTACGTTCCTTGGTGGAGCGGCGGCATCATCCATTCAACAACCGCCCCCGGCGCGCGCGCAAGCAAGGATCCGTCATCTCGGGGTCCTCTCCCAGGGCTCGGCCAGCACCCATCCCACCCAGCGATTCAGCGCGTTCCAGCAGGGGCTGCGTGATCTCGGCTGGGTGGAAGGTCACAATCTCGCAATCGAGTGGCGCTTCTCCGAAGGCAGCGCCGAGCCGTTGCCGAAGCTTGCGGCCGAACTCATCAGCCGCCCGGTCGAGCTGATCGTTGCGAGCCCGGCTCGGCCAGCGCTTGCGGCCAAGGAAGCAACAAGCACGATTCCGATCGTCTTCATTCAGGTCGCCGATCCGGTGGCATCCGGCATTGTCACCAATCTCGCGCGGCCCGGTGCCAACGTCACGGGCCTGAGCAGCATGGCTTCCGATCTGGGCGGGAAGCGATTGGAGCTGCTCAAGGAGGCGCTACCGGATGCGTCGCGGGTGGCGGTGCTGTGGAATAGACCCAGCGAAGGCGCTATCCCGGTCCTTCGCGAATTGGAGCTTGCCGGCCGGCAACTCGGCCTCGAGCTCATAGACATCGGCGTAGCGGGCGCTGACGAACTAAAGGATGCGGTACGATCCGCGGCGCGTGCCGACGTCACGGCGCTGGTACTGATCGACGATCCGGTGATCGCCTCCTACCGGCCGCAAATTGTGCCGCTGGCGTCCGAGGCGGCCTTGCCACTGTTTTCCATGTATGCCGATTACGCAGAGGACGGCGGGCTCATAGCTTACGGGCCGAGCCTCCAGGCGATCTATTGGCGCGCCGCCACCTATGTCGACCGCATTCTGCGAGGCGCCAAGCCGAGCGATCTGCCGGTCGAGCAACCCACCGTGTTCGAGCTGGTCATCAATCTGCGTACAGCGAAGGAGCTCGGGCTCGAGTTGGCGCCGACGCTGCTCGCCCGCGCCAACCGCGTGATTGAGTGAAGGCAGTGGGTCTCCACGCTAATCCATGCACCGTCATTGCCGGGCTTGACCCGACAATCCATCCTCTTGGATTAAAGCGCTTCTTTTCGATGGATGCCCGGGGCACCAGCGCGTTCACGCGCGTCTTCGACGCGCTTCTGCCCGGGCATGACGAATTGAGGGAAGCAGTCCCTGTAATGAAGCCGCAAAACGTGCAGATGACAAAACGCGGCCCGGCCCTGATAGAGTGGCCGGAATGAGCCTTCGCGATCTCCTCACGCGCGGTGTTTCCCGCCGTCAGCCCCCCGCGGCTGCGGGCGGGGAGGCGCACGCGGGCGCCGCCATTGCGACGCCGAAAACCCGCCGCCGCTTGTTCGCCAAATACGTCGCGCTGTTCGTCGTGGTGGTCTGCGTCGCGCTCCTCTCCAACGGCACGTTCGACGTCTTCTTCTACTATCAAGAGCACAAGGCCTCGCTGATCCGCATTCAGCGCGAGCAGGCGGAAGCCGCCGCCGCGAAGATCGGCCAGTTCATCAAGGAGATCGAGAGCCAGCTGGGTTGGACCACGCAACTGCCGTGGTCGGCAGGCTCGATCGAGCAGCGCCGGTTCGACGCCTTGCGGCTGTTGCGCCAAGTCCCAGCCATCACCGAGCTCGCGCAGCTCGACGCCACCGGCAAGGAGCGGCTGCGGGTATCGCGGCTCGCCATGGACGTGGTCGCGAGCGGCGCCGACCTCTCCAGCGATCCCAAATTCGCCGAAGCGGTGGCGCGCAAGGTCTATTACGGCCCGGTCTATTTCCGCCGCGAATCCGAGCCGTACATGACGCTTGCCATTGCCGGGACGCGGCGCGACGCCGGCGTGAGCGTCGCGGAAGTGAATCTCAAGCTGATCTGGGACGTGGTCTCCCAGATCAAGGTCGGCGAGCGCGGCCACGCTTATGTCGTGGACGCTCAGGGTCGGCTGATCGCGCATCCCGATATCAGCCTCGTGCTACGCAACACCGACATGTCGAAGCTCGCGCAAGTGCGCGCGGCGCGCGCCGCCACCTCAGGCGCCGGCGCCAGCGGCGATAATCCGGCGGAGACCGTACAGGAAGCGGAGAACATCGAAGGCAAGAAGGTACTCACCGCCTATGCGCCGGTGGCGCCGCTCGGCTGGCTGATGTTCGTCGAGCTGCCGGCCGAGGAGGCCTATGCGCCGCTCTACGCGGCGTTGAAGCGGCTCGGCTTCGTACTCTTGGGCGCGCTCGGCTTTGCCGTGCTCGCCGGAATGTTCCTCGCCGGCCGCATGGTGGGGCCGATCCAGGTGCTGCAGACCGGGGCCGCGCGCATCGGCCAGGGCGATCTCTCGCAGCGCATCGCGATCAAGACCGGGGACGAGCTCGAGGCGCTCGCCAACCAGTTCAACGACATGGCCGGCCAGCTCCAGGAGTCCTATGCGGGCCTGGAAAAGAAGGTCGAGCAGCGCACCTACGAGCTGCGCGAATCGCTCGAGCAGCAGACCGCGACCTCCGAGGTGCTGCGCGTCATCTCGAGCTCGCCTGGAGATCTGAAGCCGATCTTCGAGACGATGCTGGCGAATGCGACGCGGCTGTGCGAGGCCAAATTTGGCACATTGGTGCTTCGCGAAGGTGATGCGTTTCGCGGAGTAGCGACCCACGGTGTGCCGACGCCCTATGCCGACTGGCACGAGCGCGAACCTCTGATCGAGCTACGGGATCATCCGCACATTCCGCTTGCCGTTCTCGCGCAAAGCAAGCAGGTCGTCCATATTGCCGATCTCACGAAACAGCAGGCATATACGGAGCGCGATCCCCGCATCGTTGCCCTTGCCGAATCGGGCGGCGCGCGAAGTCTTCTCGCCGTGCCGATGCTCAAGGAGGGGGAGCTGATAGGCGCGATCGTGATCTACCGCACTGAAGTGCGGCCGTTCAGCGAGAAACAGATCGATCTGGTCTCGAACTTCGCCAGCCAAGCCGTTATCGCCATCGAGAACGTTCGCCTGCTCACGGAGCTGCGCGAAAGAACGGATGAACTCGGACAATCGGTCGGAGAGCTGCGCGCGCTGGGCGAAGTGTCGCAGGCCGTCAACTCCACGCTCGAGTTGCAGACGGTGCTCTCGACCATCGTGGCCAAGGCGGTTCAGCTCTCCGACACCGAGGCCGGATCGATCTACGTGCACGACGAGACCCAGCAGGAATTCCAGCTGCAGGCCAATTACGGCATGAGCGACGAGCTGATCGCCGCGCTCAAGGACCACCACGTCGACATCTCCGGGGCCGTCGCCGAGGCGGCGAAGCAGGGCGAGCCGATACAGGTGCCCGACATGCGAGCCGAGCCGCCGGTCGCCGCGAACGAGCTGATGTTGCGCGAAGGCTATCGCGCGCGGCTGCTGGTGCCGCTGCTGCGCTTCCACGAAGTCATGGGCGCGCTCGTGGTGCGGCGCAAGTCTCCGGGCGAATTTTCCAAGAATACGATAGACCTCTTGCGCACCTTCGCCGCCCAGTCGGTGCTGGCGATCCAAAACGCGCGGCTGTTCCAGGAAATCGAAGAGAAAGGCCGCCAGCTCGAACTGGCGAGCCAGCACAAGTCGCAGTTCGTCGCCAGCATGAGCCACGAGTTGCGCACGCCGCTCAATGCCATCATCGGCTTGACCGAGATGATGGTCACCAACGCGACGCGCTTCGGCACGGAAAAAGCGGCCGAGCCTCTCAAACGGGTGCACCGCGCCGGCCAGCACCTGCTTGGCCTCATCAACCAGGTGCTCGACCTCTCCAAGATCGAAGCCGGCAAGCTCAAGCTCAACCCGGAATCGGTGAACCTGCCGCCGCTGATCGACGAGGTCATCGGCACCGCGCGTCAGCTGGCACAGCAGAACAAGAACCAGCTTGTCGTGGACGCGCAGGACAATCTCGGCACGCTCACGACCGATCCCATGCGGCTGCGACAGATCCTGCTCAATCTTCTGAGCAACGCCTGCAAGTTCACCAGCCAAGGCGAGGTCAAGCTACGGGTGCGGAAAGTCGCCGACGGCCGCAACTGGGTCGACTTCGCGGTGTCCGACACCGGCATCGGCATGACACCGGAGCAGCAGGCGAAGCTGTTCGAGGAATTCACCCAGGCCGATTCCTCAACCGCGCGGCGTTACGGCGGCACAGGGCTCGGCCTTGCCATCACGCGCAAGCTCGCGCGGATGATGGGCGGTGACGTGACGGTCACGAGCGAGCCGGGCAAGGGCTCGGTCTTCAGCGTGCGGCTGCCGGCGGGCGCCGACCCCGCTGCAAGAGCTGCGGCCAACGGCAGCCGAGCGCCGAGCAGCGACTGCGTGCTCGTCATCGACGACGATGCCGTCGCGCGCGACCTCATCGCCGATCATCTGAAGGCGGAAGGCTTTGCGGTAACGACGGCAGCAGGCGGCTTGGAGGGGCTAAAACTCGCCAAAGAGCTGCGGCCGATCGCGATCACCCTCGACGTGATGATGCCCGACCTCGACGGCTGGTCGGTGCTGGCTGCGCTGCGGCAGGACCCCGAGCTTGCCGAGATTCCGGTCATCATGATCACCATCATGGATGAGCACCGCCGCGGCGTTGCGCTCGGCGCGGCCGGCTATCTCACCAAACCCATCGACCGCGAGCGGCTCACGCGCTTGATCGGCCGCTTCCGCGCGCCGGCGCGACCGACCCGGGTCCTGCTGGTGGAAGACGATGCCGCGCAGCGCGAGCGCCTGCGCGGATGGCTCGATGGCGACCAATGGAAAGTGCAAGAGGCGGGAAATGGGCGGGAGGCGCTCGCGGTGCTCAAGGACGCAAAGCCCGACGTGATCCTGCTCGATCTCATGATGCCGGAGATGGATGGCTTTGCAGTGGTGGCTGCGCTGCAGAAGGAGCCGCGCTGGAGCGACATTCCGGTCGTCGTCGTCACCGCGCGCGACCTCGATGCCAAGGATCGGGAGCGGCTGAACTCCGGCGTGCAATCGGTGCTGGTCAAGGAGACCTTCCGCCCCGCCGACCTGGTCGAGCGCATTCGGCGCCTCGCCAACAGCAAGCCTCAAGTCGGCAGTGAGATGGAAGCCGCGTCGTGACCAAAGTGCTCTACGTCGAGGACAACGACGACAACGTCTACATGCTCAAGATGCGGCTCGAGCTGTTGGACGATTACGAGGTCGTGGTGGCGGAGGACGGCGAGAAGGGCTGCGCCATGGCGCTTTCCGAGCGGCCCGACATCATCCTCATGGATCTGGAGATGCCGGTGGTCGACGGATGGGAGGCGACGCGGCGGCTCAAGGCCGACCCGCAAACGCGCGACATCCCGATCATCGCGCTCTCGGCGCACGCGCTCGGCGGATCCCGGGAAAAGGCGCTCGCCGCCGGCTGCGACGAGTTCGATACCAAGCCGGTCGAGTTCGATCGGCTGGTTGCGACCATGCGGCGTCTGCTGCCGGACGGCAAGTAATTCACCGGCCGACGACGGGCCCCCAGATGACCAAACGTCGTAAAAAAAGAGCGAGCCCTGTTGCGGCCAAAACGCGGCGAACGCCGACCCGTCGCTCGCAATCTCCGCGCGCATCGGGCCTCGAAGACAAAAACGTCATCGCGCTCAGGCGCGAACTCGCTGAGGCGCTGGAGCAGCAGGAGGCCACCTCCGAGGTGCTGCGCGTCATCTCGAGCTCCCCGGGCGAGCTCGAGCCGGTGTTTCAGGCTATGTTGGACAATGCAGTCCGCATCTGTGAGGCCAAGTTCGGCATTCTGTTTCGGTATGTCGACGAGGCCTTCGAAGCCGTCGCTCTCTTCGGCGTTCCGCCTGCCTACGCTGCGGGCCTGCAAAGCGGATTGCGGCGGCCGAATCCGGGCACCGGTCTTGGTCGCCTCGCGAAGACCAGACGAGCGGTCCACATTCGCGATCTTTGCGCAGAGCAGGCGTATCGGAAACGCGATCCCATTCACGTCGCCACCGTCGAGAAAGGCGGCGCGCGGTCGTTTCTCGCCGTGCCCATGCTCAAGGATAACGACCTGATCGGCGCGATCGTCATCTACCGCCAGGAAGTGCGGCCGTTCACACAGAAGCAAGTCGAGCTGCTCACGAATTTCGCCGCCCAGGCCGTAATCGCCATCGAGAATACCCGCCTCCTCAATGAACTGCGCCAGCGCACGAGCGATCTCGGCGAGGCGCTGGAGCAGCAGACGGCAACCTCCCAGGTGCTCGAAGTCATCCCCAGCTCGCCCGGAGAGCTGGAGCCCGTTTTCACGGCCTTGCTGGATAATGCGGTAAGGCTGTGCGGGGCCAGGTTCGGGCTGCTCTATCTCTGCGAGGGTGACATTTTTCGGATAGGCGGCGCGCACAATGTCCCCCCGGCGCTTGTCGAAATACGGAAGCGAGGTCCGTTCCGCCCCATTCCCGGTGGACCAGTAAGCGAGGCGGCCAGGACCAAGCGGCCAGCTCAGGCTGCCGATCTCGCCGCGACCAGCGCATACGCCGAGCGCCATCCGCAGAGCGTCGTCGCCGTAGAACTGGGCGGTGTTCGCAGCGTCCTCGCAGTGCCGATGCTCAAGGACGGCGAACCTCTTGGGGTCATCGTCATCTTTCGACAAGAAGTGCGGCTATTCACCGACAAGCAGATCGAGCTGCTCACGAATTTCGCCGCCCAAGGCGTGATCGCCATCGAGAACGCGCGGCTGCTCAACGAGTTGCGCGAGTCGCTGCAGCAGCAGACCGCGACCGCCGACGTACTGAAGGTCATTAGCCGCGCGGCGTTTGATTTGCCGACGGTGCTCAACACGCTAGTCGAGTCGGCAGCGCGGCTGTGCGAGGCGGATAAGGCACAGATGCTGCGGCCGACTGGAGAGGATGGGAGTTATTATTCCGCCGCGAGCTATGGTCACTCGCCTGAGTACCTTGAGCACATGAGGGCTCAAGTTTGGGCGCCAGGGCGCGGCACCACCGTGGGACGCGTGATGCTGGAGGGAAAGTCGGTTCAGATTCCCGATGTTCTTGCCGACCCCGAATACACCGCCCATGAAACACAGAGATTGGGTGGCTTTCGCACAATCCTTGTGGTGCCGCTTCTGCGAGAGGGGGTCCCGATTGGACTCCTCGCCATGCACCGCGCTGCGGTGCGCCCGTTCACACACAAGCAGATCGAGCTAGTCGAGACTTTTGCCGACCAGGCGGTGATCGCGATCGAGAACGCCCGCCTATTCGATGAGGTGCAGGCGCGCACGCGCGAGTTGTCCGAATCCCTGGAACAGCAGACCGCGACCGCCGAAATCCTCAGCGTCATCAGCAATTCGCTGAGCGACACGCAGCCGGTCTTCGATGCCATCGTTGGGAGCGGGCTTAATCTATTCCCCGGTGCCACGGTCACCATCGCGCTCGCGGAGGCGGGCAAGGTCGATGCTGCGGCGGTCGCTGCGCCGGATCCCGCCGGAATCGAAGCGGTGCGACGCAGGTGTCCGTTCCCGCTGACACACGAGTACATGCACAGCACCGCCATCCTCGACGGCCGGATCGTAGACGTTGCCGACGTCGAGAACCCGCCGCCAGAGTTGGCGGTCGGCGCCCGCAACTTCGCGCCGACCGGCTATCGGGCGGTGACGATCATGCCGATGATGCGGGGTGATGTCGCTATCGGCGCATTAAGCGTGTCGCGTCGAGCGCCCGGCCTGCTCTCAGACAAGGAGCGCGCGGTGCTCAAGACCTTTGCCGATCAGGCCGTGATCGCCATCGAGAACACGCGGCTGCTCAATGAGCTGCGCGAATCGCTGCAGCAGCAGACCGCCACCGCTGACGTACTCAAGGTCATTAGCCGCTCGACCTTCGACCTGCAGACTGTGCTGCATACGCTGATCGAATCCGCCGTGCGGCTGTGCGACGCTGACCAGGGGACGATTACCCGCCAGAAAGATGGCGTGTTCTATCGCGCCGAATCCTATGGGTTCTCGTCAGAATTCATGGAATTGGTAAAGGATGTACCGGTTAAGCTGGAACGCGGCACGATTAACGGACGAGTGCTGCTCGAAGGCACCACCATCCACATTCCAGACGTATTGGCCGACCCGGACTTCACCTTTACGGAGGCGCAACGATTGGGCGGCTTTCGTACTGCGCTCGGGGTACCGATGCTGCGCGAGGGCGTCCCAATCGGCCTTTTGGCATTGACGCGCTTGGAGGTGCGGCCTTTCACCGACAGAGAGGTCGAGCTGGTCACCACCTTCGCCGATCAAGCCGCGATCGCGATCAAGAACGTGCGGCTGTTTGATGAAATCCAGGACAAGAGCCGCCAGCTCGAGGACGCGAGCCGGCACAAGTCGCAATTTCTCGCCAGCATGAGCCACGAGCTGCGCACGCCGCTCAACGCCATCATCGGCTTGACCGAGATGATGGTGACGAATGCCGCACGCTTCGGAACGGAAAAGGCGCTGGAGCCGCTCAACCGGGTGCACCGCGCCGGCACGCACCTCCTCGGGCTCATCAACCAAGTGCTCGATCTCTCCAAGATCGAAGCCGGCAAGCTCGAGCTCAATCAGACCCTCGTCAATTTGCCGCCGCTGATCGACGAAGTCGTCGGCACCGCGCGGCAACTCGCCGAGCAGAACAAGAATCGGTTGCTCGTCCAATCGCCGGAGAACCTCGGCGCGCTGACAGTCGATCCCATGCGGCTGCGGCAGATCCTGCTCAATCTTTTGAGCAACGCCTGCAAATTCACCAAACAGGGCGAGGTCAAGCTCAAGGTGCGCAAGGTCGCCGACGGGCGCGATTGGATCGAGTTTTCGGTGGCGGATACCGGCATCGGCATGACGCCGGAGCAGCAAGCCAAGCTGTTCGAGGAATTTGCCCAAGCCGAATCCTCCACCGCCCAGCGGTACGGCGGCACCGGCCTAGGGCTTGCGATCACGCGCAAGCTCGCGCGCATGATGGCGGGCGACGTGACCGTGCAAAGTGAGGCCGGCAAGGGCTCGGTCTTCACCGTGCGCCTGCCGGGCAGCGGCGCTGGTTTAGCCGCCGCGACCGATGCCCGGCCGCAAGGAACCGATTGCGTGCTGGTCATCGACGATGACTTGACCGCACGCGAGCTGATTGCCGAGCACCTCAAGGCCGAAGGCTTTTCGGTGACGACGGCCCCCGGCGGCTTGGAAGGGCTCAAGCTCGCGAAAGAGCTGCGGCCGATCGCAATCACGCTCGACGTCATGATGCCCGATCTCGACGGCTGGTCCGTGCTGGCGGCGCTGCGGCAAGACGCCGAACTCGCCGAGACCCCGGTCATCATGGTGAGCATTCTCGACGAGCAGCGCCGTGCCGCCTCGCTCGGTGCGGCGGGTTACCTCACCAAGCCGATCGAGCGGGAATGGCTGCGCCGGCTCATCGGCCGCTTCCGCGTCCCCGCGCGGCCGACGCGGGTGCTGCTGGTGGAAGACGATGCGGATCAGCACGAGCGCCTGCGCAGCTGGCTCGGTGGCGCGCAATGGACGCTGCAGGAGGCCGCGAACGGGCGCGAGGCGCTGACGCGCGTGCAAGCGGAAAAACCAGACGTGATCCTGCTTGACCTGATGATGCCGGAGATGGACGGCTTTGCGGTGGTGGCCGCGCTGCAGAAAGAGCCGCGCTGGAGCGACATTCCGGTTATTGTCGTCACCGCGCGCGACCTCGACGCCAAGGATCGCGCGCGATTGAATTCCGGCGTCCAATCGGTTCTGGTCAAGGAGACTTTTCGGCCCGCCGAGCTGGTCGATCGCATCCGGCGGCTGGCGCGAAGCAAACCTCAAGTCGAAAGCGGGATGGAAGCAGCGCCGTGACAAAAGTGCTCTACGTCGAGGACAACGACGACAACATCTACATGCTCAAGATGCGGCTCGAGCTGTTGGGTGACTTCGAGGTGGTTTCCGCGGAGGACGGCGAGAAGGGCTGCGCCATGGCGCTCGCCGAGCGGCCCGACATCATCCTGATGGATCTCGAGATGCCTGTGGTCGACGGCTGGGAGGCAACGCGGCGGCTTAAGGGCGATCCGCAAACGCGCGACATCCCGATCATCGCGCTCTCGGCGCACGCGCTTGCCGGCGAGCGCGAAAAGGCCCTCGCCGCCGGGGCCGACGAGTTCGACACCAAGCCGATCGAGTTCGAGCGGCTGGTCGCGACGCTGCGCCGCGTGCTCGCCGGAGGCAAGTAAGCTCCTGGATGACTTGGACCAGATTGGCCCTCGACGCTCTCTCTTGACTGTGGGCATTTCGCACGAGCAAAGTCGCGTGCTCCAAAGTCCAAGGATCGACGATGCCAGTCAGGATCGTTGAAATGATCGGGGTGACGCCGCCGAGTAATGACGCGACGTTGCATGTCATCGAGGGTGGGCTATCGCCGAGCTATCTGATGCAGTTTGCCCGAGCGCACGACGAAGCCGGCTTCGATCTCGCACTCGTGGGTCATACCTCATCCTCGGCTGAGGGCTTCCTCGTCGCCCTTTATGCGGCCGCACACACCAACCGGCTCGGACATAAAACCGATCGAAATCCTGCAGTGCAGTAGGTCTTGCACACCCGCGAGGTGTGATATCTTCCGGTTTGAAGCACGGGAGACATTAGCCATTGAAACGGCGCGAGTTCATCACGCTGCTTTGTGGGGCAGCGTTCACGCCGTTGGCCCCGTTGTTCGCGGCGTGCGGTGATCGGTTTTCTTCGCAGCGCGCCGCTCGCTGATGCGACGCACCTCGTAACTGCCTTCCGCCAGGGCTTGAAGGAAGCCAGCTATATCGAGGGCCAGAACATCGTGATCGAATACCGGTCGGCGGAAGATGAATACGATCGGTTGCCGGCTCTGCTTGCTGATTTGGTTCGCCAGCAGGTGGCCCTAATCGTCACAAATACCCCTTCGGCACTCGCGGCCAAGGCCGCAACCACGACGGTGCCAATTGTATTCGTGACCGGCGGCGACCCGGTCATCGGCGGCATCGTCGCCAGCCTCAACCGACCGGGCGGCAACACGACCGGGGTGAGCTTCCTCTCTGGCGCGTCAGGAACGAAGCGGCTTGAGCTGCTGCGCCAGCTTGTGCCCAAAGCGGCCGCGATTGCGATGCTCGTGGACTCGAACCCGAACATCCCTCAAGCCGAGAGAGAGCGGCGAGATGTGCAGGCCGCGGCGCACGCGATCGGACAGGAACTTATCATTGTCGAAGCGGGCAGCGATCGCGACATCGAGGCAGCCTTTGCAACGTTCGCCCAGCGTGGGGCTGGTGCGCTGTTCGTCGGTACCAGCGCGTTCTTCAACTCCCGTCGGGACCGGCTGGCCGCGCTGACGATCCGCCATGCGCTGCCCGCAAGCTTTGTGCTGCGCGAGTTCGCCACGGCGGGCGGCATGATGAGCTACGGAACGAGCATCACCGATGCGTACCGCCTGGCCGGCATCTACGCTGGGCGCATCCTCAAAGGTGAGAAGCCGGCCGAGTTGCCAGTCCAGCAGTCCACGAAATTTGACTTCGTGATCAATCTCAGGACTGCGAAGGCGCTCGGCCTCGAAATCCCCGATAAGTTGCTTGCGTTGGCCGACGAGGTGATCGAATAGCGCCAGGCCGACCGTCGCTTTCGGGGGCGAAGCGGAAATGCCGCCCACGTCGCGAGCCTGTCGATCTGGCGCTCATGACCCACAAGCGACATAGGCCGGCTCGAAATCCCGCAGCGCAGCAGTCTCCGGCCGTACCGGAGGTGTGCTACCTTTCGGTCGAAGCACGGGAGCCACTAGCAGTGAAACGGCGCCAGTTCATTACGCTCATCGGCGGCGCTGCGGCGTGGCCGCTCGCGGCAAGGGCGCAGAAAGGGGGAAAGCTGCCGACGATCGGGTTGTTGGGCTCGGGTACGTTGGCGGCACAGAGCCAATGGACCGCCGCCTTTGTGCAGCGGCTGCGTGAACTAGGCTGGACCGACGGCCGCAACGTCACGATCGAGTATCGCTGGGCCGAGGGACGCATCCCGCGCTTTGCCGAGATTGCAGAGGAGCTCGTCCGGCTCAAGGTCGATGTTATAGTTACCCACAACACTCCGCCCATCCTCGCGGCAAAGCAGGCGACATCGGCAATCCCGATCGTGTTCGCGACGGCGGGCGATCCGGTCGGCACCGGCATCATCGCGAATCTGGCGCGACCAGGGGGAACGTCACCGGCCTCTCGAGTCAGACACCCGAAACTGCCGGCAAGCGACTAGAACTCTTGCGCGAGATCGCTCCCTCGCTGCGCCGATTGGCGTTCTTGGCCGAGGCCGGCAATTCCTACGTCGCGCTGGAACTCCGCGAGGTTCAGGAAGCTGCGCGCAGCCTCGGTCTCGAAGTTGCTTCGTTCGAAATCCAGGGGGCCGAAGACATCGCCGCCGCTTTCGAGGCCCTCAAGGCCCGGGCGGAAGCACTCTACCTCGTGCCTGCTCCGGTCCTGTTCGTCAACCGCATTCGCATCAATACCTTGGCGCTCGCTGCGCGGCTGCCGACAATGTACTTTGTGCGGGAATACGTGGAAGCGGGCGGTCTGATGTCCTATGGGCCGAACTGGCCGGACATGTGGCGCCGCGCTGCCGGCTTGGTCGATAAGATTCTGCGTGGAGCGAAGCCGGGCGATATTCCGGTCGAGCAGCCGACGAAGTTCGATCTCGTCATCAACCTCACGACTGCCAAAGCGCTTGGCCTCACGATTCAAGAATCGTTTCTGCTGCGCGCCGACGAGGTGATTGAATGAAGCGGCGCGAGTTCATCACGCTGCTCGGCGGCACGGCCTGCGCATGGCCGCTTGCGGCGCACGCGCAGCAGCGTGCGATGCCGGTCGTCAGCTTCGTCAGCGCCCGGACGCCCGAAGCCGCTGTGCGCCCTACTGGTGCGTTCCGTAGGGGCCTCAACGAAAGCCGGCTACGTCGAGGGCCAAAACGTGACAGTGGAGTATCATTGGCTGAACGGCCGATACGACCACTTGCCGGCGCTCATGGCGGACCTCGTCCGTCGTCGCGTGGACGTTATCGCTACGCCCGGCAGCAACACTGCTTCGCTAGCAGGCAGAGCTGCGACCACAGAGATCCCGATCGTCTTCGGCGTCGGCGAAGACCCGGTTAAGCTGGGCCTAGTCGGCAGCCTCGCCCGGCCGGGCGGCAACGCGACCGGCATCAATTTTTTTCCCAAGAGCTGGTGTCCAAACGGCTGGGTCTGCTGCATGAGCTGGTGCCGAAGGCCGCTCGCGTTGCCGTGCTAGTCAATCCGGCCAATGCTCCAAGCGCCGAAACGACGCTACGAGCCGTGCCGGAAGCTGCACGCGCCATCGGATTGCAAATTCAGGTCCTCAACGCCAGCACCAGCCGGGAAATCGAGGCGGCCTTCGTCACCCTCGTGCGCGACCGGGCTGATGCCCTCTTCATCGCCCCCGAGGGGCTCTTCACTACTCGCCGGAGTCAATTGGTCACGCTGACGGCGCGCGACCGGATACCCACGAGTTGCTCCAACCGTGAGATGGCCGAAGCGGGCCTGCTGATGAGTTATGGGACCGATACTCTGGACACGTTTCGTCAGGCGGGCGTCTATACCGGTCAAATACTCAAAGGCGCCAAGCCCGCCGAACTGCCGGTCTTACAGTCGACCAAGTTCGAGTTCGTCATCAACATGCAGACCGCCCGCGCGCTCGGCCTCGAAGTGCCCAACGCGCTGCAGTTACTCGCCGACGAGGTGATCGAGTGAAGCGTCGCGAGTTCATCACGCTGCTTGGCGGCGCGGCGCTCGTGCCGGCTTCCAAGGGCTACACGCTGCGACAAAAATTTTGGGACGTTATCCACAGAGCGGCTTGACCGCGCCCAATGCGGGCATACGATCCGCATTGTCCATCGGCACCGTCGTGTGTTCCAGCGCGGTCGTCGTGGGGCAACGCTCCGAAAGGGGCGTTCCATGATGGGCCAAGCACGACAGTGTACCTGCGCTGAGGGTCAACGTACCGGGCGTTCGATCGACCGGTCTGAGCCA
>DATFQX010000372.1:0-7299 GCA_035263865.1 Xanthobacteraceae bacterium
GATCACGTAGGACGAGCCGCCGCTCTCCGTGGTGTCGATGTGGCGGACCTTGAGCCCCATGTAGTCGGCCATCGAGAGGCCACCGAGCCCGGGCGCGTCGCCCGCGCAGAAGTAGCCGTCCACGTCGGCGCGTGTGAGCCCAGCGTCTCCGAGCGCGCCGGTGGCGGCCTCGGCGTGCAGTTGCGCGAGCGATTTGTCGTCGGCCTTGCGCGTGGGATGCTCAAAGATGCCAGCGATGTAGGCCTTGCCCTTGATCGTCATATCTGAAGCCGCTCGGAATGCTTCTTCTTCCTGTCAGCCATAGGAGCACAGTTGCGTTGCTTCTGATGCGCGCAAAAACAGTAATCAGAGCACACGTAGGGTGACCATCATCCGCTGTTCCGAGGCGGCACCCGTTCACGTTGTTTGTTGCGGTGCATTTGTCTGCTTATGGCACAAAGCGGACATCACGAGACATGCACTATTTGTCCGCTTCTGGGGCAAAAGCGGACATTCCGAGAGAGTCGCAAGGGCAGCGCGGCAACCGGGTTCACCAGCAGCCGACCTCAGCCGATCACCAAGACCTAGTGTACGATCATTCCGGTGAAGACATAGGCTTGCAGCATCACGAGGATGCCGACCAGGCAGGCCAGCACGATCGAGTGGCCGAAGACGAAGCGCAGGATCGTGCCCTCATGGCCAAACCAATTCGTCGCCGTCGAGGCAACGACGATCGATTGCGCGTCGATCATTTTGCCCATGACGCCGCCGGATGAGTTTGCCGCGCTCATGAGGATGGCGGAAATGCCCAGCTGCTCCGACGTGATCCTCTGCAGATTGCCGAACAGGATGTTAGAGGCCGTATCGGAGCCAGTAAGCGCAACGCCGAGCCAACCCAACAGCGTGCCGAAAAATGGATAGAGCACCCCGGTTGCGGCAAAGGCCAGGCCGAGCGTGGCATCGATACCGGACAGCCGGGTCAACGTGCCGATCGCGAGCATCGCCGAGATGGTGATCAGCGAATAGGCGCACACCTTGATGGTCCGCCCGTAGGCCTTCACCAGACCCACAGGCGAGAAGCCCATCAGCAGACCGGAAACGATGGCGGCGATGAGCATCCCGGTCCCGGTGTAGGAAAGCCAGGTGAAGCTGAACACTGCCGCTTCGGGCGCCGGCCGCGGCACGATCGGCGCGACCTTGTTGATCATGTTGTGCAGCTCGGGAACCGGATAGTTCCAAGTCGCCCACGGGTTGACGAGTCCCTTGAACCAGTTGGTGCCCCAGACCAGCAGCACGACGCAGACAATGATCCAAGGCAGCAGCGACATCCATACCTGCGCACGCGTCGGCTTGGCGGCGGGTTTGGGCGGTGGCGCCGCAGCGGCGGAGTCGTCCCGGCGGCGGAGCGCCGGCGATGTCCAGATCTGCTTCGGCGACCACACTTGCAGGAACAGCGCGAGGCAAGCCATGGAGATCAGCGAGGCGCCGATGTCGACGATCCATGGATTGATAAAGTTCGAGATTAAAAACTGCGGGACGGCAAAGGAGACGCCGGTCACCAGAATCGCTGGCCAGATCTGAAGCATGCCGCGCCAGCCGGCAAAGGCCCAGATCAGCCAGAACGGAACGATTAGCGAGAAGAACGGCAATTGCCGTCCTACCATTGCGCCGAGCAAAAACGGATCGAGTTCGGTGACGCTTGCCAGGCCGGCGATCGGGGTGCCGAGTGCGCCGTAGGCAACCGGCGCCGTGTTGGCGATTAGCGAAAGGCCGGACGCCGCGAGTGGCGAGAAGCCGAGCCCGATCAGGATCGCCCCGGTCACGGCAACCGGCGTGCCAAAACCCGAAGCGCCCTCGAAGAACGCGCCGAACGAAAAGGCAATGAGCAGAAGCTGCAGCCGGCGGTCGTTGGTAACGCCGCCGATTGTGTTCTGCAACGTCTCGAAGACGCCTTTCTCTACTGTCAGCCGGTAGAGGAAGATGACGTTGAGCACGATCCAGCCGATCGGGAAAAAGCCCGTCACCGCGCCGAGCACTGTCGCGCGCAGCGACATGTTCGCGGGCAGGGTGAAGATGGCAATGGCGACGAGGTTGGCGACGATCAGCGCGACGATTGCCGCAATATGCGCTTTCACTTTGTTGGACGCGATGAGTACGAGCAACGTAACGACCGGAAGTGCGGCCGCAATCGTCGATGCCGTGGCGTTGCTGAAGGGGTCGTAGACTTGATTCCACATCTTTTCCTCCCGACAGCATCGTTCTTTCGGTGTCCGAATATGCGTATAAACCTGCCGGCTGTCGCTGCAGTTCCTGAGTCGCAAGTAGCACGTAGGCCAATGAGCGGCCGCTTTTGCTACGACGCAAGGCCCTGACCTGCTATAGTTAGTCCGCGATCGTTGACCCCGGATAAGCCTGTGAGATACCGCGGCTCCGGGCCAATCCGCTTACCAGGACTAAAGCTAATGATGACGGTTAGAGACGCCGAACACATTGTGATTCTTATTTCAATCGCCGGCGGATTGTTTTGCGCGCGGGTCTGGTCAGTGGCGGCGATTACAGCGATTGCCGCTCTGCTGTTTCCGACGCTGCTGGTGCTATTCGTGTCGCCCGAGTGGAAACGCCTTGGTTTTGAGCGCTATTTCGAGATGCAGGCAGGCAATTTTATAGCACTGGCCGGCTACTATATGGTGATCTGCGCGGTATTTGCTTTTGGGGCGCATTTACTCCGGCGTGCCATTTGGATCGTCGTCCGATTGGTCCGCAGAGCGCGTCTGCCGTCTGACCAAGCAGAAGTATAGAGCAAATGCGACGAAGGGGCCGCCCAGCGGACATACCAAGCCGTCTGCTTTCTGTCCGCTTTCGGGGGTAAAGCGGACATCGGCGGGTATCGTTCATCAGGAAGCGCGGACAATACCTCGGGACCGTTGAGGTCCCGAGTGAGAGGACGGCCCGCCGCGGTGGCGGAGTTTGATCTCAGCGACGGGTAGCGCCGGTGACTGGTCGTGAGCGACGGGAATTAATCTCCCTCATCCTCACTCTGACGTGCGTTTCGCTCTTGTTCAGCTCGCCGCCGATCCAGCGCCGATCTGCCCGGCAGAGGATCACCAAAAAAAGCTGCTGTCAGGCTTTGCTGCGCTCGCAACTCGTACTGGCGTTCACGTTCCTCTAAGACTGAAGGACTCGGCGTAATCTTTTGCGAGATCGCCACCGCCAAAACGATGTCTGATGATGACGCGAATGTATCATCGACAAGATCGTCAGTCTCGACGAGATCGTCTTCGTTCAGATCTTCCGACATGGTAATTTCCCCCCGCGGCCTTCCCAATGGCCGCATCCTTAGCAGAACACCACATCATCTTGGCAAGGCCGACGATAGGCTGTCTGGATTAAGACCACACAGAAGATTGGCGAAAAGGGGATGAAAACTCGGACGCATTTCGAGGAGCCGCGGCTGGCTCCAATTCAGTCGCAGGTATCTTTTGGGCCGGACCACCATCGCGGCGCTCTGTGGCATGATGATGTCGGGACCGTAGTCGTTGTCGACGTAGATGAACTTCTTGCCGATGGAATACATCCACATCCTCTTGCCGGCGTAACTGCCATCGTCCGCCTTGGCGTCGACCCAGCCGCAGACGATGTCCTTCTTGCGCTTGACCATGAAGAAGAACTTCGCCGAGTCCGGATCACGGAGCGTGTCGAGCAGGGCCGCTTTGGCTTCCTCGATGACATCGGCTGCTGCCGACCTGACCTGCACGGCAGCGATCAGAGTGATGAATATGAGTTTGACACGGGCGCTGATCGTCCGCAGCACGATGGCGAGTTCATGGCGGGACTGTTGCCCGCAAACCACACCGCACCTCTAAACTCGGGGGCGAGCGTCGCCTCGGCACTGCGAAGGTCGCAAGTTCAAATCTTGGGAGGCGCACCATTTCGCCGTGATGCAAGGGCTCGGTGTTCACGGGGCGGCTGCCTAGAAGCGCCGTCAGCTAACCGAAGACGGCAAAAATGTGCTGAGATTTGCTGCACCGCGTTATGTCCGCTTATGGCACAAAGCGGACATTGACAGAGCCGCGCTTACAAAACGCGGATTCTTCAGTACTCGCCAGCTCGGCCCCGTTACTGCCGTTTGCAGTCGCGCATGAATCGGTAGCGCTTTAACAAATGCAAGTGCTGTTCTCGCGCTTGACGCCTGCAACCTTCATTTCGCTGGGCAATGCGGGTGCTCGCCGCTGCAATCTCCGCGGGAGATTTTTGCTTCACCAACTGGGCGTCCGCGGCCCAGGTGGCGAGCGTGAAAGTCGCAATTACAACACACCAGAACAAGGTTCTCATCATCATTCCCCCGTTTCGTGGAGCGCGCGATTGGTGACGTGGATCGAATTCATTTTAACAGTGTCGGCGCCTTCGGCATGGGATTGCGTCTCTCAGCGCTGCAGAACGCCAATTGCACGAGTTGCAAAGCTGAGCCGTGCAGCCATCACGCTAACCATATAAGCCAGTAGGGCGTGGCTAAGCCCGGGGTTCTCGCGCTTGATGCGCTCGTAGGCACTGGCGCTGAGTTCGTAAACGACGCTACGCAGCTCCGCCTGCATGGTGGCGCTACGTGGCTGTCGCGTAATGAGGCCCATCTCACCGATGGTTGTGTGCGGCCCCAGGCTACGCACGCGCACCGGGGTGCTGCCGGCGTTCACCATGATCCCCACGCGGCCGTCCAGAAGGAAATACATAGAGTTGGCAGGCTCCCCCTCGCGTACGATAATTTCGTTCGGCTGAACCTCGATCCGGTTGCAATGCTGGATCAGCTGATTTGCATTCCCTGCACCGCCGAGCGCTTCAGCAAACCACTCATGCAGGGTGCTGGCCTCGCTGTTATTGGTGCGCCCTGATAATAGCGTTCTCACAGTTCAAGGGCAGCGTGTATTCCACGCTAGAGAGATGCCACCACGAATCGAGGCAGCCATCGATAAAGCAAGTACAGGCCAATGTAGACCAACAGACCACCCAGCACGAACTTCGGTATGTAAGCGAGAAAGTCGAAGCCGCCCGCTAGTACGAGACCCGAGACAGCCGCGACGGTAAGTCCGGAAAGCCGGCCCCTACCGCCGACCTCATAATTGAGCGTGGTCCGGCTCAGGGAGCTACAGGTGACATATCCGCCGAGGCTCGCCGACAATAGATTGGCGGCGCCGACTGCATTGAGTTCGCGCTCGAGAGCCGCCTCATAACGAGTTTCAAGTTCAATCCCAGTCACGTTGAGCAGCACGCTCATCACAGTCACGAACATCAGGGCAATGATGCTGCCGCCCAGGGAAAGAAGTGCCCACCACGGGAACCGGCTAAGCTCGTCGAAGTTCCAGGAAGGCGTGAGCGCGACCGCTGGCTCGGGCTTGAACAGCCAGCCGGTGGCCTGTGCCTCGGTTATTGAGATGTCGGTCGCTAAGAAAGGGAGATGTGCCGCTGCTGCGCCTGCCAATACTACTCCTGGCAGTAGGAGCGGCGTTCCGAAACGGCGCAAGCCGAAATAGAGCGAGAGGACAATCGCTGCCGCTGCTGTGAGCTGAGAAAGACTTACGGGATTGAGGAGCGCATGAATATTGGCAACGGCAAGCGGTATGCCTGTAATTACCTGACTAGCGCCAGAAACCATGAGCCATCCGGTTGCGCCTAAGAATCCGCCAATCACCGGGTAGGGCACGAAGCGGAAATGACAACGCTCTGCCTCGAGCGCACCATCGAAAGTAGTCTGGTGGTTGGTTTGCTTCTGGCTCTTAGTCACCCGCTTACGGGACTTGGCTCAGTAACAGCGCGAGTTCTGCTCATGAGCCCTAGCGGGCATATGCCCGATCACGATCCCGTAATCCGTAATGCAGCAGTCCCCCTGTTGCGACAAGGGTCGTCGCTTCCAGGATGTTCGCCAGAGGGCCTCTTCAACCGAGGAGCAGCAATATGACAAGCATTACGGCGATACCGCCGGACGATCCGAGCCGCAGGTTGTCGGTGGCCAGCCCAGACGCTCCCACGGCGCGCCACATCAGCCTCGTCGGGGACGTCTATACTATCCTTCGAACAGCGGGACGCACGCCGAAGGCGGCCCGAAGAACTCGCGCCCAAGTATCGGACCGAATTGCTGCCGCCCTAAGCCGGCCGATCGCGAGGGCCGGTCCTGGCAGTGCGAAACCCATCAATTTCTCGGCTCGCGGTGTGATCGATGGGTTTCGCGCGCAAGCACGCGCGCTCGACCCATCCTACGAACTACGAAGTGGCCCTTGGGTTTGGGGTCAACGATGAAGCGGCTCGCGGCGCGGACTCAATCGCCGAGGATCGCGATGTCCTTCGCCGGGCGCTGGTCGGGGAGCGATTGCAGGAACGCGTAGATATCGACGAGATCCTTGTCGGCCAGCACTGCTTCGTTGTAGGCCGGCATGTCGCGCATCGATTCGCGCACGACCATCTTGAAGCCTTCGAACGGCATCGCGGTCTTGGCGAGCGGCGGCGCCGGGTAGTTCATCGCCCCGCCCTGCCCGGCGCGGCCGTGGCATTGGAAGCAGTTGACCTTGAGGTAGACGCTTCTGCCGTTGGCGGCATCGCCCGGCGGCGCATCCTGCGCTCGCGCCTGCGTGCCGAAGCAGCCTAAGCCCGCGGCGTTGAGGATGAACGCCGCTACGGCCAAGGCGGCCGCGCGCGCGCGAGGGGAACGAGTCTCGATCATAGCGAGCTCCATCAGCGCGGATCGGTCACGACATCGATCAGCGCAGGCTCGCCGCGCTTGACGACCGCCAACGCGCGCTTGATCGCGGGCGCAAGCTCCTTCGGGTCGGTGATCGGCCCCTCGCCGTAGACGCCGAAGCCCTTCGCCACGGTGGCGTAGTCGATATTCGGATCGGTGAGCGTCGTTCCGATATGCGCGTTCTCGACGCCACGGCCGTGGCGGGCGGCCATCGCGGTGAGGTACATCACCTCCTGGTGGTAGGCGCGGTTGTTGTGCAAAACATACAGCAGCGGAATGCGGTGGTGCGCCGCCGCCCACAGCGTGCCCGGCACGAACATCAAATCGCCGTCGCCGCCGAAGGCAACGGTGAGCCGCCCGTGCCGCTTGTTGGCGAGCGCCGCGCCGACCGAGGCCGGCGCGTTGTAGCCCACTCCGGCACCGCCGGAGGCGCCGTTCCACTGGTAGGCCTTCTTGATGTCCCACAGCCGCAGCGGCCAGACGTTGCGGATGGCGTTGCCGACGAGCGACCAGTCCTCGTCCTTGATCTGGGCATAGACTTCCGCGCACATACGCGCGGTGGTGATCGGGCTCGCGTCCCAGCCCAGCGTCGC
>DATFQX010000373.1:0-3759 GCA_035263865.1 Xanthobacteraceae bacterium
TTGTTCGCGCGGATGCGCGCCGGCGAGTTCAGGAACGGCGAGCGGGTGCTCCGCGCGAAAATCGACATGGCGTCAGCGAACCTCAACCTGCGCGACCCCGTCATCTACCGTATTCTCAACGCCAGCCATCCGCGCACCGGCACGGCCTGGCACATCTACCCGAGCTATGACTTCGCGCACGGCCAGTGCGACGCCATCGAAGGGGTGAGCCACTCGCTGTGCACCCTCGAGTTCGAGGACCACCGACCTCTCTACGATTGGTTCCTCGACAACCTCCCGGTGCCATCGCGACCCCGACAGTATGAGTTCGCTCGCCTGGGTATTACACATACCGTCCTCTCAAAACGCGCGCTGACGGAGCTAGTGCGCGACGGCCACGTGGCGGGCTGGGACGACCCGAGGATGCCGACGCTTGCAGGCCTGCGCCGACGCGGCGTGCCTCCCGAGGCGGTGCGTCGGTTCATACGCGGCGTCGGAGTTTCGAAGGCCAACAGCACAGTCGACGACGGTGTCCTAGATGCAGCGATCCGGGATGTCCTTAATGAGCGGGCTCCCCGACGACTGGCGGTGCTCAAGCCGCTCAAAGTGATAATCGAGAACTACCTTGCGGGCCGGATAGAGGAGTTCGACGCGCCAAACCACCCGGCGGACCCGGCCTTCGGGACGAGAGTCGTCAGGTTCTCCCGCGAGGTGTACATCGAGCAAGACGACTTCCACGAGGCGCCACCACACGGTTTCCGGCGCCTCGCGCCAGGCCGCGAGGTGAGGCTCCGCTACGCCTACCTCGTCACTTGCCATGATGTCGTGAAGGACGCAGCAGGCCGTGTGGTCGAGCTACGCTGCGCCTACGACCCCGACAGCAGGAGTGGCGCCGGCGCCGGCGGACGAAAAGTCGGGGCGACAATCCACTGGGTCAGCGCCGTGGATGCGTTGCCAGCAGAGGTCAGGCTCTACGGCCGGCTCTTCTCAGCAGCGAGTCCGAGCCCGACGGACCTCGCAGCCGACCTCGACCCACATTCCATGCATACGCTACGCGGCTGCCTCGTCGAGCGCGCAACCGCCTCCGATCCCCACGGCGAGGCGTTGCAGTTCGAGCGCCAAGGCTATTTCAGCCACGACGATGATTCCCGCCCCGAACGGCTGGTCTTCAATCGAACCGCCTCGTTGCGCGAGAGCCCGGGAAAGCCGCCGACAGCGCGCCTCGACCTTCTCAGGAAAGAGACGGTGGTTTCCGAAAACACGCGATTATCTGAATAGGCGAAAGCCCCTGGTTGTACTTACACGGATCGAGATCAATTGGGCTACAATGAAAACGTCGATTGCGCTAATTGTTGCGGAAACACGGAGAACAGTCGGTCGGCTTGCACGTGGCGCGGCAGCGCAGGCTCGTTGAGTACTAGCGAGCGGCGGCGACCTTCGATCGGTCACGCAAACGAGCGCCACCATTTACCGCGGCGCACCCAGAGGCGAGAAGCTGGCCAGGCTGCGCGTGGGCCTCATTAGTAGCGACGCAACACGGTTTCTCCGAAAGTGACCATGTCGGGGTGGACGCGCACATGGCGAAGTTGATGCAGCGCGACCGGCCAGCACCCCGCAACATCCCGATGATGTAGCGAGCCGCTCAGTAAGGATCCGCCATCAGACGATGCCCCGCGCCGGCCGGCCGGTGAACAGGTTGGTGATCGCCGTGGGCGTGTCGGGCGCGTAGAGGGTGGCGGGTACGCAAGGGTCAAGTAATCGCGCTTGAACGCTTGTAGAACGAAGCGCGGCTGCAAGGCCTTCTACACTGTAGAGGCGGCGGGGGCGCTGCCGGATGCTTGTGAGCACTTCGTGAAATCTATTTTTCGCGTTCCATATTGGGGATTATGCAAACGCCAAGGCTGCTCGACGAGGCACCACATTGGATGACTTTGGAGACAACTATGAGCTACAGAGAAGTTATCGTAGGCGGTGCCATCGTGGGCTTCTTCGTAGTCCTAAGCATGGCCGCGGAGCCCTGGCTTGGCTCTGATCAGTCTTCCGTCACTGACGTAATCCAACTCGCTTTGACGCCGGCCTTCCTCCTCACCGCAGTGGCCGCGTTACTCAACGTGTTTTCGACGCGATTGGGTCGCGTCGCCGATCGAGTTCACCTACTAAGCGCGGACTTGCAACGCGGAGCGGCCGACACGGAGTTCTTATCTGCGCAACTCGATTTTCTGCGGAGGCGATCGCTCATCCTGGACGTGGCCGTCATGTTGGCAACGGTCGGCGGCGTGGCAACCTGCGCCGCTGTGCTTGTATTGTTTCTCGGCGCGTTGGGCAATGCGGATGTCAGTGTCAAGGCCCTCAGGGCCATTTTGTTCGGTCTTTTTGGGGGCGCGATTGTCTTCACACTTGCAGCGTTGGTTACATTTCTAATCGAAATGATAATGGCTGGACGTGGGCTAAGGGTCGTCTGCCGCCAACATCAGAAAACGGCCGACAAAAAAGCTCGCGAGTCACCGCAAAGCGAGCTGAACAGGGAAGTGCGATGAGAATTCTGATCGCCGGTGCTAGCGGTGCGATCGGCCGGCCCCTCTGGAACGGAGCAACTAGTCTATGCGTAATGACCGTAGCGCCCCGGACAGGCCAGCCTCAGAACCTAAATCGTTCTGAACGTTCGCTGATTATGCCAATGCTTTTGGCCGAGAAGTGTCCCCATTAGGTGCTTCCACGGCACATTGAGAATTAAGCGCCTTTTTCGGAGTGTCCCCATTAAAGGGCCGCATGGGGTTAACCTAATCAGCATAGCAAAGCGCTTTGCGCGCCCGCGCTGTTGAACCTGCGCCCGGACTGCTGCGACAGACGGCCAAGAGCTGCGATAGCCGCCTTGACCCTCGGCTATCGTGGTCTAACTGGGGTGGCTTCGGCCGCCCTTTCTTTTTTGCCTGGTAGTGTTCCCGAATATGCGTGAGCACCGTCTCTCGGCCGAGCTCCAAGATGGTCGGCGATTGCTTCCGACCTGCCTTGCGAAGCCAAGCGCAACAAGGTGCGGTCCCTCTACTGTTGAAACAGTCTGTCGCCAACGCTGGTCAGTTCATGAGTTTGGCTGTTCCGGCACCGCTCCTGCACATGGTGGAGGACAAAAGGTTAGGAGTGCCGCGCTGTGATTCCTTGAAGGCCGACGCCTAACACGGGCACTCGCCACAGACGGACCAAAAGCCGCGTGGGCAGCGGGGCAATTTCCGATGACTAATGCCGGCCGACTCTACTCGGGCCCACTCTACTCGCATCCACGCGAAACTTGAATTGCTTATAGAGGTCGTGCCGATTTGGATTGACCGAAAATTGAGCCATGGTTTTTCCTCCTGTTTGCCGGCAGCGCGGCACTGCGCGACTGCCTTGCTGACAGAGTCACCGAAGCAATCAGAGCGCGGGCAATGTCAAGATCGCAAACGGGCAGCAAAGCCGTTCTCTAAATCCCCTCCATTTGATGGACTCGGGAGATATGCCGAAGGTAGCGGACCACGCAGTCGGGTTGCCACAGCGTCAGCCTATCACGGGGCGACCGGCAGGCGGCGCCTCACTCGACCACCTCGTCGGCGCGCGCGAGCAGGGTCGGAGGAAAATCGACAGGCAGCGCCTTTGCGGTATTAAGATTAGAACCTATCTCAAAATCGCACGAGGCAAGCGAGCTGTACGAAGCCGAGGAAGTTGTGGGCGTAGTATTCCCAACGGACGAGGATGCGGCGCTGCCATTGAATCCAAGCAAAGAAGCGCTCCACGAGCCAACGTCGC
>DATFQX010000374.1:0-4329 GCA_035263865.1 Xanthobacteraceae bacterium
ACAGGGAAGCGACGAGCCGCTCGCCCGCGGCGGGCGCAACCGACAGGATGAGCGCGCCGAGCGCAGCGAGAAGGCCAAATGGGGAGGGGCGCGTCATATGTCGGCGTCCAAGGTACGGATGGAATAGAGCGTCTGCGGCGGGAGCACGAGATCGAGGGCGAAGCGGATTCCTACCGCAAGCACCAGCAGCCCAAGGAGGAGACGGAGCCGCTCGCCGCTCATCTTCTGTCCGGCGCGCGCCCCGAACTGCGCGCCGATCACACCGCCGACCATCAGAAACAGTGCCAGCAATGCATCGACAAGGTGATTGACAGCCGCGTGCATGACTGTAGCCGAAGCCATCGTCACGAGCGTGAGCACCATCGAGGTACCGATCACCGTCGCTGTCGGCACCCGCAGCACGTAGATCAGCATGGGCACCAATAGGAAGCCACCGCCGATGCCCATGACAGCTCCGACGAAGCCGATGATAAATCCGATTCCCAAGACGGGGATCGCGGAGACATAAATGCGCGAGCGTTTGAAGCGCAACTTGAGCGGTAGGCCATGGATCCAAGTATGGCTACCAGGCCTGCGTAGCTCGACCGGCTTGCCTTGCCGCGCGCGTATGATGGCGCGCACGCTCTCGGTTACCATGAGTGCCCCGACAATCCCGAGGAGAACGACGTAAGAAAGACCGATAGTGATATCGAGTTGGCCGATTGCGCGCAGCATCGTGAAAAACCAGACACCAAACGCGGTTCCGACTATGCCGCCCGCAAGCAGCATGAAGGCGAGTGCGAGATCGATCGCCCGGCGCCGCCAATAGCTGACGGCCCCGGACATCGAGGAGGCGGCGATGTGGCCGGTGACGCTCGCCACCGCGACTGCCGGTGAGATGCCGAGAAAGATCAGCAACGGCGTCATGAGGAATCCGCCGCCGATCCCGAACATGCCGGAGATGAATCCGACGGCGAGCCCCATAGCGAGAATGACGAACACGTTGACCGGCAGGTCTGCGATCGGAAGGTAGATCTGCAAGCGCGCGGTCCTTGGTTCGAGGCTCAGGTGTTCGCGGGGCGGCTCACGCCGGTCCCCCCGAAGGGGTTAATTGAGTCTCGACCGAATTCGCGGCGCTATTCCCGCAAATGGCCGTCTGACGAAATCGCGATACCAGCCGGCAGAGCCGACTTGCGCTTATCGTGGCGAAAGGGCGTCGCCGGACGACACCCGCGAATTGGCTCGGGACTCAGCGGTCAGGCGAGCGCATTCTACCGATGTTCGTCCTACACGCCACGCCTGCGCACATTTTTTATTGTGTAGGAGGCGTCATGGCAAGCTCAAGGTTGGGCAGGGCTGCGGGCGGCGCGGGTCGGTAAACGCGACAGTGGATGCGCTAGATCATCGCCCCGGCCCGGCGCCAGCGATGCCGCGAGGTCTGCATTCGTCCTGTCGTCTCTGGCTGCGGCTTGGGCGCGCATGCCGGAACGAGGATGCCGGTTCCACATGCGGGGACGGCCGCGCCGTCGACGGCGGATGAGCGGCCCACCTGATGAGGCGCGGCTGGCGCGGGGAACGAGTTCGCGGGCGCCGCCAGCCTGCTTCCGGCATGGTGGGGTACGAGGCCGAGCTGGTTCGCCAGCAGGCTTTCGTTTACCGCAGGACCATCAGGCCTGCGGTCACAGCAACCAAAATGATTAAAGTCGTCCCGGTCACTGTCGCGACGTGACGCCACCCCAGTGCGGCGATCGCAGTCAACGACGTGCCGAGCCCGAGCGCCGAGATTGCAATCAACAGCCCCCACGTCGATGCTTCGATCAACGGCGCCTTGATCCTCCCGAGCACCGGCGCAACAGTGGGGAATGCGGCCGCAATACTGTTTAGCGCGCATAACGCTATGAAGACCAGCGCAAAAACCGGGATCGGAATCTTCGCAGCGGCGGTCGCGACGGTTCGCTGGGCGAACAACCAGCCGATGACGAGGACGAGCGGCAGCATCAGGAGAACGCGAAATAGCTTGACGATCACTGCGGTGTTACCTGCAGTTTCCGACACCGCGTATCCGGCGCCGACCACCTGTGCAACATCGTGAATGGTTGCGCCGAGCATGATGCCAGTGGTTTGGGGATCGAATTCGAGCCAAACGCAGATGAGCGGATAGAGGATCATTGCGAGCGTCGAGAGCGCATTCACGGCGACCACGACGAAGGCGATGTCCGTCTCTTTTCCCTTATAGTCGGGCAATACGATCGAGGTGGCGAGCGTGGCGGACGCCCCGCACACCGCAGTTCCGGCGCCGGCCAATGCTCCGTAGGCTCGCTCTAGCGCGAACAGACGCGCGAGCAGAAACCCCCCGGCCAACGTAACGGCCATCCCGGCGACGACCAGGGTTGCGGTTGTTAATCCGAGCGCCGCAATCTCCCCCAGGGCAATCCGCAGACCCAGTAATGCGACTGCCCAACGCAAGATGGTCTTGAGACAAAGCACGATGCCGGGCTGAAACGATGGCCGCCGCGCCAGTGGATTGAGCGCGATGCCGATCAGAAGCGCGATCACCATGGCCGGGATCGGGAGGAGCCCGCCGAGGAGCCGGGCGGCTGCCGAAGCGCTGATTGCAACCAGGGACGACAGCAACAAGCCAGGTAAAGACGGGCGAATGTCCGCCAGACTTCGCGCCACCCATGTATCGGAGAACGTCAATGTTGGATCGTCGTGTACAGCGCAGACGCGGCAGCTCAGACCTGGCTACGGCCCACGCGCGGGTCCCGGACTGATGGATTTCCTGCTACTGACGCGAGTTCATCGGCTTCGAAGCCTCGAGGCACGGGTAGCCCCAGCCGTTCCCCGAGAGGGCGAGGGTCCTCGGTTGATCGACCGCAGGCGGTCCGGCCGCGAATTGGCGAGTTGCATGAAAAATCCTTCCACTTGAGCACCCGCCGGTTGTGAGAAAGTGCTAGCCGCTTGTCAACGCTCGTTGCTCTCGCATAGTGCGGCGGTGCCCTATAGGCTGTGCGATCAACAGGGTTGCGCATGAACGTCCTCAACCTTCCGCGTCCGGGTTGGATGACCGAGGATCTCGTGCTGCTCGAGGAGCAGGCACGGCGCTTCATCGCGGCCGAGTACGTGCCGCACCTCGATACCTGGAACGAGGAGGGCCGGTACGACCGCGAAGTCTGGAACAAAGCCGGCGCAGCCGGCCTCCTTTGCCCGGCGATCCCTGAAGAATACGGCGGCGCCGGCGGCACGTTTGCGCACGAAGCGGTGATCGGCCGGGAATTGAGCTTTGCGGGCTTCGATTCATTCGGTGCGCCGCTGCACTCCGGCATCGTTGCGCCTTATATCCTGCACTACGGCACGGACGAGCAGAAAAAGCGCTGGCTGCCCAAGCTCGTCACCGGCGAACTCGTCGGCGCGATCGCCATGAGCGAGCCCGGCACGGGCTCCGACCTGCAAGGCGTGCGCACGACGGCGAAGAAGTCGGGCAACGGCTATGTGCTCAATGGCTCGAAGACGTTCATCACCAACGGCCAGTACGCCAACCTGATCATCGTCGTTGCGAAGACCGATGCGAGCGCGGGCGCCAAGGGCGTGTCGCTGATGGTGGTGGAAACGGAGGATGCGCCCGGCTTTCGCCGCGGCCGCAAGCTCAAAAAGCTCGGGCTTGATTCCGCCGACACCTCCGAGCTGTTCTTCGAGGACGTGAAGCTGCCGGCGGAGAACTTGCTCGGTAGCGAGGAAGGCCAGGGCTTCGCACAGCTCATGAACGACCTTCCGCGCGAGCGTCTCATCGTCGTGGTCCATGCCCAGGCCATGATTGAGCGCGCGCTTGCGCTCACGATCGAGTACGTCAAACAGCGGCAGGCCTTCGGTAAGAAGATTATCGAATTCCAGAACACCCAGTTCGGGCTCGCCGAATGCAAATCGGAGGCGACAATCGCGCGAGTGTTTCACGACCATTGCATCGAGCGCTATCTTAGCGGCACGCTCGATACCGTTACGGCCTCCATGGCCAAATATTGGATCACTGATCTGCAGGGAAAGATCATCGATCGTTGCCTGCAGTTCTTCGGCGGCTACGGCTATATGGAGGAATTTCCGATCTCGCGTATGTATCGCGACGCGCGCGTGATGCGTATCTATGCCGGCACTAACGAGATCATGAAGCTTTTGATCGCACGGAGTCTGTGACGCTCGGATGATCGATTGAGACATACAGGAGAGCACGGTGCCGAAGATAGACATTGTCAAGGCGATGGTGCGCACCAAAGGCGTCTATCCCGAACCATGGCGCGCCATTACCGAGGGCCGAGAGAAGACCGCGCTCGGCGACGTCGTCGGGCTCACGCAGTT
>DATFQX010000375.1:0-37843 GCA_035263865.1 Xanthobacteraceae bacterium
CTCGACACCTTGTTGGCAGGAGCGAAGCTTGCGATGGGGGCGCAAGGCGCACCACAGATCCTGATCACGATTGCCGCGCGCTTCGCCCGCACCTCATGGAAGTACAGCTCGATCGCCTATGCGCTCGTTCTCAAGGACGTCGGCGTATTGATGCAGACGTTCTATCTGATGGCGACGGACATGGGGCTGGGCGGATGCGCGATCGGCATCAGCAATATCGATCTGTTCGCGAAAATGACGGGCATCGAATTTCACGTCGAGGGGCCGGTCGGTCAATTCGCCCTCGGGCGCGAGATGAAAGCGCGGAGTTCAGACGCATAGCGAGGGCCAAAACGGTGACCGACGGGTGTTGCTCGGCATGGCCTTCCGTTCGAATGCTGCGCGGCATAAGCTAGCCCCAAACATTCCGCGGGAGTTGAATAATGGGGCGCAGCCTTCCAGTTTTCGCGCTGCTGGTCGGCGCGGCAGCGTTGTACGCTCAGCCATCTGAAGCGGACGATCGCCTGAGTGACGCGCAGAGGCTTGGCCGCCGCCTCTTTGAGCAATCCTGCGGCATCTGCCACACCAAGCCCACTTTGGCGAGCGGCCTTTATGGGCCGGCGCTCTCCCGGGAAACGCTGGCCGGGCGCACCGAGGTTATCCGCGAGGTCATCGGCAACGGCACGCCGCGCATGCCCAGCTTCAAATACAATTTCGGCCCGGGCGAGACAGACGCGATCGTCGCTTATCTGCAGACGCTAGCGCCGCCGGAGGACAACGCCGGACGCAAGCAGTGAAGGGAGAAACGTCATGACCCTGCTGCAATTCATGGCGGTCACCGCGTTGGCCGTTGCAACAACGGTGCTCGCCGTGGCGAGTGGCCGCGCCGACGACGTGATCCTGAGCGGAACCGTGGTCTCCTCGTCAGGCGAGACAATGGGCGGTGTGACGGTATCTGCCAAGCCTGAAGGAGGCACGATCACGACGAGTGTCTTCACCGACGAAGCAGGCGCTTACTATTTTACGCCGATGCCTGCTGCAAAGTATCGCGTTTGGGCGCAGGCGCTGAGTTACGAAACCGCCAAGAGCAGCATCGATCTCGCTGTTGGTAAGCGCCAGGATTTCCTGCTCAAGCCGATGCAGGATTTCGTACGACAACTGCCCGGCGACGTGTTGTTGGCAGCGCTGCCTGGCGACACGCCGGAAGATTTTCGGATGAAGACGCAGGTGCGCAAGAATTGCACCGGCTGTCATAGCGCAAGCTACCCTCTGCAGCACAAGTTCGACGAGGCGGGTTGGAACGCGGTTCTTGATCTGATGAAGCACGTCAACGTGCTCGGCAATTATCTCGGGCCGAATCACAAAGCCACCCCGAACATCGAATTCCACCAGAAGGAATTGGCCGCTTATCTGGCGCGCGCACGCGGCCCCGGCGAAAGCTCGATGAAGATCAAGCTCGGCCCGCGTCCGTCGGGAGAGGCCGCGCGGGCCGTATTCAGGGAATATGATTTCCCGAAGGAGATCGATGCGGACATACCCTCCAACGACGGCAGCGACTGGTCGCTGGGAACACCGTCGGCACTCAATGGCATGGTGGGCGTGCATGACGCCCAGGCTGATTTCGACGGCAACCTGTGGATCACGTACAGTCTGCCGAGCTATGACACCACGATTGCGAGGATCGAGGCCAAGACCGGCGCCGTGAAGAAGTTTCGGCTGGACGATACCCGAGGCTTCGCGGCCGGCAGCCACGGCATGGCGCGCGACGAAAACGGCATGCTCTGGTTCAATACACGCTCCAATGTCGCACGCATGCATGGGGGGCTGGGCAAGATCGATCCGCGGAGCGAGCAGCTCAGCGTCTATGCCCCGCCTGAGACGATGTCGGGAACGGCCGGCACGCTCGACGTCGATTTGAAGGGCCATGTCTGGGTGACAGCGCCTGACGGTGCGCTGCGCTTCGACATTGAAAAGGAGACGTTTGCCGAATTCAAATCGATCACCTACAAAAATCAGTACGGCACCGCGACGGTTTACGGGATTGCGGTCGATCGCGAAGGCAACGGCTGGTGGGCGCTGATGAGCCAGGATCTGATCGATTACAGCGACATCACCACGGGAAGGACTTCGGAGCTCAAGCTGCCGCCGGAGCCGGGCATCATGGAAAATCTGACATCTGAGCAGCGCAAGATGTACGAAACCTTCGTGGCGCCGGATTTCAATGCCCCGTTTGCGTGGGCGCAGGGGCCGCGCCGCCTCGGCGCGGATAAGAACGGTGATTTCGTCTGGATCGGCGATTCATTCGGCGGCACCCTTGCGCGCATCGACATCCGAAGCAAAGAGGTGACGCTCGTTCCGCTGCCCAATCCGGAAGCATTGCAACCCTACCAGGTGCAGATCGATCAGAATCACAATGTGTGGACCAACCTCTGGAGTACCGATCGCATCGCCAAATACGATCCGAGCGTGTCGCAATGGACCTTGTTCGACCTGCCGACGCGGGGGACGGAGACGCGCTACATTTCGCTACTCGAGCGCGACGGCAAGCTGCAGGTGGTTCTGCCCTATTACCGCACGCGCAAAGTCGCGGTCATGACTGTGCGCAGCGAACCGGAGCTGGCGGCGCTCAAGAGCAGGGCAGGCGGCCAATAGCTCGCGATCAGTCGATGTTGAGATTAGAGCCGAGCATGGTGGCGAGGATGAGGGCGGGTACGCCCAGGGCGACAGAGAGAAATGCGACTACGAAGACATCGATCATGACCCTCCTCCCTGTTTTCCGGCAAACGCCGGTGCCCCGACCGGAGGAGCATGCCGAAGGGGGGCCTCGGCCGGTGTGACGGCCATCACAAAATCGTCGATTCCTGCGGACTTTTATTTTGCGCGCGCCAAGGCCGGCAGCGCTGATGGCTGCGGCATTTTCCATCGAATCCGGGCGTCGTGCTGCGAGATCCGGAACGCCGGCCTTCGCGTCAACGCGAATAGAACTCGACGACGAGATGCGGCTCCATTTGCACAGCGTAGGGTATTTCGCCGAGCTGCGGGATGCGCGTTAGTTTTGCCGTCATTTTCGAGTGGTCGGCCTCGAGATAGTCCGGCACGTCGCGCTCGGCCAGCGCGACCGCCTCGAGCACCATGGCGAGCTGCTTTGACTGCTCCTTGACCTCGACGAGATCGCCGACCTTGACGCGATAGCTTGGGATGGTGACGCGCCGGCCGTTCACCTTGACATGGCCGTGGCTGACGAACTGGCGCGCGGCGAATACGGTGGGAACGAATTTCGCCCGGTAGACGATGGAATCGAGCCGGCGTTCGAGCAGCCCGATCATGTGCGCGCCGGAATCGCCCCGCATGCGAATGGCTTCGGCGTAAATGCCGCGGAACTGCCGCTCGGAAATGTTGCCGTAGTAGCCGCGCAGCTTCTGCTTGGCGCGCAATTGTACGCCGTAGTCCGAGAGCTTGCCTTTGCGGCGCTGGCCGTGCTGGCCGGGACCATATTCGCGGCGGTTCACGGGGCTCTTCGGGCGGCCCCAGACATTCTGGCCCATGCGGCGGTCGATCTTGTATTTCGCCTCGTGGCGCTTGGTCATCGCGTCCTCTGTCTTTGGTTTCTCGAGGATCGCGCCCTCCTCTGTCCCGGGGTTGCCGGAACCGACAGGTCTTGACCGAAGCGCCGGGCAAGACCGCGGGTCGCGAAACGCCGCGCAGCCAAGCTGCGCGGCGCCGGGTATCTAGGGGCAAAGCAGGGTCAAGTCAACGGACGTCGACCCGCTGCCTCACTCGATCTCCTGATAGACATCGATTTCGACCGAGCCGGGAAACAGTGAGCGCCACGTCTGCATCGAGGCCTGCACGCGCGGGTCGCTGGCGACGCGCTGGCGATTGATCTCGATCAGCTCATGGGTTTCATACTCGATCTCGTGAACGAAGCGGGCGGGATCGTCGACGTTCTGCAGAAGCCGCATGCGGCGTGCGCCAAACGCCTCGTAGAACGGCGCTGCCGATTTCATCAGCGAGGCGAGCTGGCCGGAATTTGCGCTCGGCAGCGTGAATTTGAACTGTACCGTTCGTCGCACCTTCTGTGACTCGTTGGCCATCGTAAGCGCCCCCTCCCAAGAGGTTGGTTGCGGAAGATGCTAGAGCGGTTTTGGCCGCGTTGAAATCGGAAACCGCTCCCGCCAGGCGCCTCGGCCCAACGAGATCCGCCTCAGCCGGCAATGCCGAAACGCGTCAACGCCGCGCCGAGCGCCGGCGAGGGCGAGCGGCCGGAGGTGAAGGCGATTCGCGCGGGGGAGGGCGGCTCGGTGCTCGCCGCCGGTCCGAGCAAATCGGCGACACGCCGCGCGATCGCCGGTGCGGGATCGATGAACGTGACCGGCCAAGGCGCAAGCCGCGTGAGGCGCTCGAGCAGCAGCGGATAATGCGTGCAGGCGAGCACGACCGTGTCGGTGCGCCGTCCGTCAGCATCGATGAAGCAGGCCGCAATCTCCCGCGCGATCAGCTCATCGGCGACCGGCGTGCCGTTGAGCTCGTCTTCCGCAAAAGCTGCGAGCCGCGCCGAGCCGACCAGCGCAACGTCGCTGCCGTTGGCGAAGTCGCGGATCAACGCACGGGTGTATTCGCGAGCGACGGTCCCCTCGGTGCCGAGCACGGCGACGCGCTTGCTGCGCGAGACGGCGCAGGCCGGCTTGATCGCCGGCACGGTGCCGACAAACGGCACGGCAAAGCGCGTGCGCAAATGCGGCAGCACCAGCGTCGAAGCGGCATTGCAGGCGATGACGATGAGATTGGGACGGTGGGTGTCGATCAGCTCACCCATGAGGTCGCCCACGCGCCCGACGAGCTCCGCCTCGCCGCGCCCGCCGTAAGGAAAGAAGGCGTCATCCGCGACATAGACGTAGCGCGCGTCGGGTCGCGCCTTCGCCACTTCGCGAAAAACGGTCAGCCCGCCAACCCCGGAGTCGAAGATGAGAATAGTCTTTGCCACGAGCTAGCCTAGCTTCGGCCGGGATCGGATGCGACGGTGGTCTTGCCGAAGACCCGCTCGAAGATCGCATCGACGTGCTTGAAATGGTGAGCGAGGTCGAAGCTTTCCTTCAACTCAGCCTCGTTCAAGTGCTTGCGCACGTCGTTGTCGGCCGTGAGCGAGGAGAAGAAGTTGGCCTCGCCTTTCCAGGCGCGTGTGGCGTTGCGCTGGACGACGGCGTAAGCCTCCTCGCGCGCCATCCCCTTCTGCGTCAGAGCGAGCATGACCCGCTGGGAATGGATAAGCCCGCCGAGCCGCTCGAGGTTCTTCTTCATATTGGCGGGATAGACCACGAGCTTGTCGATGACGCCCGTCAATCGCGCCAGTGCGAAATCGAGGGTCGTGGTGGCATCGGGCGCGATCATGCGCTCGACCGAGGAGTGGGAAATGTCGCGCTCGTGCCAGAGCGCCACGTTCTCGAGCGCCGGCGTCACATAGGCGCGCACCATGCGGGCGAGCCCCGTGACGTTTTCCGACAGAACGGGATTGCGCTTGTGCGGCATGGCGGAGGAGCCCTTCTGCCCCTCCGAGAAAAACTCCTCGGCCTCCAGCACCTCGGTGCGCTGCAGGTGGCGGATTTCAGTGGCGAGCCGCTCGACCGAGGCGGCGACAACGCCGAGGCTAGCGAAATACATGGCGTGCCGGTCGCGCGGAATGATTTGCGTCGAGATCGACTCGGCGACAAGGCCCATCGCGTTTGCCACGTGCGCCTCCACGCGGGGATCGAGCTGCGCGAAGGTACCGACCGCGCCGGAAATGGCGCAGGTTGCGACCTCCGCGCGCGCGCAGATCAGCCGCTCCTTGGCGCGAAAGAACTCGGCGTAGGCGTAGGCGAGCTTTAAGCCGAAGGTCGTCGGCTCGGCGTGGATGCCGTGCGAGCGGCCGATGATTGGCGTCATCTTGTGCTCAAAGGCGCGCCGCTTGAGCGCCGTCATGAGTGCGTCGACGTCGGCGATAAGGAGATCGGCGGCGCGAACGAGCTGCACGTTGAGGCAGGTGTCGAGCACGTCGGATGACGTCATGCCCTGATGTACGAAACGCGCCTGCGGCCCCACGATCTCGGCAAGATGCGTGAGGAACGCAATCACGTCGTGCTTGACCTCGCGCTCGATCGCATCGATGCGCGCGACGTCGAATTTGGCCTGCTTGCCTTTCTCCCAGATCGCCTTGGCCGCAGCCTTCGGGATGACGCCGAGCTCGGCCATGGCGTCGGCCGCATGCGCCTCGATCTCGAACCAGATGCGGTAGCGCGTCTGCGGGTCCCAGATCGCGGCCATTTCCGGCCGAGTGTAGCGCGGGATCATCGGCAGCCTTGACGAGTCATAGCCGCGCTGTAGCAGATCGCCGCAGCAAGCTCAATTCGCGCGCCGCGTCCATCGTATGAACATGCCTAACTCGAGAGCCGGCTGCGGTCGTGCGGGAGCGTGTAATCGACCGGCGTTCCCTTGGGGATGATGCCTAAGGGATTGAGCCGTGCGATCGACCAATAATTGATCACGTAGTAGCGCGGCTTCACCGTTTCGGCGATGCCGGGCAGCTGATAGAGCTCGCGCATGTAGTTTGCGAGATTGGGGTAGTCGGCGATTCGCTGCTTGTTGCAGCGGAACAGCGAGAAATAGGCGACATCGAAGCGCACCAGCGTGGGAAACAGCCGCCAATCCGCCTCCGTGATCGTGCGGCCGAGAAGATAGCGCTGGCGCGAAAGCCGCGCGTCGAGCTCGTCGAGTGTGGCGAACAGCGCGTCGTAGGCCGCTTCGTAGGCTGATTGCGATTTCGCGAAGCCGCAGCGATAGACGCCGTTGTTGACGTTGGCATAAATCGTCTCATTGAGGCGATCGATCTCGGCGCGCAGGGGCTTGGGATAAAAATCAGTGCCGCCGCCCGCGAGGCCGTCGAATTCCCTGTTGAGCATGCGAATGATTTCGGACGACTCGTTATTGACGATGCGCCCCGTCTTCTTGTCCCAAAGCGTCGGCACCGTGACCTTGCCGGTGTAGCGCGGGTCACTCGCGGTGTAGGCCTGATGCAAATAATGAAAGCCGTTGACCGTGTCCGGCGCGCAGTCGGGAAAAACGGGATCGTCTTCGAACGTCCAGCCCTGCTGCCTCAAGCCGGGGATTGCATAGGCGACCGTGATTGCGTTCGTGAGCTGTTTGAGCGAGCGATAGATCAGCGTGCGATGCGCCCACGGGCAGCCGTGCGCGACGTAGAGGTGATAGCGCCCGGCCTCAGCCTTAAAGCCCGATGCACCGTCCGCCGTGATGCGGTCGCGGAACTGGCTGTCGGCGCGGCGGAACTCGCCGGCCGCGCCCGTTTCCTGGGGAAGCTCACCGTCGCGCCAAGCACCGTCGACGAGAACGCCCATTACGCCGCCTCCCCGCGCGCCATCGCCGCGGCATTGCGGATCGCCGTGATGTTCATGCGATAATTATCCGGTTTGCCGCCCTTGAACACGGCCGAGCCCGCGACCAGCACGTTGGCGCCGGCGCGCGCCACACGCGGTGCGGTTTCCGCTGTAATCCCGCCGTCGACCTCGATATCGATTGCGCGCGCGCCGGCGAGGGCGCGCAGCCGCGAAATTTTTTCCAGCGCGGATGGAATGAAGGCCTGGCCGCCGAAGCCGGGATTGACCGACATCACCAAGATGAGATCGACGAGATCGATCACTGGCTCGATCGCGCTCTCACTCGTGCCGGGATTGAGCGTTACCCCCGCTTTCTTGCCGAGTGCGCGGATCGCCTGCAGCGAACGATGCACGTGCGGCCCCGCCTCCACGTGCACAGTGATGATGTCGGCACCCGCGTTGGCAAACGCCTCGAGATAGGGATCGCAGGGCGCGATCATCAGGTGCACGTCGAGCACCTTCTTGGTGTACGGGCGCAACGCCTTCACCATGCCGGGGCCGATCGAGATGTTCGGAACGAAGTGCCCATCCATCACGTCGACGTGGATCCAATCGGCGCCGGCGTTATCGACCGCGCGCACCTCCTCGCCCAGCTTGGCGAAATCGGCAGCCAAAATCGACGGAGCGACAATGAGCGGGCGCGGCATCGCCTCCTCCTCAATGCGGTTCGCCTAACACGGCGGGGCGCCTAGGGGCAACGCGTTAGGGCGGGGCTGCCGCTCGCAGCAACGTTCACATATGATGGGGTGAGACACCAACGAAGCCGCCCGTCTCCCGCGCGGGCGGCGAATGTTTGGAAGGAAGCGGCATGGCGCGGCTTGATGCCATCGTGCTCGGTGCCGGCATTGTCGGCACCTCGGTCGCGCTGCAGCTTGCCAAGCGCGGGCTTGCGGTGGCGCTCGTGGATCGCCGCGGGGTCGGCGAAGAGACCTCCTATGGCAATGCCGGCGTCATCGAAGGCAACACCATTTTTCCGCCCGCCTTTCCGTCCGATCCGATCGCGTTATTACGAATTGCGCTCAAGCGCGCGCCGGAAGCCAACTATCACGTGAGCTATCTGCCGCAGCTTGCGCCTTGGCTCATCGCGTTTCGTGCCGCCTCGCGTCCCGAGCGGCTGATTGAGACCGCGCGGCTGATGCGGCCGTTGTTTGCGCGCGCGCTCCCGGAGCACGAGCTGCTGCTGGAGGAAGCCGGCGCTACCCGTTATTTGCGCAAGGAAGGCTGGCTCAAGCTCTATCGCAGCGAGCGGGCGTTCGAGGCACTCAAAATCGAGCGTGCGCTCGCGCAGGAAGTCGGCATTCCCCAGCAGCCGCTCGATGTGGATGGAGCGTGCGAGCTCGAGCCGAGTCTTGCGCCGGTATTTCGTCGCGCGATGTACTGGCCACGCGCCGCGAGCATCACGAATCCGCTGGCCGTGACACAGGCTTATGCCGCGCGCTTTGCCGCACTCCGCGGGCTTGCGATGCGGGGTGACGCGCGCTCGCTGCGCCGCGCCGACGGGTACTGGCGCCTCGATACGGCCGAGGGGTCACGTGATGCCGAGCATGCGGTGATGGCACTCGGACCCTTTGCTCCCGATGTGTTGCACCCGCTCGGCATCGCGCTGCCGCTCGGCATCAAGCGTGGCTATCACCGCCATTACCGCGCCGCCGGCAACGCGGCGCTGGCGCGCCCTGTGGTCGATATCGAGAACGGCTATTGCCTCGCGCCGATGGAGCAAGGCATCCGCCTCACGACCGGGGCGGAGTTTGCGGCGCGCGATGCGCCGCCGACGCCGGTGCAGTTCGACCGCTTGTTGCCGGCAGCGCGCGGGCTTTTTCCGCTTGGCGCGCCAGTGGAAGCATCGCCGTGGATGGGGAGCCGCCCTTGTTTTGCGGATTCGCGACCGGTGATCGGACGTGCGCCCGGACAACGCGGGCTCTGGCTCGCCTATGGCCACGCTCATTGGGGATTGACGCTAGGTCCCGCGACCGGCCGCCTCTTGGCTGAGATGATGACGGGAGCAACGCCGTTCTGCGATCCTGCGCCCTATGGCGCGGAGCGTTTCGGACGGTGATGCCGGGACGTTACTTGACCTAGAGCGCAACCTTAACTAGCCCTCACGCCTCGACTTGGCATTGCCTCACACCCTCCAACGCAACCCGCCTGGCGAAAACACCGATGCGATTTGGTCAGCTCAAGCGGCGCGCGGTCATATCGCTGCTCGGCTGCGCTGTTGCTTGGCCCTTTGCGGCGCGCGCGCAAGAGCCCGGGCGGATTTATCGGCTCGGTGCGGTGTTTGCCAGTCCACGCGAGGCCCCTCATCATGTCGCGTTTTTTGCGGAGCTGCGGCGGCTCGGCTTCATCGAGGGCCAGAACCTCGCGGTCGACGCGCGCGGGTACGGCCTGCGCGTCGATCAGATGGATGAGCATGCAGCCGAGGTTGTGAAATCCGGCGTCGACGTCATCATGGTCGGTGGAGACGCGGCGGTTCGCGCCGCGCAGCAGGCGACGATCCAGATTCCGATCCTCGCCTTGACCGACGACATGGTTGGCCAGGGGTTCGTGCGCTCGCTGGCCAAGCCCGGCGGCAACACGACGGGCGTCACCCTTCTCGCCTCCGAGCTCGACGGCAAGCGGCAAGAAATTCTCCTTGAGGCGCTTCCTGGGGCTCGCCGCATCGCGACACTTTCCGATACCAATGTCAGCAGGCCCTCGGAGCTCAAGGCACTGGAAGATGCCGCTCGCGCACGCGGGGTCGAGCTTTCGGTCCATCGGGTTACGCAGTTGGAAGAAATCGCGCCTGCGGTCGACGCGGCGAAAGCTTCGAACGCCGCGGGGCTCAACGTGCTGGCGTCCGCGCTCTTCTTCAACAACCGCAACATCATTTTAAACCGCGCTGCTGCACTGCGACTGCCGGCCATGTATCAATGGCCTGAATGGGCGGAGGAGGGCGGCCTCATTGGCTACGGGCCCCGCATCCTTCAACTCTATCGCGACATAATGAGCCGACAGCTCGCGGCGCTGCTGCGCGGCACCAAGCCGGCCGACTTGCCGGTCGAGCAGCCGACGCGGTTCGAGCTGGTCATCAATCTTCGCACCGCGCAGGCGATGGGCCACGACATTCCGGCTGGTCTCGTGCTGCGCGCCGACAAAGTGGTCGAGTGAGCGGCGTTTACCTCTGGATTAGCACGCTGTTGTTATACCCAATGCTGCCACCGCCGGTAGCTTCCGGGCTATAAGGATTGGCAAACGGAACGGTGCGTTGAGTACTGGGCTGCGCGCGTGGGGTGTTCCGATAGGCGGCATTCTTCTGTTGCCTGGGCGCGGCCGCTGCCGTGGCGACGATGCTCATGGCGATTGCCGCGGTAAGCGCAAGTTTTGCGCCGAACGACATGGTCGGCTCCTTCGCGAGGGCGTTGCGCACAACCCGGGCGCATAGGCTAGACACCAAGGTGCCGGAATTATTCCGGTAACGCCTGGACACACGAGTGTCAGCGATGCCCATCACCGGGGATCTACACCGGAAAAATTCTGAAAGGCGCAATGCCCCCCGATCTTCCGTCGAGCAGTCGACGAGGTTCGAGTTCGTGCTCGCTTCGCGCCTCGTCAGGATGAGGTCGGAATGGAGACCACAGCGAACCCGCGATTCAGAACAATTCAGGACTGACCCAAGGACTTAAGGCTACCATTAAGGCAAGCTGACCCTGGCGAACCAGGAGCCGCTGGCGGGGTCAAGGCGGCGCGACGGCTTAGGGAGAAAGCCATGGTGGACATGAAACGGCGCGATTTCATCAGGGTCGCTGGCGGCGTGGTGGTGGCATGGCCGCTCGCGGCGGGCGCGCAGCAGGCAAAGCACATCCCGCGCATCGGCATCCTGCTGTTTGCCAAGGCCGATCTTGCGGTTATCGACCCGTTCATTCGCGGTCTCGAAGCGCTCGGTTACATCGATGGCAAGACCGTTAGCCTCGAGTACCGCGACGCGGCGGGAGATTACGCGCGCGTTGCGGAACTCGCGGATGAATTGGTACGCCTCGAGCCCGACGTGATCTTTTCGTTCGGCGGCGATCTGGCCCCGGTCATCAAGAAAGCGACCGCGAGCGCAAAGCGTCCGCGATTGCTCGATATTCCGATGGTCGTGGTCGTGAGCAACGATCCGGTCGAGGCCGGCCTCGTTGCGAGCCTGGGACGGCCGGGGGGCAACATCACCGGTCTTACTTACGTGCACGACATGCTCGCCGGAAAATCGGTCGAGCTGCTCAAGGACACGGTGCCTTCCGTCTCCCGGGTCGCCATTTTGTGGAATCCGAATCACGCCGATCCCGAGTTTCGCGAGACGCAGCCCGCCTCGCGCACGCTGGGGGTACAACTGCAATCGCTCGAGGTCCGCGAGCCGGGTGATTTCGAGGGTGCATTCCAAGCCCTAGCATGGGAGCGGGCCGAGGCCCTCATCGTCATCGGCTCGCGGCTCATTGCGCTGCAGCGGCGGCGAATCGGGGAGGTCTGTGCGAAGAATGGGCTCATTCTCGTCGGCGTGCCGAGCTGGCTGATGGAGATCGGAGCGCTTTTGACTTACGGGCCCAATGTGGCCGACGTCCAGCGCCGGGCCGCGACCTACGTGGATAAAATCCTCAAAGGTGCGAGGCCGAGCGATCTGCCGATGCAGCAACCGACCGCCTTCGAGTTGATCATCAACGTGGATGTTGCCAAGAAGCTCGGCATCACCGTGCCGCCGACCGTCATCGCGCGCGCGGATAAGGTGATCGAATAGGACGACGTGCCACAGCGTCATTGCCGGGCCCCAAGTCGCCAACCGCTATTTCGTCACATGCGGTGCACGATCGTGCGAGTCTTGGGCCCTCTTCTGCGCTTCGCGAGGCGAGGGCACGAGGTCAGCAACAAGGTCCGTATGCTTTTGCGCTACGGAAACGCCGGGAGCGGCACTTGAGCGCCACGCGGCATCGCTTCGATCGGTTCCGGCCGCGGCGCGTCGCCCGCGCGCGCTCCGCGATTGCCCGCGATGTTCCTGCGCCAGGGGTCGCCCCTTCCGGCGAGAGCCGCATCGGAATGCGCTGCGTTGCTCGATTTGTACCAGGTTAAGAGGCCCGCCAAGGCCGCCATCAGCGCCATTCCTGCGAGATCGACCGCAAGCTGCATCGGGATATCGCCGCGCCAAGACGTCAGCACGATCTGCCCGAGCACCGAGAGCAGAATACTGAGGCAAAACACCTGCAGCGAGTGCTGGCCGCAGCGGATGAACAATTGCGCAATGGGGCGGCGCAGGAGTTGCGCGTTGCGCCCCACGAGATGCGAGACGGTTACCGAAAGCGCCAGGAAGCTGACCAGGCGCAGGGGCGCCAGATTGCTCTTGTCCTCGACATATGGCGAGAGCTCCTGGAACAACAAGGCGGGAAATGACTCGTTCACGCCGTGGATGATCCAGGACAGGTTGACGACGGCGACAACGGCTACGATCGCGATGGCAAGCTTTGCGAGCCACGGTCTGTCCAGCGGCAACATCTGACGGCTATAGGACGCGTATCCGGCGGTCGCGCCAATGACGAACAGGAATTGCCAGGCGAGAGGGTTGAAGAACCAGGTCTCCTCGTCGGGATAACTATGCAGCTGCCAGCCGAACCGCCAAGTCAGGAGATAAATCGCCGCGGAGATGATGAGCGGCAGCGGCAGAGAGCGCTGCATCAACAGCAGCACGAGGGGGAAGACGCCCAGGAAGATCATGTAGACCGGCAAGATGTCGAGGAACTGCGGCTGATACTGCAGCAACAGCGCCTTAATGATGGCGACTTGCGGCTCGTCGATGAAATTGTCGATGCCAAAATCCTCGGCGTAGGTCTGGTTTTGTACCGCCAGAGCCGCGTAACAGATCGCCGCCGCAAAGAGAACGAACGTGAAAATGTGTGCGACATAGAGCTGCCACACCCGGCGATAGATGTGGCCTGCGGCGGCGATTGGCCCTTGCCGCGCGAGCGCCTTTCCATAGACGGTCGCGGCGGCGTAGCCGGATATGAAAACGAAGACCTCGGCCGCGTCGGAGAACGCGATCGAGTGCAGCGTCATATACGACAGGACGTTATTCGGGATGTGGTCGATGAAAATGAAAAGGAGCGATAGACCGCGAAAGAGATCAAGGCGCAAATCGCGCCCGGCGCGCTGATCAGGCGCGGCGCCGTAGAGCGAGGTTCTTGTGCGCTCAAACATCGGCAGGCGAGCGAAGCGAATTTGATCGACGCGGCGCCGCTATCGGCCCGAGGCGCTCGCGTTAGCGCATCGCGCCAGGAACGCCACCGCGGTCCGGCGCGCCTCGTACAAGTCGGACCTCGGCCCGTCCTGTGCGAGAGATCCGTCATCGCCGACGACGAACCGGTAGGTCTCGTAGGTCTGCCGGTTCATCACCAAGATATTGGGATGTTCATGACGCACGACTTCGAAGCGCATGTCCCCTTCCCCCCCGACAAGCGTGCATGGAGGCTGGGCGCCGGCGGTAAATAATGTCTTGATTTTCGCGCAGCTTCCCGCCCCCCGGGCAGCACCGTGAGTGCAGCAAAAACCGGCGTCGGTTCGAGGGCTCAACCAAGGCGGAATTGCGAACATTTCTTGCAAAGAAACCGACCGTCGCGCGTGGCTACATCGGCATTTTTGCGAATAAGCATTGTCTTACAGTTGCCGCAGATGTTGCGGATTGGGGGAGGGGGAACTGTGGGCAGACTGGCATGAGACAGCGCCGCCGCGGAATGCTGCGAGCCGATCGGCGTCGCGCTTGGCTCGCGCGTGTCGCGGCGGCGCTTGCCGCCGTCTGCGCCGGCGTTGCGGTCGCGCAGACCCCGCCAAAACCGACGGACGCCGAGGTTTGCCTCGCCGCCAATACAAGCCTGTCGCTCGGTGCCGCCTTGCCGCGCGTTGCGGCGCGGCTCAAAGGCGACGCGCCGCTGCGCATCGTCGCGATCGGCTCCTCCTCGACCACCGGTCTGTGGGTCATGAGCCGGGCCGCCACTTATCCGCAGGTGATGCGCCGCGAGCTGTCCCGGCTGTGGCCGAATGCGCGCGTCGAGGTTGTCAACAGCGGCCGGATCGGCGAGACGATCCGCGGCAGTATCGCGCGCTTCGACCGCGACGTGCTTGCTTATGCGCCGGACCTCGTGGTTTGGCAGCTCGGCACCAACGACGTCGCCTGGGGCGGCCGCGCCGACGGTCTCAAGGATCGCGTGCTCGCCGGGGTACGGAAGCTCAAGGCCGCCGGCGTCGACGTGATCCTGATGGATCTGCAATACGCGCCGCTCGTGCTTGCGTCCTCGCAGCATGGCATCATGGAGACGATCATCGCGGACGTGGGGCGGGAGGAGCGCGTCGGGCTATTTCCCCGCTTCGAGCTCATGCGGCGCTCGATCGATGCAGGCTTGTCGCGGCGCGCCCTCGTCGCGTGGGACGGCCTGCACAATTCTGCCGCCGGTTATGACTGCGTTGGCCGCGCGCTCGCGCGGGCTATCGTCGCTGCCAGCCGCTGAGGTCAACAAAGTGAGCGCAGCGGCTGCTCGCCGCCTGCGGCCGACCCATGGGTTTTAGAAGGATTCAGCAGTATCCCAAGGACCTGCCGGCCGCCCCGTGCGCGTCGAAGACGGGCGTGAATGTCCGGGTCGCCCGCGCGGCAACGGACGACAGACGATTTTGCCTGCCCACGGCGCTCAGCAAATGTGTAGTTGTAGCAGCGAAGCCCATCAGCCTTCCGCGGCTCGAACGAAGTGACAACGCGAACCCAGGTGGCGATCATCGGCGGCGGCCCAGCCGGGTTGCTGCTGTCGCACATGCTCGATCTCGATGGCATCGATAGCGTGGTGCTGGAGCGGCAGAGCCGGGCGCATGTCCTGCGCCGCATTCGCGCCGGCGTGCTGGAGGCCGGCACCATCGATCTTTTGCGTGCCATCGGTCTCGGGGAGCGCATGGATCGCGAAGGCCATCCCCACGACGGCTCGGCAATCGCATGGGAGAGACGCCCCCGCTTCTTCATCGACACGAGGAAATTCACCGGCAAGGCGATGATGGCTTACGGCCAAACCGCGATCACCGAGGATCTCTACGCGGCGCGCGACGCGGCGGGCGGCGAGATCATCGACGAAACGGCCAACGTCGCGCTGCACGAGCTAACGTCGGCGCGGCCTTACGCGACCTATGAAAAGGATGGACAGACGCGCCGCATCGATTGCGATTACATCGCGGGCTGCGACGGCTATCACGGCGTGAGCCGGCCATCGATCCCCGCCTCGGTGCTGCGGACCTACGAGAAAGGGTATCCGTTCGGCTGGCTCGGCATTATGTCGCAGACGCCGCCGTTTCCGGACCTTTGCTATTGCTACCACAGCCGCGGTTTTGCGCTTGCGTCCATGCGCAGCCCAATGCTGAGCCGCTACTATATCCAGTGCGAGCTCGACGCCCGGCTGGAGGATTGGCCGGACGAGCGGTTCTGGCAGGAATTCAAGGCGCGCTGTCCGCCAGATATGGCCGAGCAGATCGTCACCGGCCCATCGATCGAAAAATCGATTGCGCCGTTGCGCAGTTTTGTCGCGGAGCCGATGCGTTATGGCCGTCTCTTCCTGGCCGGGGACGCGGGACACATCGTTCCGCCCACGGGTGCGAAAGGCCTCAATCTTGCCGTGTCGGATGTGTTCTACCTCGCGCGCGCCCTGGTGCAGGCGTACAGGACCGGCAGCACGCATTACCTCGATTGCTATTCCGATATGGCGTTGCGGCGGGTCTGGGGGGCCGCACGCCTGTCCTGGTGGTTGACGATGCTCCTGCACCGGTTTCCCGACGAGACGCCATTCGATCAGCGCGCGCGCGAGAACCAATTCGATTATCTGCACGCGTCCGAACACGCGCAGGCCTCATTGGCCGAGCAGTATGTCGGACTGCCTTTTGAAGAGTGATTGGAAAGAGACGCAGGAGAGTGATTCAATCCGATCGGGACATGTTCTAGTGTCATCGACGATTCGCTCACTCAAAGGTTCAAGGAGTCGGCAGCATGCGCAGCGGGGACTTGGCTCTGCGGCTTTCCATCGTGTTTTCGGTGGCTGGCGTCCTCGTTTTGGTCGCCGGGCTTTACGAGATCGATCGACGTGAGAAGAGCAGTTCTGCAACGCTCTCGGCCAACGTCGCGGAGATCGAGCAACGGGTTCAGCTGCTCGTCAACCAGATGCGGGTCCTCAGCGACCAACACGCCGCGCAGCTGACCGCGACGGAGCGACGGCTGAGCAAGCTTGAAGAGGATTTACGCGTCTTGCGATCGGAACCGGCTCCGCTTCGCCGTTGAGCTGGCTTTGCGATGTGGGCGTAGATATGCGGCACTCATTTTCGTAAGAAAGTTTGCGCAGAAGAGGCGGAATGGCCCGCGCTTCTACTCCGCGATCGTTTTCACGACGCTCGAGGTCGGACGCGTATCGCCAGCGGAGCCCCCGGCCGCACTCACGACTTTGAGCACCTGCTCGTCATAGGAGGGGATGGTCGTGACGGCAAACTTCGGTTTCATGAACACGACCTTGTAGCCCGCGGCCTTGAGATCGTTGAGCAGATCCATGGCCGCCTCGGCGGTCGCATGCTGGAAGTCGTGCATCAGCACGATGCCTTTGCCGTGCTTCTTCAGCTTCGCCAGCACCGCCTGCCTAACCTGCTCGGGCTTGCGCATTTTAAAATCGAAGGAATCGAGGTCGGCTGAGAAGATGCCGATGTTGCGCTTGCCGAGATACTCGATCAGCTCCGGCGGCTGGCGCAGCGCGGGGAAGCGGAAATAGGGCGCCGTCGGCCCTCCGACCGCCCAGCGCACGGCGCTGACGCCCTTTTCGATCTCGTCGATGGGATTGTACTCCACGGTTTGTGTCTTGCCGTTGATCTGACAGTGGCCCTTGGTCTTCGACAAGTCCTGGTGACACCATGTATGCGAGCCGATCGCGTGCCCGCCGGCCGCGACCTGTTTGAGGATGCTGGGCTCGTACGTCGCGTGCAGGCCGATCGGGAAGAAGATCGCTTTGGTGCAGTGCGCGGCGAGCGCCGCGAGCACGGCTGGCGTGTTCTTCGGCCACGGCCCGTCGTCGAAGGTGAGCACCACCTCGCCTTCCCGCAGGAAGTCGTGCGCCTTGAAGTGCTCGAAGCCAAAACCGGGGCCGCCGGTGGTGTCGATTTCGACCACGCGGGAGACGCCCAGTGCATTGGGATTGCTGCACGAGGCGGGCATGGCGGAAGGGAGCGGCGCCGCCGCCTGGGCGACGGCTGCCGGCGCCTCGGCGGCACGAGCTGACCCCGCTGCCGGATTATTCATGTCGGTTACGGCTGCGACCGGGGCTCGCCCTTCGGTCGGAGTGACCTGGGCCGGCTCGGGCGCCGGAACGGGCCTGTTCTGCCAGAAAATGGCCCCAAACACCGCCACGCACAGCACAATCGCCAGCGCGGACGCGATCGTCGCCAGACGCATGTCCGACCCTCCAAATTGGGGCCCAAAAGCCCAACGAATGCAATGGACCGAAGTTTCGACCCATATCCCTTAATCCAACCTTAAGTGGCCAATTCGAGGCGGAAGCAACAAAACCCGCAATTATTCGGCAAAAGCGGTCACCGAAACCCGCTTTAGTGACGACGAGTCGTCAGCGTGGGTGCGGGCGAAGCAACCCCGCATCCATAACCGCTGCGAGTACTTATGGATTTCGGCTTCGCTCGGCCGCAAGCACCCAGGCTTCGGGTCACTTGCCGTAACGATCGCGCCAGCTCGGCAAGCCGCCGGATCGCGACTTGGCCTCGAATACGCCGCGCGCGACGGCGCGCGCCAACGTGGTGGCCGCGACCGTGCCAAGCTCGGTGAGCTCGTTGACCGAGTCGGCCAATGGCCTATGTCCGGTCGCTGCGGCAAAGACAGTGTCGCCGTCGAGCGTGGTGTGGGAGGGGTAGATCGCGCGGGTGAGCCCGTCTTGCGCGATGACGGCGAACTCTTTGGCCTGCGGTTTGGTCAAAGCCGCATCGGTCGCGACAATAGCGATCGTTGTGTTCTCGCCCGGCCGGCCCTTCGCGAAAGGCGTGAGCGCCGCGGCCGGCACGCGCGGGGGAAAGCCGAGCCCGCCGAATTCGTCATCAATTTCGAACGGCGCCGCCCAGAAATGCGGCCCGGCCCCGACATTGACGCTGCCGCAGGCGTTGACCACGACCAGCGCCCCGACCATGTGTCCGTCCCGCGTGACCGCGGAGGCCGAGCCCAGCCCGCCCTGCAGGTTAAGGGTGGTGCCGCCGAAGCCGCCTCCGGCGGTGCCGAGCGCGAATGTCTCCCCCGCCTTCGCGGCGGCGCTGTAGCCGAGCTCGCGATAGGGCGCAAAGCGGCCCCAGTTCTTGTCGCCGCCGTTGAGCAGGTCGAACATCGACGCTCCGCAAACGAGCGGCACGCGAATGCCGCCGATCTCGAAGCCTCGCCCGCGTTCGCGCAAAAAAGCCTGCACACCCGTGGCGGCTTCCAACCCGAAGACCGAGCCGCCGGAGAGCACCACGGCATCGATACGCTCGACCGTGCGATGGGGCTCGAGCAGGTCGGTGTCGCGCGTGGCGGGCGCGCCGCCGCGCACGTCGACCGCGACAACCGCGGGCTCGACGAAGATGATGGCGCTGACGCCGGAGGCAAGCCGCGCGTCGTCGGCGTGTCCGACGAGAATCCCCGCGACGTCGGTGATGAGGTTCTTTTGCGCCATATTGCCTCGCTTGCCCGGGCCAACGTAGCCGCTGTCGCGGTGCCCGGCCAGATCACCACGCCATCACATCCGGGCGAGAGCGCAATTGCCGACTTGCGCGCAGATGCAAATGCACCGCATTTAGCCGCATGGCCGCCGACGTCACCATCCTTGCCGCGCTGTTTGCCGGGCTTGTGAGCTTTCTCTCGCCCTGCGTACTGCCGCTGGTGCCGCCTTATCTCGTCTATCTCGCCGGCACATCGCTCGAGCGTTTGGCAGAGGCGGAGCCGCCGCGGGTGCGCCGCGATACCGTGATTGCCGCAGTCCTGTTCGTGCTTGGTTTCTCCACGGTTTTTGTCGCGCTCGGCGCCAGCGCAAGCATGGTCGGCGCCCTGATGCGCTTTTATTCAAACGAGCTCGCGATCATCGCCGGCATCGTGATCATCGTCATGGGACTGCACTTCTTGGGGCTCACTCCCATCAGCCTGCTGCACCGGCAGGCGCGTTTTCATCTGGCAAAGCCGGTCGGCCTTTGGGGCGCCTATGTGATGGGCCTCGCCTTCGCGCTCGGCTGGACGCCGTGCATCGGGCCGATTCTCGCGGCAATTCTCGCGGTCGCGGCATCGAAGGCGACGGTCGCCAAGGGCGCAGGGCTGCTCGCCATCTATTCGCTCGGGCTCGGCGTCCCCTTCATCGTCGCTGCGCTCGCGGTTGAGCCGTTTGCCGCCTTTCTATCGCGCTTTCGCGCCCATCTCGCGCATGTCGAGCGGGTCATGGGGGGACTGCTCGTGCTCACCGGAATCGCCTTTCTCGCCGGCGTCTTTACGCAGTTGAACAGCTGGTTGATCGAAACCTTCCCTGCACTGCAGAGCATTGGCTGAGCTGCCGAACCGCGGCTTGTGAAGGCGAAGCAAAAGCCCGCCTCGTCCGAGGCGGGCTCTCTCACGTCGAAGGTTCCGAAATCGTTACTGGATCTCGGTGTAGGTGATCTTGCCGCTAGGCTCCTTCTTCCAGACATAGACCGTGTAATCGATGCGTGTGACGTCGCCCTTCTTGTCATAGGACAGGTCGCCGATCACGGTCTTGAACTTCATGCCCGATTTGATCTGCTCTGCCACTTTCTTCGGATCGAGCGATTTTGCCGCCTCGGCTGCCTGCTTGATGATTTGGACGGCGGCATAACTGTAGAGCGTATAGGCCTGCGGCTCGAAATTCTTTGCGCGGAATTTCGCCACGATGTCTTTAGCCTCCGGCCGCTTGCGCGCATCGGGTCCGAAGGTCATCAGCGTGCCTTCGGCGCCGGGGCCGGCGATTGCAGCGAACTCCTCGTCAGCGATGCCATCGGCTCCCATGAACGGCGCCTTGACCCCTTGCGCGCGCAGCTGCCGCAGGATCAAGCCCCCAGTGTCGTGCAGCCCGCCCCAATACACGAGATCGGCGTTGGCCGCCTTGATCTTGGACACCAGCGCTGAGAAGTCTTTGTCATCTTTGTTGACGCCTTCAAAGAGCACCTCCTTGACGCCCTTGGCGTTCATATTTTTGCGCGTTTCTTCGGCGAGACCTTGGCCATAGGTCGTCTTGTCGTGCACGACGGCGATTTTCTTGCCCTTGAAATTCTTGAGGATGTAATCGGCTGCGACGGCGCCCTGCTGATCGTCGCGCCCGCAGGTGCGGAAGATGTTCCAGAGGTTGCGCTCGGTCACCTTTGGATTGGTGGCCGCCGGCGTGATCACGAGCATACCGTTCTCCTGGTACACCTCGGAGGCCGGAATGGTGACGCCAGAATTGAAGTGGCCGACGACGAACTTCACACCATCGCCGACGAACTTGTTCGCGACCGAGACGCCTTCTTTCGGGTCCGCGCGATCGTCGCCGACGAATACTTGGATTTTCTGGCCGAGGATGCCGCCTTGGGCATTGATGTCCTCGACCGCTTGCTCGACGCCGTTCTTGAGCTGGGCACCGAAGGCCGCGCTGCCGCCGGTGATCGGCCCGGCAACTCCCAATTTCACCTGCGCCGAAGCGCTCTCCGCGAAAACGAGACCGAGCCCGAGGGCGAGGCCTAGCGTGAGCCACTGTTTCATCTTGTTCACCTCTGAATGAAAGCGGGGAAGACGCGCCTCCGTCTCGCGCGAGTTCGAGCGAGATTCAACCCGCAATCCGAAGAAATGTCACCCGGATTTTGACCTATCCGTAGCTGGCGTATCGTCGCGGCGTCGCCAACGAAACAGGCCGGCGCGCTCGTTGATCCACTTATACCGGGTGACCATCTGGGTGACGCGCGTGAGGTGAAAGCCAAGCAAGCCGAAGGCGAGGCAGACCGCGTAATCGACCAGATAATAGTGCAGCGACAAGAACTTGCCCTCGAACAAGGCGAAGTGGAGGAAACGCACGGCAAGGCTCAGCGGAAACATGTAAAGGGCGAGATGCCACCACGGCCGCCAGGTCGCGGCGATCGCCCGGCCGGCGAGCCAGGCGGCGCCGCCGCCCATGACGACGCTTACCAGGAGAAAGATGCCGAGCGAGTGCTCGTCGGAGAGAAATTCCGGGATCGACAGGTGCATCAGTGCCTGCCGCCTTCGAGATAGGCCACCTTCACTTCGGGCCGCGCCAGAAGCTCGCGCCCGGTCCCGCTCAGCGTGATGCGGCCGTTGACCATGACATAGCCGCGATGCGCGAGTTTTAACGCGTGGAAGGCGTTTTGCTCCACCAGAAAGACGGTGAGCTTTTCCTCGCTGTTGAGCCGCCTGATGGCGTCGAAGATCTGCCGCGCGACCAGCGGCGCCAAGCCCAGCGAGGGTTCATCGAGGAGGAGAAGGCGTGGATGCCCCATCAGTGCGCGCGCGATCGCCAGCATCTGCTGCTCACCGCCCGAGAGCGTGCCGCCGCGCTGGTCGATGCGCTCTCTGAGGCGGGGAAACAGGGCGAATACGCGCTCCACGTCGGATTGGAAGTGCGCGGATTCGGCGACGGCGGCGCCCATCTGCAGGTTCTCCATCACCGTCATGCGCACGAAGATGCGGCGGCCTTCCGGCGCTTGCGCGATCTTCAGCCGCGCGATCTCGTGCGTGGGCAGTTGCGTGATGTCGCGCCCGGCAAAGACGATGCGACCCTCGCGGGCACGCGGGTTGCCGAAGATGGTCATCATCAGCGTCGATTTGCCGGCGCCGTTCGCGCCGATGAGCGCTACGATCTCGCCCTCGCCCACCTCGACATCGACTCCGCGCAGAGCGGCGATATGGCCGTAGTAGGCCTTGACCCCGCGTACGCTCAGAAGCGGTGCGGTCATGTGCGCCCTTGCGCGCCGCCGTTCACTCCGCCCTCCGCGACCTCCTCCTCCTCGACGCCTAGATAGGCGGCGATCACCTTGGGATCGTTGCGAACATCGTCCGGTGTGCCGTCTGCGATCTTCTGGCCGTGGTCGAGCACAATGACGTGATCGGAAATCTCCATCACCACGGTCATGTCGTGCTCGATTAGAAGGATCGATGTCGCATGCTCGTCGCGGATTTCAAACAGATAGCGGGCGAGTTCGGCGCTTTCGCTCGGATTGAGACCGGCGGCCGGTTCGTCGAGACAAAGCAGCACCGGGTCCGTGCACATGGCGCGAGCGATCTCGAGGCGTCGTTGCGCCCCGTAGGGAAGCTCACCGGCGGGATCGTCGGCACGGTCGCTCAGCGCGATCCGCTCCAGCCAGTAGCGCGCCTTCTCGATTGCCGAGCGCTCCGCGCGCACGTAGGAGCGAAGCCCCAGCGCGCCGAGCACCGTATATCCGGAGGCCCACATCAGTGGATTGTGCTGCGCGACCAGAAGATTTTCCAAGACCGTCATGCCCTGGAACAGCCGGATGTTCTGGAACGTGCGAGCGACGCGGGCGCGTTGCGTGACCAGATAGTCGGGCATCCGCTCGAGCAGAAAGAGAAGGCCGTCGCCGCGGCTGACGCTGCGCGTGCCCCGCTCGGTCAAGGCGCTCAGCTCCTCCCACACGCCGGGATCGCCGAACTGCAAGGCGATGCGCCCCTCGCTCGGCTTGTAGAAGCCGGTGATGCAGTTGAACACAGTGGTCTTGCCGGCGCCGTTTGGCCCGATCAGGGCGGTAATATCGCTGCGGCTGGCGGTGAAGGAGAGATCGTTGATGGCGATGAGCCCGCCGAAACGCATGCTGAGATGCTCGACGCGGAGCACGGGCGCAATGTTCGGAGCTGGCGCCACCGGCCTCGTATGCGTGCCGGCGATGGCTGCGGGTCTGCTCATCCGTGGGGTTCCTGCGCGAGCGAGGGCTGTGTGGCTTTCTGCTTGCGCAAGCGTGCAGCGCGCGGCGCGTTGAGGAGCGTCGAAGGTTCGCGCGTGGCAATCAGCCCGCGCGGTCTCCACACCATGATCAGCACCATCGCGAAACCGAATAGCAGCATCCGATATTGGGTTGGATCAAAATTGCTGCCGAACACGACCTTGAGGAAGTCGAGCTCGCGCATGATCTCGGTTCCGCCGATCATGATCACGGCAGCAATCGCTACCCCGAGCAGGCTGCCCATGCCGCCAAGTACGACGATGGCGACGATTACTGCGGACTCCATGAAGGTGAAACTTTCAGGCGAAATGAATCCCTGCCGCGTCGCGAAAAACGATCCGGCAAAGCCGGCGAACATCGCCCCCATGGCGAAGGCGGTGAGCTTGGTATTGGTCGTGTTGATGCCAAGCGAACGGCAGGCAATCTCGTCTTCGCGCAAGGCTTCCCATGCCCGCCCGATCGGAAGCCGCCGCAGCCGCATGGTCATGGCGGCGGTAAGCAACGCGAGCGCCAGGATAAGATAATAGAGGAAGATGGTGCGGTAGACCGGACTGAACTCGAGCCCGAATCGTGCGGCAAACCCCTCGTCCGAGGCATTGAACGGAATTCCGAAGAAGGTCGGCCGCGGGATGCTGCTGATCCCGGCATAGCCGTTGGTCACCGGCACCCAGTTGATGAGGATCAGCCGGATAATCTCGCCGAAGGCGAGCGTGACGATGGCGAGATAGTCGCCACGCAAGCGCAGCACCGGAAAGCCGAGCAAGATGCCCCAGAACGCGGCCAAGCAGCCGGCGACGGGCAGCAGGATCCAGAACGAAAGGCCGAATGTTTGCGCAAGGAGCGCATAGGAGTAGGCGCCGACGGCGTAAAACGCGACATAGCCGAGATCAAGTAGCCCGGCGAGCCCGACCACGATGTTGAGTCCCCAGCCGAGCATCACGTAGATCAGAATTTGGACGCCGAAATTGTCGACCCATTTTACGGCGCCCTGAGTGCCCACGATCGACAGCGCGAGGGCGGGATAGACCAAAGCGAAGCCCAGCGCGAACGGAGTAAGCCAGCGCACGCGCCGTGCGCGAGTTGCCGTGCGCTCTGCGTCCTCTTGGCGCGGCCGTAGCGCCCGGCGCGCGAGAGCGGGCGCGATGAAGATTGCATGCAGGAAACGTCCGGCCGCGATCATCGCAACTAGGACCGCCAGCAACGGCCAGCGAGTTTCGAGCACGAGTTCATTGTGAATGTTCTGGACCGTGTTGAAGCCGATCAGCGGAAGCAGCAGCCCGAAAGCGATGAGCGCGGTGATCGCGGTTTGGCGCAGCGCCCGAGCGAGATCGACGCGGGAGGCGGGCGATAACGCCTCCATCTCACACCTTCTCCACGTCCGGTCGGCCGAGGATGCCCTGCGGCAGGAAGATCATGGTGATGGCGAGAATGGAGAAGGCAGCGACATCCTTGTAGTCGATCGAGAAATACGCCGACCACATGGTCTCGATCAGCCCGATCAAGAGGCCGCCGATGACGGCGCCGGGCAGCGAGCCGATGCCTCCCAACACCGCCGCAGTGAAGGCCTTCACGCCAGGCACGAAGCCGTCGGCGAAGCTCACGACCCCGTAATACATGAGGTACATGGTGCCGGCGACGGCGGCGAGCGCTGCGGCGATCACGAAGGTGATCGAAATGGTGCGGTCGACATCGATCCCGAGTAGCGCCGCCATCTTCTGATCCTGCTCGCAAGCGCGTTGCGCGCGCCCGAGCGCCGTCTTGCTCACCACGAACCAAAACACCACGAGCAGGGCGGCCGTGACCACCCACACCACGATCTGCTTGTAGGAGATGGCAACCTCGTAGCCGCTGCTCTCGGGCGTCAGCACGACCACCTCATTGAAGAACGGCGGAATGGATTTCACGCGCGGACCCTGCGCGACCTGGACGAAATTGGAGAGAAAGATCGACATGCCGATCGCCGAGATCAGCGGCGCCAGGCGGAACGAGCCGCGCAGCGGGCGATACGCGACGCGCTCGATCGCCCAGTTGACGAGCGAGGTAAACAGCATAGCGACGATGAGCACGATCAGGAGCGCTATCACGAACGAGCCGATGCCGAGCCAAGTCGTCAGAAGCAAGAGAGTAATGAGCGCGATGAAGGCGGAGACCATGAATACATCGCCATGGGCGAAGTTCACCATGCCAATGATGCCGAAGACCATCGTGTAGCCAATGGCGATGAGGCCATAGATCGAACCGAGCGTGATGCCGTTGATGAGCTGCTGGACGAAGACTTCCATGCCCGCGCGCCTCCCCGAGGCGTCCCTTGCGATCCGGCAAGCGTTGATGCTCTAGCAGGGGGCCGCCAGACCAGCAACGGCACCAACGCGGCGTCGATTGGCTCTGTGGGAGGATTAAGCAGCCGGCGGGCCGAGAAAAGGTAGCAACCAGGTTCCGCGTTGTCGACCGCTGCGATGAAACGGGTCGCCGGACGGACCGATCTCGGTTGGTCCAGCAGCGGACGGCGCATTGACACTAGGCTCCGCGAGTGCCATGGCGCTGCGTGCGCAAGGAAAAGAGGGCGATGAAGTCCGAGGACGTCATTGCAGCCAAAGGGCGCCCGTTCACGGGTGCGGAATATCTCGCGAGCCTGCGTGATGGGCGCGACGTCTATGTCTACGGCGAGCGCGTCGAGGACGTGACCACGCATCCGGCGTTTCGCAACGCCGCGCGCTCGATCGCGCGGCTCTACGACGCGCTGCACGACCCCAAGACCAAGGATGTTCTAACTTGGCCGACCGATACCGGCTCGGACGGGTATACGCACAAATTCTTCCGCGCTGCCCGCTCGCGAGAGGAACTCGTCGCGCAGCGGGACGCGATCGCCCAATGGGCGCGCATGTCTTACGGCTGGATGGGGCGCTCGCCGGATTACAAGGCCTCCTTGATGAATACGCTCGGGGCCAATCATCGCTTCTACGGCAGGTTCTCGGGCAATGCCCGCGCCTGGTATCGGCGCGCCCAGGAGCACGTCTTGTTCATGAACCACGCGATCGTCAATCCGCCGGTCGATCGCGCCAAGGCGCCGGATCAGGTCAAAGACGTGTTCATCACCATTCAGAAGGAGACGGACGCCGGCATCTATGTATCGGGCGCGAAAGTGGTGGCGACCTCTTCGGCGCTCACGCACTACAACTTCCTCGGCCAGAACGCGGCCGTGCCAACCCATGATACCGATCTTGCGGTCATGTTCATCGCGCCGATGAATACGCCCGGCGTGAAGCTCGTGTGCCGTACTTCCTATGAGATGATGGCGAGCGTGATGGGCACGCCATTCGACTATCCGCTGTCCTCGCGCTTCGACGAGAACGACGCCATTTTCGTGTTCGATAACGCATTCATTCCCTGGGAAGACGTGCTGTTGCATCGCGATCTCGAGAAGCTCAAGATCTTTTTCCCCCAGTCAGGGTTCCTCGCGGGTTATCAGTTCCAGGGTTGCACCCGTCTCGCGGTCAAGCTCGACTTTTTGGTCGGCGTGATCGCCAAGGCGCTGCGCACCACCGGCGCCGATGAGTTCCGCGGCAATCAGGTGATGTTGGGTGAGGTGGTCGCCTGGCGGAATCTGTTCTGGGCGCTGACCGACGCAATGGCGGCAAATCCCACGCCGTGGGTGGACGGCGCCGTGCTCCCCAACGTGCAGTCGGGCTCGAGCTACCGCGTCTTTGCGGGCGATGCCTACGGCCGCGTCAAGGAGATCGTAGAAAAAATCATTGCCTCGGCGCTCATCTATCTTCCGTCCTCAGCCAGGGATTTCAAAAATCCCGAGATCGACAAATATCTCGCCAAATACGTGCGCGGCTCGTACGGCATCGATTACAAGGACCGCATCAAGGTGATGAAGCTCTTGTGGGACTCGATCGGTACCGAGTTTGGCGGGCGGCACGAGCTCTATGAGATGAATTACGCCGGCAACCACGAGGATATCCGGCTTCAGGCGCTGTGGGGGGCGCGCACTAGCGGCACGCTCGATGGTATGGTTGCGTTGGCCGAGCAATGCCTTGCGGACTATGACGAAAACGGCTGGCGCAATGCCGCCTGGCTTGACCCTGACGATGTTTCGTATCCGGCCGTCGTGGGCGTCAAGCGCGCCGCGGAATAAGTTCCATGAGCTGGACCGACCAACGGCCCGATGATGCGATGGACGGCGCGTTTACCGCGATCGGGCCTGAGCCCGTGCGCACGGTCGAGCCGGCGGTTTTTCGCGAGGCGATGAGCCGGCTCGGCGCCGCCGTCCACGTCATCACCACCGCCGGCGCCGCCGGCAAGGCCGGCACCACCGCCACCGCGGTCTGCTCAGTTTCAGACGCGCCGCCGACGCTCCTCATGTGTCTCAGTCGGCGCAGCCAGACGAATCCGATCGTCGTCGAGAACGGCGTATTCTGCGTCAACACGCTGGGACACCACGGCGCGGAGATGGCGGACCTTTTCGCCGGACGCACCGGGGTTGCCGGTGGGGATCGGTTCGCAACTGGAGACTGGCTGACGCTCTCGACCGGCAGTCCCGTTCTGGCCTCGGCCGTGATCGCGTTCGACTGCCGCATCGTCGAGGTGCGTTCGGTCGGAAGCCACAACGTTTTCTTCGGCGCGGTCGAAACCGTGCGCGCCGGACCTAGCGGTCCTGCGCTGGTTTACCACGACCGTGCCTACAAGCAGGTGTGAGCGCCGGTAACCCTGTTCCCGCTTCGCGGGGCGAGGGAACTGCGCCTGGCACGCGCGGCCGCGTCGGTTCGGCGGAGCATTCAATTATCTTGTTGGATTGATGTGCATGGCGCCGGCCACCGGCGTCCGGGCACGTTTTCTCTTTGGGCAAGCTGGCCTATGATTTTGCATGGCCACGGCCGCGCTTCCGCTGTTTCATCTCTACGGCGATCCGCCTGACGATCAGGCCTTCGACTTCATTCATATCGAGACCATCGCCTCGCGCTCCTCCATTCACGACTGGACCATCCGCGCCCACCGCCACCGCAATCTTTTTCAGATTCTGCTGATCGAACGTGGCGGCGGCGAGATGACCTTCGAGGCCGCCGCAATCGCCTTCGAGGCGCCCTGCGCAATTCTCGTGCCCGCAACCATCGCGCACGGTTTTCGTTTCCGTCCGGCGCTCACCGATGGCTGGGTCATGACGTTTACCGAGGACGTTGCCGAGGCGATGGGCGATCGCCGCGGCGAAGCGCTCGCCCGACTCAAGGCGCTCGCGGCCGAGCCGGTCGTACCGCTCGGAGAGTCGGAGCGCGACCGCCTTTCGAAATTGGCCGTGGAGCTGCATGAGGAACGGTTTCTCGCCCGCGCCGGCTTTCGTATCGCTATGCGCGGCCTGCTCGCGCTCATTGCAGTCGAGGTCGCGCGGTTGGCCGCCGGCCGCGCGCGCGGGGCTGCCGAGGCGATTGCGCTCGAGCCGACGGGCGCAACCGTCGATGCATTGCGCAAGCTTGTCGAGGAGCATTTCCACAAGGAGCGGCAACTTGCCTTCTACGCCGACAAGCTCGCTATGACGGTTGATCGCCTCAACGATCACGTTAAGCGCGCAACCGGCGTCACCGCTGGACATTTGATCCGCCAGCGCGTGCTCACCGAAGCCAAGCGCCAACTGGTGTTCACCAGCCAGCCGATCCACGAGATCGCCTATGATCTCGCTTTCTCCGATCCGTCCCACTTCGCGCGCTTTTTTCGCAAGCAGACCGGGACCACGCCGCACGAGTTCCGCGCGGCGAGGGGAGGGTAGCTCCGGGAATCAGGAGGTTTCATTCCTGATCCCCGGTTACTGTCCCCTGTTAAGCAAAAACTCCAGTACCGCGTTCGTGTACGCCTGTGCCTGCTCGACACTGGAAATATGCGCGGCGTCGAGCATGGCGAAGCGGGCACCTGGGATGTGGTCTTTGATGTATTCGTTGGCTTCGGGCGGCGTTGCCGGATCGTGCTTGCCGGCTATGACGAGCGTCGGGGCTTTGATCTTCGGCAGCAACTCGCGCTGGTCCATGTCGCGGACCGCTTCCGCGCAGGCGAGATAGCCTTCGAGCGGAGTTGCCGCGAATATCTCCTGCATCCAAGCCACTACTTTCGGCGAGCGCTCGCGGAATCCCTTGGTGAACCAGCGCTCCATGTTCGCCGCGGCGAAGGCCGCAACGCCCTTCTCGCGCACGAGCTTGAGGCGCTCGTTCCACATCGTCTTGTCCGCAAAATAAGTCGACGTATTCGTGAGCACGAGCCGCTCGATACGCTCCGGCGCCTTGGCGCCAAGCCATTGACCGACCATGCCGCCCATAGAAAGCCCACACCAGTTGACCCGTTCGATCCCGAGCGCATCGAGCACGGCAAGCACGTCTTGGCCGAGGCATTCCATCGTGTAGGGGCCTTTCGGCACGCCGGAGCGGCCGTGGCCGCGCCGGTCGTAGCGCACGAGGCGAAAGTGCTGGGTAAACGGCGCGACCTGGGCATCCCACATGTGCAATGTGGTGCCCAGCGAATTGGACAGCATGAGCGCGGGCGCGCTTCCCGGGCCGTCGACTTCGACGTAGATCGCGCAGCCGTCCGCGTTGACGATGGGCATGATGCTCCTCCGGCGATGATACGCAGCGCCAGAGCTTTATCCACCGCTGAGCCGCGCGCCAAGTCGCGCGCGCCGCCCATGCCGAAAGCGCTTTCCCCGTCCCGCGTCGGCGCTTTATATCTGATGTTTGAGAACGACGGAGAAACGCCCATGGCGATGACCATGAACGGGCAAGTTCAGCTTTCCGCGAGCCGCGAGGTGGTATGGGCCAAGCTCAACGATCCCGAGGTACTCAAGAGCTGCATCCCAGGCAGCGAGCAGTTCGACAAAGTTTCGGAAAGCGAATTCCAGGCCGTCGCCACCGTCAAAGTGGGTCCCGTCAAGGCGCGCTGGAAGGGCAAGGTCCGTCTCTCCGACCTCGATCCGCCGAACAGCTATCGCATTTCCGGCGAAGGGGAGGGCGGCGCGGCGGGTTTTGCCAAGGGCGGCGCCAAGGTGTCGCTCAGCGACAAGGACGGCGGCACGCTTCTGACCTATGACGTGGAAGCGCAGATCGGTGGCAAGCTCGCCCAGCTCGGCCAGCGTCTGATCAACAGCGCGGCGAAGAAGACCGCCGACGACTTCTTCGTCAAATTCGCTGCGGCGGTGACGCAACCGCGATGATGGTGATTTAGTAGCGGCACAGGCGTCCCCGGGCGCCCTTGACCGGCGGTGCGCCGCAGGTTCAGAGTCGACTTGTTCCAATTCGCATCCCGGGGCAAGATCGCCCCGATCTTGCCCCGATCCGCCGCCGGTCCCCCCGGCCGGTGCGAAAACGAGGCGTTTGGTCGAATTTCGAGGAGGAGAGCCATGACCGCCGTCGCACTGACGGTGAACGGCAAAGCCGTCACCGGTGACGTCGATCCGCGCACGCTTCTGGTGCAATTCTTACGCGAGAATCTGCGGCTGACGGGCACGCATGTGGGCTGCGATACGTCCCAGTGCGGCGCTTGCGTGGTGCACGTGAACGGCAAAGCGGTCAAATCCTGCACCGTGTTCGCGTGGCAGATCGAGGGGGCGAACGTCACCACCATCGAGGGCCTTGCCGAGCCGAACGGGCCACTCCATCCGATGCAGGAGGCGTTCCGCGAACATCACGGGCTGCAATGCGGCTATTGCACGCCGGGGATGATCATGACCGCGATCGACATGGTCAATCGCAAAGGCCACGAGCTCGATGACCCCACCATTCGCCACGAGCTCGAAGGCAATCTCTGCCGCTGCACCGGCTACCACAACATCGTCAAGGCCATTGCCGCCGGCGCCAAGGCCATGAAAGGGCACGTGCAAGCACAGGCCTAGCGGAGGGAAAGCGTCAGGAGATCGCCATGAGCGCGACCGGAATCGGCGCGGCGGTCCGCCGCAAAGAGGATCAACGCTTCGTCACCGGCAAGGGGCACTATACGGATGACGTGAACCGTCCCGGCCAGTGCCACGCCTACTTCCTGCGCTCGCCGCATGCCCACGCCAGGATCAAGAACATCGACAGCAAGGCTGCCGGGGCGATGCCGGGGGTGCTCGCGGTGCTCACCGGCGCAGAGCTTGCCGCCGACAAGATCGGCAATCTCATTTGCGGCTGGATGATCACGTCCAAGGACGGCTCGCAGATGAAAATGGCGCCGCACCCCGCGATCGCGCACGGCAAGGCGAATTATGTTGGCGATCCCGTGGCCGTAGTCGTCGCCGAGACGCTCCCTCAGGCGAAAGATGCGGCGGAGAAGGTCAAAGTCGATTACGAGCTCCTGCCGACATTATCCGATCCGGCGAAGTCACAAGACCAAGGCGCGCCGCAAATTCATGAGGTCGCGCCGCGCAACACCATCTACCAATGGCATCTGGGGGACGCGAAGGCAGTCGAGGCGGCATTTGGTACCGCAAGGCACGTTACCAAGCTCGATTTCATCAACAATCGTCTGGTGCCGAATGCAATCGAACCGCGAGCGGCGATCGGCGAATACGATGCCGGCTCCGACAGCCTGACGCTGTGGAATACAACCCAGAACCCGCATGTCGCGCGACTGGTGATGTCGGCATTCGTGGGCCTGGCGCCGGAGCACAAGCTGCGGGTCATCGCGCCCGACGTAGGCGGCGGCTTCGGCTCTAAAATTTTCATCTATCCCGAAGAGGTCGTCTGCCTGTGGGCCGCGCGCAAGATTGGTCGGCCCGTGAAATGGGTGGCGGAGCGTTCAGAGGCATTCCTCACCGACGCGCACGGACGCGACCATGTCACCCACGCGGAGATGGCGTTCGACCCGGACGGCAAGGTCACGGGCTTGCGCGTCAAGACCATCGCCAATCTCGGCGCCTATATGTCGACGTTCTCCTCCTCGGTGCCGACCTATCTCTACGGCACGCTGCTGTCGGGCCAGTACGAAATCCCGGCGATCTACTGCGAGGTGGACGCCGTCTATACCAATACGGTGCCGGTCGATGCCTATCGCGGTGCAGGCCGCCCGGAGGCGACTTTCGTGGTCGAGCGACTGATCGAGGTCGGTGCGCGCGAGATGGGCGTGGATCCGGCCGATTTGCGCAAGAAGAATTTCATCAAGGCGTTCCCGCATCAGACGCCGGTGATCATGACCTATGACGCCGGTGATTATCATGCCTCGCTCAAGAAGGCGCTGGAACTCGCCGATTACGGTAGCTTCGGCAAGCGCAAACGCGAATCGGCGCGCCAGGACAAGCTGCGGGGGATCGGCTTCTCCACCTATATCGAGGCCTGCGGCATCGCGCCGAGTCAGGCGGTCGGGTCGCTCGGCTGCGGCGTCGGGCTGTGGGAATCGGCGGAGGTGCGGGTCAATCCCACTGGCACAGTCGAAATCCTCACCGGCTGTCACCAGCACGGCCAGGGCCACGAGACGACCTTCGCGCAGGTCGTCTCCGAGCGGCTCGGCATTCCGCTCGACAACGTCAGCGTGGTGCACGGAGATACCGACAAGGTGCAATTCGGCATGGGCACCTACGGCTCGCGCTCGGGCGCGGTGGGCATTTCCGCAATCGTAAAAGCTCTCGACAAGATCGAGGCCAAGGCGAAGAAGGTCGCCGCGCACATGCTTGAAGCGGCCGAAGGCGACATCGTCTTTGCGGATGGCAAATTCACGGTGGCAGGGACCGACAAGACGGCGGCATGGGGCGAGGTCGCGCTCAACGCCTATATCGCGCATAAATTTGCGGGCCAGGAGCTGGAGCCGGGATTGAAGGAAGGCGCGTTCTACGATCCGACCAACTTCACTTTTCCCGCCGGCTGTCACATCTGCGAGATCGAGGTCGACCCGCAGACCGGCGAAAGCGAGATCGTGGCTTGGACCGCGGTCGACGATTTCGGCACGGTGGTCAATCCAATGATCGTGGAGGGCCAGGTGCATGGCGGCATCGCACAGGGCGTGGGCCAGGCATTGCTAGAGGGCGCGGTCTACGACAAGGACGGCCAGCTCGTCACCGGTTCGCTGATGGATTACTGCATGCCGCGGGCGCAGGATCTGCCCGCGCTCAAAGTTGAGATGACAAAGACGGCGTCGCCGTCGAACCCCCTCGGCATCAAGGGCTGCGGGGAGGCCGGCGCCATCGCCGCGCCGGTCGCGGTCATCAACGCGATCACGGATGCCATCGGTACCGAGGACCTGCCGATGCCGGCAACGCCCCAGGCGGTGTGGCGGGCATTGCAGAAAGCCAACGACAGACGCAAGCCGGCATAGGAGCACTCGCAATGTATGCATTCAGCCAACATCGGCCAGGGACGGTGCGGCAGGCCGCGAATCTCTTGGCCAAACAGGAAGAGGCCAAGCTGCTCGCCGGCGGCCACACTTTGATTCCAACGATGAAGCTGCGCCTGGCGGGGCCCAAGAATCTTGTCGACCTATCGAAGGTCGACGGGTTGACTGGCATCGAGATGAAAGGGCGCTCGCTCGTCATCGGCGCAATGACCACGCACGTCGAGGTCGAAACCTCACCCATCGTGAAAGAAAACATTCCGGCGTTGGCGGAGCTCGCGGGCAAGATCGGGGATCCGGCCGTGCGCCACCGCGGCACCATCGGCGGCTCGATCGCCAACAACGATCCCAATGCCGATTATCCGGCGGCCGCGCTCGGCCTGGGCGCTACCATCATCACCAACAAGCGGCGCATTCACGCCGACGAATTCTTCAAGGGGCTGTTCGAGACCGCGCTCGAGGGCGACGAGATCATCACCAAGGTGCAGTTCCCCAAGGTCAATAAGGCGGCCTACGTGAAATTTCCCAATCCGGCGTCCCGCTACGCCTTGGTCGGCGTATTCGTGTCGAAACGCAGCTCCGAGATCCGCGTGGCGGTCACCGGCGCGGGCGCGAGCGGCGTGTTTCGCGTGACCGCGTTCGAGGAGGCGCTCAAGAAGCGCTTCGGTCCGAAATCGCTCGAAGGCTTGACCATCCCGGCCGATGGCATGGCGAGCGATATTCACGGCAGCGCAGAATACCGGGCGCACCTCGTCGCGGTGCTGGCGCGGCGGGCGGTTGCGGCGGCAGCGTGAGCGTAAGCGTAAGCGCCAGGGATCAGCCGATTTCCTGATCTGCGTTCTTCGCAAGACAACCCCATAAGTGGGGGGCTATAAGCTCGGCGTCATGACACCTACGCCGCGTTCGCTGCCCGACTCGATCGACGCCACCCTCGATCTGCTTGCGGCAGCCGATTATCTGGCCGACCGCTCGCTCGCGACGGTGCTCTTCCTCGCGCTGAAGATGGGCCGGCCGTTGTTTCTCGAAGGCGAGGCTGGCGTCGGTAAGACCGAGGTCGCCAAGGTGCTGTCGGCGACGCTCGGGCGCCACCTCATCCGCCTGCAATGCTACGAGGGCCTCGACGTCTCGGCAGCGGTCTACGAGTGGAACTATGCCGCGCAGATGATCGCAATCCGCGTCGCCGAGGCGGAGGGGGCGCACGACCGCGAGCGGCTGGAGCACGACGTATTCTCCGAGCGCTTCCTGATCAAGCGGCCGCTCCTCCAGGCGCTGGAGCCTGATCCCGCCGGCGCGCCGGTGCTGCTGATCGACGAACTCGACCGGGCCGATGAGGCCTTCGAAGCGTTCCTTCTGGAGGTGCTGGCGGACTTCCAGGTCACCATCCCGGAGCTCGGCACCGTGAAGGCCGCGCACCCACCGATCGTAGTGATCACGTCGAACCGCACCCGCGAAATTCACGATGCGCTCAAGCGCCGCTGTCTCTATCATTGGGTTGGCTATCCCATTGCCGAGCGCGAATTGAAGATTGTGCGCGCCAAGGTGCCGGGAATCGGCAAGATTCTGTCTGAGCAGGTCGTGCATTTCGTTCAAGCGCTGCGCAAGCAGGATCTGTTCAAGGCGCCGGGCGTCGCCGAGACGCTCGATTGGGCGGCAGCGCTCGCCGAGCTCGACGCGGTCGCGCTCGATCCCCTTACGGTGTCTGACACGCTCGGTGTGCTGCTCAAGTATCAAGACGACATCGCACGGATCGAAGGTGGCAAGGTCAAGGAGCTCATCGACGAGGTCCGGGCGGAACTGCGCGCCGCCGAATGATAGCTTGAAAGACAGTCGGCAAGAACGTCATGGATCCATTCGGTTCATCCGTCCGTCATCCGCTCGGTGCCGCGGAGCATGCGCGTGGCTCGGATGCCGCGCGGGCTCGGGCAGAGCGTGCCGCCGGTCGTCTTGCCGAGAACATCGTCCACTTCGCGCGCGCGCTGCGCGCGGCCGGAATTCCGGTCGGCCCCGGTGCGGTGATGGACGCGCTCGCCGCGGTCGAGGCGGCGGGCGTCGGCACGCGTGAAGATTTCTATTGGACGCTGCACGCCGTCCTGGTGAAGCGCCACGAGTATTCGCTCATCTTCGACCAGGCGTTTCGCATCTTTTTCCGCCGGCGCGGCATGCTTGACAAGCTGCTCGCTGCGATGCTGCCGCAAGCGCCGGCACGTGACGAGGAAAAAGTGCCGCCCGGTGCGCAGCGCATCCAGGAGGCGCTGCTCTCGAGCCTCGGCGAAGCCGAGCGCAAACCGCCGGAGCTCGAGGTCGACGCGCGTCTCACCGTCTCCGACCGCGAGGTGCTGCAAAAGAAGGATTTCGCGCAAATGACCGCGGCGGAGATCGTCGTTGCCAAGGACGCAATCAAGCGTCTGGTGCTTTCGCTCGACGAAGTGAAGACACGCCGGCTTGCGCTCCATCGTCACGGTCATCTCGTTGATATCCGCCGCACGTTGCGGGCGAGCCTGAAAGCCGGCGGCGCGGTAATCGACCTGAAATATCTCGGGCCCCGCTCGAAGTCCCCGCCGATCGTGGCGCTGCTCGATATTTCCGGCTCGATGAGCCAGTACACCCGGCTCTTCCTGCATTTCCTGCACGCCGTGACGGATGCCCGCAAACGCGTCCACACCTTCCTCTTCGGCACTCGGCTCACCAATGTCACGCGCGCGCTCAAGGCCAAGGATCCCGATGAGGCGCTCGCCGCCGTCAGCGCCAACGTCGCCGACTGGTCGGGGGGCACCCGCATCGCCACCTCGCTGCGCGCGTTCAACAAACTGTGGGCGCGCCGCGTGCTCACGGAGGGCGCGATTGTGCTGCTCATCACCGATGGGCTCGAGCGCGATCCCGACGACCGGCTGGCCTTCGAAATTGACCGCTTGCACCGCTCCTGCCGTCGGCTGATCTGGCTCAATCCGCTATTGCGATTCTCCGGATTCGAAGCCAAGGCCAAGGGCATTCGCGCGATGGTGCCGCACGTCGACGAACTGCGGCCGATCCACAATCTCGACTCGATGGCTGAGTTGGTGCGCGCACTCTCGCCGAGTGGGGGCCGCAGCGGCGATCCCAAAGCATGGTTGGATAAGGTCGCGTGATGGTCATTGCCGGACGCGATGCCGCCATCCATTTAATAGACGCGATGGGCTGCGAGAACGGAGGTGCAGATGTTGGCGCGCGATGAAGACATCCTGCGGGCCGCCGAGGAGTGGCGGGCGGAAGGACGCCGGGTTGCGCTCGCGACCGTGGTGGAGACCTGGGGCTCGGCGCCGCGCCCGGTCGGCTCGAATCTGGTGATCGACGAGGAGGGCAATTTCCTCGGCAGTGTGTCGGGCGGATGCGTCGAGGGCGCGGTGGTGACGGAAGCGCTTGACGTGATAGAGAGCGGCAAGCCCAAGACGCTGGAATTCGGCGTCGCCGATGAGACCGCCTGGAAAGTCGGACTCTCCTGCGGCGGCACGATCCGGGTTTACGTGGAGAAGGTGGAGTAAGGGATCGCCGCCCACTCGGTGCGCCTCCCTAACCCCCGCAAGGGGGGAGGCGACATACCGAGTGCGGGGAAGGCGTCAAAATGAAGCTCGAGATACTCAAAACCCTGAACGCTGAGCGCGCGGCGCGCCGCTCTGCGGTTGTCGTCACCGATGTGGCGACCGGCGGGCAGCGGCTGGTCAAGGCGGCGGAGGTGGCACGAGATCCGCTCAAAGAGCAAATCGAAAAGCACATCCGGCGGGGCAAGAGCGGCATGGTGGAGACCTCGGCGGGCAAAGTCTTCTTGACCGTGCACGTTCCGCCGCCCCAGCTTGTCATCACCGGCGCCGTGCACATCAGCCAGGCGCTTGCGCCGATCGCGCGCCTTCTGGGCTATGACGTGACCATCGTCGATCCGCGCACCGCGTTTGCCTCGATCGAGCGCTTTGCCGACGTTAAGGTGATCGCGGAGTGGCCGGACGTCGCGTTGCCGCCGCTCGGCATCGATCGCTATACCGCCTTCGTCGCGCTCACCCACGATCCCAAGATCGACGATCCCGCGCTCACCCATGCGCTTGCGCGCGACTGCTTCTATATCGGCGCGCTTGGCTCGAAGAAGACGCACGGGCGCCGCGTCGAGCGGCTCAAGGCGCAGGGCATATCCGATGCCGCGCTCGCGCGCA